>NZ_QPGN01000017.1:0-62899 GCF_003335205.1 Brachybacterium sp. JB7 | reverse complement strand
ACCGCTGCCGGCCGCGGCGCGGGGGTCGACTGCTCCTGGCGCGGAGCAGGTCGCTGCTGCGGCGCGACCTCCTGGCGAGGCGCGGGGCCGCCGTTCTCGAAGCCGGCGGCGATGACGGTCACGCGGACCTCGTCGCCCAGGGCGTCGTCGATGACGGAGCCGAAGATGATGTTCGCGTCGGGGTGCGCGGCCTCCTGGACCAGACGGGCCGCCTCGGAGACCTCGTACAGGCCGAGGTCGCTGCCGCCCTGGATGGACAGCAGCACGCCGTAGGCGCCGTCGATCGAGGCCTCGAGCAGCGGGCTGGAGACGGCGAGCTCCGCCGCCTGGAGGGCGCGGTCCTCCCCGCGCGCCGACCCGATGCCCATCAGGGCGCTGCCGGCGCCCTGCATCACGGACTTGACGTCCGCGAAGTCGAGGTTGATCAGGCCTGGTGTGGTGATCAGATCCGTGATGCCCTGCACACCGGACAGGAGCACCTGGTCGGCGCTCTTGAAGGCGTCGAGCATCGAGACCTGCTTGTCCGCGATGGACAGCAGGCGATCGTTCGGGATCACGATGAGGGTGTCGACCTCGGCCTGCAGCGAGGCGATGCCGGACTCGGCCTGGGTCGAGCGGCGCCGGCCCTCGAAGGTGAAGGGACGGGTGACCACGCCGATGGTCAGCGCGCCGAGGCTGCGAGCGATCTTGGCGACGACGGGTGCGCCACCGGTGCCGGTGCCGCCGCCCTCGCCGGCCGTCACGAAGACCATGTCGGCCCCGCGGAGGACCTCCTCGATCTCCTCGGCGTGATCCTCGGTGGCGCGCTTGCCGACCTCGGGGTCGGCGCCGGCGCCGAGACCACGGGTGATCTCCTTGCCGACGTCGAGCTTGACGTCGGCGTCGGACATCAGCAGCGCCTGGGCATCGGTGTTGATCGCGATGAACTCGACGCCCTTGAGTCCGGACTCGATCATGCGGTTGACAGCATTGACACCTCCGCCGCCGACGCCGACGACCTTGATGACTGCTAGGGAGATCTGGGTTCCGGCCACGTTTGGGGTCCTTGCTCTTGTCGTTCTCCTGCGAAAGGGGCCTGCGTCGCGCCTGGTCGCCGACTGCCGAAACCCTCAACCTCGTCTCGAGGTTCAGACTTCGGGGCTCCCCTTCTTTCCTTTGACGCTAGGGACGTGGGCATCCCTACGCAAACACCGAGGGCGCGTGTCGGCCTCGGAGCGCGGAAAGGAGGATGATCCGTGCTGCCGCCCACGTCACCGGTGGGTTCACCGGCGTGTCACCGCGTGACGGGAGCCACCGGTGAGGAGACGTCGATCTCGGAGCCGGGCTGGTCGAGCAGCGCCTCGACCACCTCCGCCTTGAGCTCGGCATCGGCCGAGTCTCCCCAGACCACGGACTTGGTGCCGCCGTCCTCGAGCGTGAGCACGAGGTTCACGTCGCTCGCGCTCGAGGCCGTCGCCTCCTTCACGGAACCGCGCAGCGAGTCGGGGATGTTCGCCAGGACCTCGCGCATGGCCGTCGCTGCTCCCTCCGGATCGATCGCGCCGGGCTCGACGGTCAGCGGCACGAGGGTCTCCCCCTCCGCCGCGGCCTCGGGGAGCTCCTCGCCCTCCGCACCGATCACGACGGTGGAGCCGTCGGTGGTGGTGAGCAGACCGACCGGAGTCGATTCGGTGACCGTCACCTCGACGCCATCGGGCCAGTTGCGCTCCACCTGGACGTCGTGGACCCCGGGGACGTCGGAGACGCGTTCGGCGATGTCCGCGGTGGGCAGCAGCACCATGCTGTCCCCGACATCCGAGGAGACGGCGCCGCGCACCTCGTCCTCGTCGACGTAGCCGAGACCGGAGACCGAGATCTCCCGGAGCTGCAGCGCCGGCAGGAAGATCGCGGTGACGGCGAGCGCCACCAGGACCGCCACGACGCCCGCCGCGACCGCGAGTATCAGGCGTCGGCGTCGCCGCCAGGGTCGCCCCGCCACGAGCTCGCGGAAACGACCTGCGGCGTGGACCACGCGCCGCCGCGCGCGCGGTGCCTCCCGTGGGGCGTCGTCGTGGACGCGCCGTCGACAGCGCGCCGCGGTCGGCGGGGCGGACGGACGAGGAGAGGGGGCCGACACAGTGGAGCCGATCCTCGAGGCGGGACGGGGGTTCGGGGAGGTCCCCCGGGCTCGCGGGCGGCGGCGGACGGGCGGGACGCGCTGCCCGCGGCGCCGCAGCATCTGCGGACGCAGCACCGGCGACGCTGCCGGCGCGCGACGCAGGACGCCTCGCAGGCGCGCGCCGACGAGCGGTCGGTGCGGACGGTGCGGACCGCGCCGACCGCGGCCGGGCGGCGCGGCCGGCATCGGCGGGCGCGCGTCCCCGGCGAGCGCGCGGGGGGCGGCGGCTCCGGGTGGGCGGGCGCGTGCCATCAGGCCTGCCCCGCTGCAGTGCCGAGCGCGGTGAGCACGGCGGGAGTGGTCTCCACGATGTCCCCGGCACCGAGCATGAGCACCATATCCCCGTCGCGGGCCTGCTCGGACACGCGGACGGACACGGAATCGTCCGCGTCGAGGGGCTGGACGCTGCCGCCCGGCAGCTGGCCGGTGATGGTCCGGGCGTCCACGCTCGGGTCCGGATCCTCCCGGGCGGCGTACACGGGCAGCACCCAGGCGAGATCGGCGGCGGAGAGCGCCGAGGCGAACTCGGAGGCGAAGCTGCGCGTGCGGGAGAACAGGTGCGGCTGGAAGACCACGAGGACGCGTCCCCCCTGGCCCTGGCTCTCGACGATGCCCCGGGCGGCGGCGATCGTCGCAGAGACTTCGCGCGGGTGATGGGCGTAGTCGTCGACCACCGTCACACCGCTCACGGTGCCGGCGACGTCGAAGCGGCGAGAGGCGCCCGTGAACACCGACAGCCCCGCGGCGAGCGCGGAGAGCTCGGCGTCAGGCACGGCAGCGGAGGCTGCGGCCAGGGCGCCGAGCGCGTTGAGCACGTTGTGGTGCCCCGCCACCGAGAGCGTCGTGGAGAGCCGGCCGTGCGGAGTCCCGATCTCGAGCCGGGTGCCGCCGGCGGACCCCTCCTCGACGAGCACGCGCCAGTCGGCGCCGGCCTCGGCACCGTAGGTGGTCACGAGGACGCCGTGCTGCGCGGCGCGCTCCCCCAGGGCGCGGGCCCCGGGATCGTCGCGGCACACCACGAGATGGCCGTCGGGGACGATCTGTCCGATCAGCGCATCGAACCCGGCGGTGAGGGTCCGCTCGTCCCCGTGGAAATCGAGGTGATCGGGCTCGAGGTTCGTGACCACGAGGGAGGTCGGGGCGAAGGCGAGGAAGGAGCCGTCGGACTCGTCGGCCTCGATCACCGCCGCCGCCGCGCGGTCGGCCGCCTCCGTCTCATGCCCGGCCGAGGGGGTGGGGTCAGCGCGGAAGCCCGCATTGCGGCCGAGATCCGGGACGGCCGCTCCGAGCGCCCACGCCGGATCGAGTCCCGCACCCCGCAGCGCCATGACGGCCATGCCGGTGGTCGAGGTCTTGCCGTGGGTGCCGGCCACGGCCACCAGCTCCCGCCCCGCGAGCAGGCCGGCCAGGGCCGCTGCGCGGTGGACGACGGGGACGCCGCGCTCGCGGGCGGCGATCACCTCCGGATTGTCTGCTCGCACCGCCGTGGAGACGACGACCACGTCGACATCATCGGCCAGCAGCGTCGCGTCGAAGCCGATGCCGATGCGGGCGCCGGCCGCGCGCAGCGGGGCGATGAACTGGCCGTCCTGGGAATCCGAGCCGCTCACGGCCAGGCCCGCCTCGAGCGCGAGGCGGGCGACCGCGGACATGCCTGCGCCGCCGATGCGCACGACGTGCACCGAGCGCACCGGGCCGCCCGACGGCCAGCCGGCCTGGGTGATGACCGTGCCGGGGTGCAGGATCGTGCGGGGGGCGGGCTGGTGCGAGGGGCCGTTCGAGGCGGCGGCTGAGGTCATGGTGTCACCGTAGTCGGGTCGCCGGGACAGCCGGGTCAGGCTCGGCGTGCGACGCCGGTCACGACGTCGGCCAGCACCTCGGCGGCATCGGCGATGCCGAAGGCCCGCGCGGCATCGGCCATCGCGCCCAGGCGCGTCGGGTCCTGGAGCAGCGGGAGCACCTGGCCCCGGAGATGGGCGGCGTCGAGCTCGGCGTCGGGCACCATCTGCGCACCGCCCGCGGCGACGACCTCCTGCCCGTTCAGCGCCTGCTCGCCGTTCCCGATCGGCAGCGGGACGAGCACCGCGGGCAAGCCCACGGCGGTGAGCTCGCTGACGGTGCCGGCGCCGGAGCGGGTCAGGGCCAGGTCCGCGGCGGCGTAGGCGTCCTCCATCGCGCTCACGTACTCCACCACACGGTATCCGGGGATCTCCGTGATCCCCTCGGACTTGCCGCGACCGGTCACGTGCAGGATCTGCACGTCCGCCGCAGTGAAGCTCGCCGCCGCCTCGGTCACCGCGGTGTTCAGTCGCAGCGCACCCAGCGAGCCGCCCGTGGCCAGCAGCACCGGACGCTCGGGATCGAGTCCGAAGCCGGCGATGGCGTCGGCACGGCGCGCCGCACGGTCCAGGTGCGCGATGCCGTCGCGCATGGGCATTCCGATGCGTCGCGCACCCGGCAGGGTCGAGCCGTCGAAGGCGGTGAGCACGGCGGCCGCGCGTCGCGCCCCGAGCCTGTTGGCCATTCCCGGCCGGCGGTTCGCCTCGTGGACCACCACGGGGAGGCGGGCGGAGAACGCCGCGAGATAGGCGGGAGGGCAGACATATCCGCCGAAGCCGGCGACCACGTCGATCTCCCGCTCGCGCAGGATCCCGCGCACCTCGCGGAGGGTGCCGACGAATCGGACCGGGAAGCGCAGTGCCGCCCCGTCGGGGCGACGGGGGAAGGGGACCTTGTCGATCGTGAGCAGCTCGAAGCCGGCGGCCGGGACGAGATCGGCCTCGAGCCCGTCGGGAGTGCCGAGCACGAGCACCTCGGCGTCGGGGGTGCGCTGCACGATCTGCGCAGCGGTGGCCAGCAGCGGCGAGACGTGCCCGGCGCTGCCGCCTCCGGCCAGGAGGATGCGGGGCGGCGTCGTGGTGGTCATCGGGTCCTTCGGGATGTGGGGCGCTCGGCGGCGCGGCGCGACGTGCGGGAGGTGCGGGTCGTGCCCGATCGGGTGGAGGCGCCGGAGCTGCGGGACGCGTCGGCCCCGCGGGAGGCCCGGGAGCTGCTCGGGCGCGACCGCCCCGAGCCGGAGCTCGATGTCGCATCGCGCGGGGCGGGATGCACGCTGATCGAACGACGCACCGAGGCCATCCTCGCGGTGATGGCCTCCGGGGCGCCGGGCTCCCGGCGCGCGAACGACATCAGCACGCCGAGCGCGGCCATCGACGCGAGCAGGGCGGAGCCGCCCGAGGAGATGAAGGGCAGGGGCACGCCGATCACCGGCAGCAGGCCGGTCACGACCATCATGTTCACGAAGGCCTGACCCAGCAGCCAGGCGCTGATGCCGGCGATGGTGATCTGCATGAAGTGATCGTCGATCCGGGTGATCATGCGGAACATTATCAGCGCCAGCAGGCCGAAGAGGGCGAGGACGCCGAGGGTGCCGATGAGCCCGAGCTCCTCACCGATGATGGCGAAGATGTAGTCGTCCTCCGCAGCGGGCAGGCGCCCCCACTTCTGGCGCGACTCGCCGAGGCCCACTCCCCACCATCCGCCTTCCGCGAGACCCATGAGGCCCTGATCGGCCTGGTAGCAGGAGTCGCCCTCGCAGATCCCGTGGAACCAGTTGCCGATGCGGGCCATGCGGTTCGCGCTGCTCACCGTGAGCCCGATGATGCCGAGGAGGCCCGCGGTGCCCGCGATCATGAACCAGCGCCGGGGGACGCCGGCGACCCACACGGCTCCGGCGACGAGCATGGCCATGATCATCATGGTGCCGAGGTCGTGCCCCAGCATCACCAGACCGAGGGCGAGGAGCGCTCCGGGGATCAGGGGGAAGAGCAGGTGCCCCGGCTTGTGCAGGAGCGGCCTCTTGGTGGCCAGCAGGGCTCCCAGCCAGACGGCGAGCGCCAGTTTGAGGAACTCCGAGGGCTGGAGGGTCTGCCCGGCGATGCGGACCCAGTTCTGGTTGCCGTCCGCCGCCACGCCCAGGCCGGGGACGAACACCAGGCACTGGAGCGCGACGCCGAGGCCGAGCAGGGGCCAGGCCGCACGCCGGTAGAAGCCTGGCGGCATCACCGCCGCGACGACGAGCAGCACCAGACCCATGACGGCGAACGTGCCCTGGCGGAACAGGCCGGCGTAGCCGGAGTTGCCGCGGGAGATGTTCAGCACCGCTGAGGAGGACAGCACCATGACCAGACCCAGGCTGACGAGCAGGGCTCCGATCACGACGAGCGCATAGAAGTCCAGGGCCGGCGATCTGAGCCAGGAGCCGACGCCGTCGCGCACTCGGGAGCCGATGTTGCCGAGAGGCTGGTCATCTTCAGGGCGGACGACATCGGTGGACCGACGGGGGCCCCGGCGGGTGTCCTCGATCGTCATGTGTGCGCTCCTGGCAGTCGGCTGACGGCCGCCGCGAACAGATCCCCCCGTTCCGCGTAGTCACGGAACTGGTCCATGGAGGCGGCTGCCGGTGCCAGCAGCACCACATCCCCTGCCGTGGCGAGGGATCGTGCGGCCTGCACCGCCTGCTCCATGAGTCGGGAACGTCCGGCGACGTCCACAGTGTCACCCGGATCGATGCGGCGGACGGGGACCTCGGGGGCGTGTCGGTCCAACGCGGAGGTGAAGGGTTCGGGGTCCTCGCCCAGCAGGACCACGCCGACCAGCCGGTCGTGACTGGCCTCGACCAGCTGGCTGATGTCGGCTCCCTTGGTGAGCCCGCCGGCGATCCAGACGATCCGCTCTGCGGTGCGCAGGGAGGCGGCGGCGGCGGCCGGGTTGGTGGCCTTGGTGTCGTCGACGTAGGAGACCCCGTCGACGGTAGCGAGCTGCTGGGCGCGGTGGGCCCCCAGGCGGTAGGCCCGCAGTCCGTCGCGCACAGCGTGCGCCGGGACCCCGTGGGCCCGGGCGAGCGCAGCGGCGGCGAGGGCGTCGAGCACGATGTGCGGGCCCGCGCCGTGCGGCCCCAGGTGGGCGAGGTCCTCGAGGCTCGCGAGCTCGGCGGCGGCCGTGCGGCGCTCGTCGAGGAACGCGCGGTCCGCGAGCAGGCCGTCGATGACTCCGACCTCCGAGAGTGCCGGAGCGACCAGGGAGATGCCGACGGCGCGGGCGCCCTCGACGACGTCCGCCTCCTCGACCAGACGCCGGGTGGCCTCGTCGGCGACGTTGTAGATGCAGGCGCGGTGGACACCCTCGAAGATGCGGCCCTTGGCGCGGGCGTACTGTGCGGCGCCGCCGTGCCAGTCCAGATGGTCGGCGCTGATGTTCAGCACGGCCGCGGCCTCGCAGTCCAGGTGCTCGGTCCAGTGCAGCTGGAAGCTGGAGAGCTCGAGGGCGAGCACGTCGAAGCCCTCGGGGTCCAAGGCCGCCTCGATCACGGGCAGACCCACGTTCCCGCAGGCGACAGCCCGCAGGCCGGCATGCTGGAGGATCGATTCGAGCATGGTGACGGCGGTGGTCTTGCCGTTTGTCCCGGTGACGGCGAGCCACTGGGGGCCGTCGGAGGCCTGCATGCGGCGCGCGAGCTCCACCTCGCTCCACACCGGGATCCCGGCCTGCGCGGCGGCGGCCAGGAGCGGCTGATCCGGGCGCCAGCCCGGGGAGGTGATCACCAGGTCGATCTCTCGGTCTGCGGGCAGGGAGAGGGTGTGCTCCTCGCCCAGGCGCACCTCGACCCCGAGGACCTCGAGGACGGTGGTGCGCTCGCGGATCTCCGGGGTGTCGGAGCCGTCGACCACGAGGACGCGGGCACCGCGCTGCATGGTCTGATCGGCGACGGCATAGCCGGAGACGCCGAACCCGGCGACCAGGATGCGAAGTCCCGAGACGTCCAGCCCCGGCCAGGGCAGGTGCTCGACGTCGATGCGGCCCGGGCCCCGGGGGGCGGAGGCGGTCATGAGGTGAGCCTCGGCAGCGCATCGAGGTAGAACACGCCCAGGCCGAGGCCGGCGAGCACGCCGGCGACGATCCAGAAGCGCACCACGATGGTGACCTCGTTCCAGCCCTTGAGCTCGAAGTGGTGCTGCAGCGGTGCCATCCGGAACACGCGCTTGCCGGTGAGCTTGAAGCTCCCCACCTGGATGATCACCGACAGCGAGATGACCACGAACAGGCCGCCGATGATCGCGCCGAGCACTTCGGTGCGGGTGACGATGGTCAGTCCGGCGATCGCGCCGCCGAGGGCGAGGGAACCGGTATCGCCCATGAAGATCTTCGCGGGCGAGGTGTTCCACCACAGGAAGCCGACGCAGGCACCGATGATCGCCGCGCACAGCACGGCCGCATCCAGCGGGTCGCGGGTGTCGTAGCAGTGCACCAGGCCGCCGGCGTCGAGGTCCACGTTGCACACCTGGCGCCACTGCCAGAAGGCGATCACCAGGTAGGTGGCGGTGAAGATGATGGTCGCGCCGCTGGCGAGGCCGTCGAGGCCGTCGGTGAGGTTCACGCCGTTGGACCAGGCGGCGACCAGGAAGTTGGCCCAGATCGCGAAGAGGACGAAACCGACGATGGTGCCGCCGAACGCGAGGTCCAGCCACGGGATGTCGCGCACGAAGGAGATCTTCGTGGAGGCCGGAGCACTGCCGCTGCCGTCCGGGAACAGCAGGGCGAGCACGGCGAAGGCCGTGGCGACCAGGAACTGTCCCAGCAGCTTCGCGCGCGGGCGCAGACCCAGGCTGCGCTGCTGCGAGATCTTCAGGTAGTCGTCGAGGAACCCGACCACCCCGAGACCGACCATGAGGAACAGCACCAGCAGGACCGAGATGCTGGGAGACGTCAGCAGGAAGAGGTGGGAGAGCCCGTAGCCGAGCACGGTCGCCAGGATGATCGCGACGCCGCCCATGGTGGGCGTGCCGCGCTTGGTGGCGTGCGAGGTGGGGCCGTCGTCCCGGATGAACTGCCCGTAGCTCTTGCGCACCAGCAGCTTGATGAACAGCGGGGTGCCGACGATGGACAGCAGGAAGGCGGCGGCTCCCGCGATGATGATCGCGATCATGCGTCGTCTCCTCCGTGGGGCGGGTGCTCGGGGCGAGCAGCATCCGGACGGTCCAGGTGCTCGATCAGTGGGCCGGCGATCTGCCGGAGGCCGGAGTCGCGCGAGGACTTCAGCAGCACGACGTCACCGGGCACCACGGTCCGTTCTAGCACAGCGAGCGCGTCGTCGACCGTGTCGAGATATTCCGACTCCCCGCCGAAGCTGCCCTCGAGGCTCGCACCGTGGTGGATGGGTGCCGCCCCGTCGCCGACCACGTAGAGCTGGCTGATGTTCAACCGCACCACGAGGCGACCGATCTCGTCGTGCAGCCGCACGGTGTCGGGCCCCATCTCCAGCATCTCGCCGAGCACCGCGATGGTGCGATGGCCCCGGCCGAGATGCGCGAGGGTCTTCAGCGCCTGGCGCATCGAGTCGGGGTTGGCGTTGTAGGCGTCGTTGATGACGAGCGCACCGCCGGCGCGCAGCGCCTCCATGCGCTGTCCGGAGGCGAGCTTCGCGCCCTCGAGGGCGTGCGCCGCAGCAGCCGGGTCGACGCCCGCGCTGACGGCGGCCGCCAGGGCTGCCAGGGCATTGGCAGCCTGATGCTCGCCGAGCAGGTCGGGCCGCACCGGGAAGCGACCGGCCGGAACGGCCCCGCCGCGCAGCGTGGTCACGCCCTCGGGCACGGCCAGGGTGAAGCTCACGCGGGCGTCGTCGTCCAGGGCTAGATCCTCGCCGCGCAGGTCGCCGGTGGTGATTCCCCAGCTGAGCACGGGGGCGGCGCTGCGGTCGGCCATGCCGAGCACGAGGCGGTCCTCGGCGTTCAGGATCGCGCGGCCATCGGAGGTGAGCGCGTCGACCAGCTCCCCCTTCGCCTGCGCGATCGCCTCGACGCTCCCGAACTCGCCGAGGTGGGCGCTGCCCACGTTCAGCACGAGGGCGACATCGGGACGGGCGACGTCGGTGAGCTGGGCGATGTGGCCGACCCCCCGTGCGCCCATCTCGAGGACGAGGAAGCGGGTGGTGGCGACCAGGCGCAGCACGGTCAGCGGCAGACCGAGCTCGTTGTTCAGGGAGCCGACGGGGGCGATGGTCTCGCCCTGGGCTCGCAGGATGGTGCCGAGCAGGTCCTTGGCGCCGGTCTTGCCGGCACTGCCCGTGATCGCGAACACCGTGAGCTCCGGGTTCTCCCGCCGGGCGCGGGCCAGCTGTGCCCGGGCGAGGTCCCACAGGGCGGTGCGCACGTCGTCGACGAGGACCGCCGGACGGCCGAGATCGCGCGAGACGAGGGCGAGGGGAGCCCCGGACCCCTGCGCGGAGGCGACGTACTCGTGACCGTCGGTGTGCTCCCCGACGAAGGCGGCGAAGAGGTCGCCGCTCTCCACCCTCCGGGAGTCGATCCGAGCCGTCCCGGTGACGAGCTCGTCACCGGTCGCCCCACCCACGAGTCGGCCGCCGGTCAGTCCAGCGATCTCCCCAGCCGTGGTCTGCAGCATGGTCAGCGTTCTCCGTCCGTGTCGTCGGCGCCCGCGGGTCCGCGGCCGGTCAGCGCATCGCGCAGCCGGAGGCGGTCATCGAACGGATGGACGATACCGCCGATCTGCTGTCCGGTCTCGGCGCCCTTGCCGGCAACGAGGATGGTGTCGGACACGTCAGCGAGGGAAGCGGCCAGCTCGATCGCCGCGCCGCGCCCATCCACCTCGTGGACCTGCGCGTTCGTCGTCTCCGGGATGCCCGAGCGCACGGCGCGGCGGATCTCGGCGGGATCCTCCGTACGAGGGTTGTCATCCGTGATGATGACCACGTCCGCGAGGCGTGCGACGACTTCGCCCATCGCCGATCGCTTCGAGCGGTCACGGTCGCCTCCGGCGCCCATCACCACCAGCAGGCGACGGGTCCCGGGCACCGCGCGCAGGGTCACGAGCGCCTGCTCGAGGGCGTCGGCGGTGTGCGAGAAGTCCACGACCCCGCGCACCGGCGAGCTCGCGACGAGCTCCATCCTGCCCGGCACGGTGCCGGCCGCACCGAGCACGCGGGCGACCTCGGGGCCGGTGCGCCCGATGGCTGCCAGGAGCAGTTCCGCGGCGAGGGTGTTGGCGACGTAGTGGCGGCCCGGCAGCGCGGCGTGCAGGGAGCGGGGCCCCGCCGGTCCGTCCACCGTGAACGTGCTGCCGTACTCCTCCGCCCGGATGTCGCGGGCGCGATGGTCGGCCTCGATCCCGGGCAGCGTCGAGTAGGTCGTCACCGGCACGCTCGCCTCACGGGCCAGGCGTCGGCCCCATTCGTCATCCACGCAGACGATGCCGCGAACGGAATGGGCGGGGGTGAACAGCTCGCGCTTCGCCTCGTAGTAGGCCTCCATCGTGCCGTGGAAGTCGAGGTGGTCCTGGCTGAGGTTCGTGAAGCAGGCGACGTCGACGACGACCTCGTCGGCCCGATGCAGCACGAGCGCGTGGCTGGAGATCTCCATCGACGCGACCTGCACGCCGTCCTCGACCATGCGGGCGAGGATCCCGTGCAGCTCGGGCGACTCCGGAGTGGTGCGCACGGTGCCGATCCCGTGGGCGGCGCCGGCGGCGTCACGGTAGGCGGTGCCACTGGTGCCGACGACCCCGGCAGGCACGGCCAGCTCATCGAGCACGCGGGTGAGCACGGTCGTCACGGAGGTCTTCCCGTTGGTGCCGGTCACGCCGATCGTGCGCAGGCGCTCGGCCGGACGGCCCAGGACGAGCGCGGCCGCGGTCGCGGTCGCGCCACGGGGGTCCTCGACCACGAGCACGGGCAGGCCGGCATCGAGGCAGGCCCTCTCCCCCGCGCTGTCCGTGAGTGCGAGGACCGCACCGAGCGAACGCGCCTGCTCGGCGAACTGCGCACCGTGCGCATTCGCGCCGGGCAGCGCGCTCCAGAGGTCCCCTGGCCGGACGCTGCGGGAGTCGAGGGTGACCCCGGTCAGTCGCACGTCCTCGGCCGGCGCGGGGGCCCCGAGGGCGGCGGCGAGCTCCACCGCCCCCATGCCGAGGGGGTGGCGCGGACGTGCCGGCTCCGGAGTGGGTGTGCTCGTAGCGATCACCGCGTTGTTCACCATTCGTTCTCGAGTTCACGACCGGCCACGCCGGTCGGGGCGATGCCCTGGTTCTGCAGGGCGAAGGTCGTCAGCTCCGAGAAGGCCGGTGCCGCAGCACGGCTGCCGGAGATGAAGGTGTCGAGTCCGTACACGAACACCCCGACCACGAGATCCGGGTCGTCCGCCGGAGCGAAGCCGATGAAGGATGCCGTGTAGGTCTCCTTGCCGCCCTCCGCCGCCTGGGCCGTGCCGGTCTTGCCGGCGGTCGCGTAGCCGGTGACCGCGGCGCTGGAATCCTCATCGACGTCGTTGTCCATGAGAGCACGCATCGTCGCCGCGGTCTCGCTGGAGACGACGCGGGTGCTCTCGGGCTGGCCGAGGGGACGCAGCGTGCCGTCGGAGCCCTTCACCCCGGAGATCAGCGAGGGCTGGACCCTCACACCGTCGTTGGCGAACGTGCCCACCGCGGAGACCATCTGCAGGGCGTTCACGCTGTATCCCTGGCCGAAGGCCGTGGTGTACCGGGTACGGCCGGTCCAGTCCTCGGCGGGGTGCACGACGCCGGCCGACTCCGCGGGCAGCTGGACTCCCGTGGGCTCGCCGAGGCCGAAGGCTCGCAGATAGTCGTAGCGGACCTCCGGGCTGAGCTGCTCGGAGACCTGCACCGTGCCGACGTTGGAGCTGTTCTTCAGCACGCCCGCGAGCGTGAGCTTCTGATCGGGATGGTGGTGGGAGTCCTTGATCCGCTCCCCGTCGAAGTACATCTCGTAGGGGATCTCGTACTCCGACTCGGGGGTCGCGGTGCCCTCCTCGAGCGCGGTCGCCATGGTGAACAGCTTGCCGGTGGAGCCCGGCTCGAACACGTTGGAGATCGACCGGTTCCCGAGGAACTCGCTGCCGTCCTGCTTGATCTCGTTGGGGTCGTAGGACGGGTATTCCGCCATCGCGAGCACCTCGCCGGTGCTCGGCTTGAGCACGACGGCGCTGCCGCCTTCCGCTCCCCACTTGTCGACGGCGCCCGCGACGATCTGCTGCGCCTTCCACTGCAGGTCACGATCGACGGTCAGCACCAGGTCGCTGCCGTCGACGGCAGGAGTGGTCTGCTGCTTGCCGGTGGGGATGATCTGACCGCCCGCACCGCGCTCGTAGCTGGTCTCGCCGTCGGTGCCGCTGAGCTCGTCGTCGAAGGAGAGCTCGGTGCCGGCCAGCGCGGAGCCGTCCGCCCCGACGAAGCCGAGGATGTTCCCGCCGACCGAGCCGGCCGGGTAGATGCGGTCGGCGACGCGATCGGCGCCGATCCCGGGGATCTTCAGCGCGAGCGCGGCGTCGCGCACCTTCGGCTCCACGTTCTTCTGCAGGTAGACGAAGCCGCGGTCACCGGTGAGGGCCTTCTCGGTGTCGCTGACGGACAGTCCGAGCACCGGGGCCAGCTCCTGCGCGGCGGCGTCGATCCCCGTGACCTCGGCGTCCTTCGACCCCTTGCGGTACTGGTCCACCTGGAGCTGGTTGACCCACAGGTCATAGCGCTCCACCGAGTGGGCCATCGTGGTGCTGTTGCGATCCAGGATGTCGCCGCGCAGCGCTGGAATGTCTCGAGTGACCGTGCGCTGGGCGACGGCCTCCTGGGCACGGGCGCTCGCGTCGAGACCCTGCACCCAGATCAGGCGCCCGGACAGCAGCAGCACCCCCACCATGATCATGCAGATCAGGAGGCGGTGGCGGACCGCGGGTGCACCGACCCGAGCGCGAGGGACGCGGAGCATCGGTGCGCCGGTGCGCGGTCGGCGGCTGCCGGTGGTACGGGTCGAGCGTGACCGGGCCATGGTCAGACTCCCTCGTTGCCCATGCCGTGGTAGGTCGTGGGCTGGTCGTAGATCTGAGCCGGCGGGACGGCGACCTCTGCGGGCACGTCTGCCAGCTCCGGATTGACCTCAGTCTGCGCTGTCGGAGACGTCTCTCCGATGACCTCGCCCGTGTCGAGGTCGATATATGCCGGATCAGTGACGGGAACCATCCCGATCTCGCGCGCCTGGCGCTCGAGCTCCTGCGGCGTGCCCAGACGCTCGTCGGTCTCGACCAGCGCCTGCTTCTCCTCGGTCAGACGCTGCGACTGGCTCTGGAGACGAGTGATCTCGTAGCTCGTGTCGGACATCTGGATGTTCAGGTACAGCAGCGCTGCGAGGGTCGCGGTCACGATGAGCGTGCACAGGATCGTGAACGGCATCGAGCTGCCGCTGGTCTTCGGCGCCGCGACGACGGTCAGCCGCGGCCGGGCGGTGGGTGCGGTGCGCGGCCCGCGGACCGGACGGACCGCGGGGGCGTGAACGGCGGACGTGCTGGCCATCTCAGTGAGCTCTCTCGGCGAGTCGGGTACGGGTCAGGGCGCGCAGGCGGACCGAGGCGGCGCGGGTGTTGGTGCCCCGCTCTGCCTCGTCGGCCTGCAGGGCGCCGCGGACGATCGGGGAGAACGTCGGCTTGTGCTCCTCGAGCTCGACCGGCAGTCCCGGAGGCGCCGAGGATCTGGTGCGGCGGGCGAACGCGGTCTTGACCAGACGGTCCTCGCCGGAGTGGTAGGACTCCACGACGATGCGGCCGCCCACGTGCAGGCAGTCGAGGGCCGACTCGATCGCGGAGGCGAGGATCTCGAGCTCCTCGTTGACGGCGATCCGCAGAGCCTGGAAGGTCCGCTTGGCGGGATGCCCGCCGCTCGCCTTCGAGGAGTTCGGGATCGCCGAGTCCAGCAGCGCAACGAGCTCGCCGCTGCGGGTCAGCGGGACGGTCTCGCGCTGCGCGACGATGCGGCGGGCGATCCGACGGGCGAAGCGCTCGTCACCGAGGTCGTGGAGGATGCGGGAGATCTCCGCCTCCGGCAGGTCCCGCAGAAGGTCCGCGGCGGTGGGCCCGCCCGAGGCGGTGTCCATGCGCATGTCCAACGGGGCGTCCACGGAGTAGGAGAAGCCGCGGTCGGCGGTGTCGATCTGGAAGCTCGACAGACCGAGGTCCATCATCACGCCGTGCGCGCCGGGCAGGCCGAGCTCCTCGAGCACCTCGGGGATCTCGTCGTAGGTCGCGTGGACCAGAGTGACGCGATCGCCGACGCCCTCGCGGTCCAGGCGCTCCCGTGCCAGCTCGAGCGCAGCGCTGTCGCGGTCGATGCCGACCAGGCGAGCCTGAGGTGCGGCACGCAGCACGGCGGTGGCGTGACCCCCCATGCCGAGTGTCGCGTCGACGTAGATCGATCCCGGCTCCTGGAGTGCCGGGGCGAGCAGCTCGACGGAGGTGCCGAGGAGGACGGGCACATGCCGATCCTCTGCCGGCCGGTCGTGCTGCGTCGGATCCATGTCGCCTCCCCTGGGTGGTTCGTGTGCTGTTCGTTCTGATCGGTCGTCCCGATCGGTGGGGTCCTGCCGGCTCCGCCTTCTGGTCGCGGTGCCGTCCTGCCAGATTCCTCGTCGTTCCCGACCCGCCACCGGGGAAGTTGCATCGGGGCGGGAACGACGAGAGGTCTCACAGGACGGAGATCCGTCGAGCCGAGCTCAGAACAGGCCCGGGACCACCTCCTCGGAGGTCTCGGCGAAGCCCTCCTCCTTCTGTTCGAGATAGGTCTCCCAAGCCGGGAGCGACCAGATCTCGAGCCGGTCCAGTGCGCCGATGACGGCGCACTCCCGGTCCAGATCCGCGTATCCACGCAGATGGCCCGGAATGGTGATGCGGCCCTGCTTGTCCGGGATGACGTCCTCCGCGCCGGAGAGCAGCACGCGCAGGTAGTCGCGTGTGCGCCGATCGGTGGTGGGCGCCCGACGGGCCTCCTCGAGCTTCTGGCGGAACTCGGCGAGCGGATACACGGCGATGCAGTGCTCCTGCCCACGAGTCATGACCAGTCCCGAAGCGAGCTCGTCACGGAACTTCGCCGGGAAGATCAGGCGCCCCTTGTCGTCGAGCTTGGGCGTGAAGGTGCCGAGGAACATCCAGGCCCTCCTTCACTCGCCGAGACTCGCGACTGGAAACCATCTCCTCCCAACGCGCCCCACTTTACCCCACTACTCCCCACCTTTCACTACTGATTCCCCCGATCTGCCCCGCATGCCGTACGTCACTGCAGGTCAACGGCGGGGAGGGAGGTGGAGGGAATCTGCGTGCGGCGCGTCGATCCGGCCTCTGCACAGCGCTCCGACAGGGCTGTTCCCGCTGCGCACCATCGATGACCAGACAGCATGTGAGCAGGTCAGAGCCCCTTGCTGCTCAGGCGAGGTGCTGCCGGAGTGCAAGTGGAGCGAAAGGGAGGGCCCGCGTGGAGCGAAGTGGGGAATGGAGCGGATCACGACAGCCCGGGCCGCCGTGACGGGCCTGCCGGAGCTCCTGCGAGGACGTCGTCGTGCGATCCTCGGAGAAGTCGGGGCCTGACCGCATGGTCGGAACACGGCCCCGGAGGGCACAGAGGGCACCGGGCCGAGTCGGCGAAGGCGACTGGGGATCACCGGGCCCGAGTCGGCGAAGGCGACTGGGGATCACCGGGCGCGGCCGCCGGGGCCCGAGGGCCGCTGCGCCCAGGGCCGACGGAAGCGACGTCCACGAGGAGCAGGACGACATGCAGAAGCCCCGGCTCTCTGAGCCGGGGCTTCGGTGTTCGTAGGCGGGAGAGGGAGGCTGCCGCGTCGCGTCAGCGCCGGGGGTCGTCCCCGGAGCGCTTCTCCCAGCGCTGCTCGAGCTTGCGCATGAACGTCCCGCCGTTGTCGTCGCGCGGCGCACTGGGACCCGTGCCCCCGCCGCCGTCGTCCGGCCCCTCCTGCGAGGAGGAGTTCGGAGTGGTCACTGCGTACACCGCGCCGGCGAGCATCCCCAGGAAGGCGATGACCCCCAGCCAGACGGCCGGCAGCGAGACGGCCAGCACGAGGACACCAAGGCCCACGAGGACTCCCCCGAGGCCGATGATGACCCGACGACCACTGCGCCGCGAGTTCTTCGTCGGCGCGAAAGCTCGTGCGAGGTGCGGATCGTCGGCGAACAGCTGACGTTCCATCTCGTCGAGCATCTTCTGCTCGTGTTCAGACAGCGGCATGGTCCCGCTCCTTGTCCCCGGTCCTCACGCGCCCTACCGGCGCCCGACCACCGATCGAGTTCCGTTGCCCTCATCGGCGGTTCACCCAGTTTAGAGCCAGTTCCTGGGGAATGGGAACACTCCGGGGAGAGCATCACGTCGAACGCCCCGCGCAGCGCACCG
This sequence comes from Brachybacterium sp. JB7, assembly GCF_003335205.1. Lineage (NCBI taxonomy): Bacteria > Bacillati > Actinomycetota > Actinomycetes > Micrococcales > Dermabacteraceae > Brachybacterium > Brachybacterium sp. JB7. The sequence continues at coordinate 45,492 of NZ_QPGN01000017.1, read as the reverse complement.
GACACGATGCCCCGACCGTGCGACGGCGGCTCTCCACGCTCTGTCTCACCCCGTCTCACGCGGGGACCCCCGCGATGCTCAGCGGCGATCGTGGCGGTCAGCGACCATCAGGGTCTTCCGTGCGCTGGGCCCCGTCGGACGCCGGGCCCAGGGTGGAGCCGCGGCTGAGGCTCGCGGCGCCGAAACGACTCGTCGCCTGGTCCATCGCCGTCTCCAGATCCCTCCACAGCGTCGAGCGCGAAGCCAGCTCGTGCTGGACCGGCGCGGTGCCCGAGGACTCGAGATGGGTGACGCGCACTCCGGCGAGACGGATCCGTCGCAGCCGATGCCGCTCGCGCTCCCACAGTGCGACCACGTGCTCCCGCAGACGCTCCCCGCTCGCGGTGGGCTGGTCCAGCGTCGAGGAACGAGTGATGGTGGTGCCGTCAGGGCTGCGCAGCTTGAGCACGACAGTGCGTGCGACGGTCCCCTCCTGGCGCAGCTGCCGAGCGACGTCGTCGGCCATCATCGTGATTCGGCGACGCACCTCGTCGCCGTCCGTGAGGTCCTCGTCCCAGGTGCGCTCGGTCCCCAGCGACCTCTCGCGCACCTGACGTCCCAGCCCTGTGCGATCGCTGCCCTCAGCGAGCCGACGGATCTCCGGAGCACGAGGACCGAGCACCCGCGCCAGCGCATTCGGCGGGATGTCACGGATCTCCCCGATCCGGTGCACCCCGATCTTCTCCAGCGCGGCGACGGCCTTGGGGCCGATCCCGGACACAGCGGAGACGGGCAGCGGAGCCAGGAACTCCGCGGTGCCGGCCGCCGGGACGATCAGCTGCCCGTCGGGCTTCGCGTGCGCGGAGGCGATCTTGGCCACGGCGCGAGAGACCGATCCCCCCACTGAGCTGGGAAGTCCAAGCTCGTCGCGGATTCGCCGGCGCAGCAGAGCGGCGATCTGCTCCGGTTCCCCGAAGAGCCGACGGGCCCCGCGGACGTCGAGGAAGGCCTCGTCGATGCTGAGCTGTTCGACGTCCGCGACGACGGAGTTCAGGATCGTCATCACCTGCGCCGAGATCATCCGGTAGTGGTCACCGCGCGGGGGGACGATGAGGAGATCCGGGGCGAGACGCCGGGCAGTCGCCATCGGCATCGCCGAGCGGATGCCGCGCGTCCGGGCCGGGTAGCTGGCGGCGGCCACGACTCCGCGTGCGCCGGCGCCGCCGACGACGACGGGAAGTCCTCGCAGGCTCGGGTCGTCACGGATCTCCACCGAGGCGAAGAAGGCGTCCATGTCCAGATGGAGGATCCCGGGGATCTCCACCTGCTCCTGCGACCCGCCGTCGGCTCTCACGGGACCTCCTTCTGCTCCGAGCCGCACTGTACTCGGCCCCTCCGCAGGCCTCCGGGGTGCACCGCCGGGTCCATGAGAGCTGTTCGTGGCCGGACTCCGCGGCGTCCGACGCACGGGGTCGTGCGGGCGGGCTCGCCTGGCCGGGAGCTCGGGTGTCGGGCCGTCGGACCCCTCGGAATCCGCGGAGCCTTCGGAATCCGCGGAATTCTCGGAGTCAGCCCGCCAGCGCAGTCATGGAATCTGGCAGGTCGCTGAGCAGCCTCTCGGAGACGCTCTGCAGGTGCTGCGCCGTCTGCTCGATGTGGTGCTGCAACAGGTGCGGATCGGGCTGCGCCGCGCTGTCACGGTCCAACCTCCCGCGCTCCGTCACGAACGGCGCGAGCTCGAGTGCGCGACGTGCGTCCTCCTCGTCGAGCCTTTCCAATGCGGTCCACACGTTCAGCGGCAGCTTCCGACGGCGATCGCGGTTCGCGCGGGCCACCAGGATGCCCGCGCCGCGCAGGGCGGCGCGGTGCACCAGCTCGAACGCCTCACGGGGGTCGTCCTCGAAGGAGGCTCGGCCGAGCTGGAGCAGTTGGCGGGCGCGCTCGAGATCGGCCTGGTCCTGATCCAGATGCGCCAGACGCAGGCGGATGCTGCGGGCGTCAGCGGGCAGCGAGGCGGCGCTCCCCCGGTGGCGGGATGTGGTGGTGTTCATCGCTGCTCCTCCTGTCCGATCTCCGCGGCGGGCCTCGGGTCCTCCCTGCCTGGTTCATGAACCGTAGGACCCGGCACTGACAGACGACGGGCCGCAGTGGTCGTGGTGGACGAGTGGGGCCTGGGGAGGAACGGTGGCCGATTCGGGCCCGTGTCGACGGACGCCCAGGTAAGTGCCCCGGCCGCAGAGGGCGGTCATCGGGCGCGGAGGGAGCGTGCCGTCTCCTAGAGTGGGCGGATGTCCCGCCGCGAGCGTGCGCGCCACGCCCCTTTCGAGCACCTCGGTCCGCTCGACGTCCACATCCCGATCTCCACCGGTACCGCACGTCTCACCCTGGAGAACGACGGTTCCGTGCTGCTCGACGTCAACGGGGTGCCGTCCTCGCACCTGCATCCGGATCCGGAGCATCTCGTCTTCGAGTACATGCGATGGATGCTGATCGCGATCGATCAGCATCTCGGCATCGATGCCGATGCGACGCCCCGGGACACGGGATCCGGCGCGCAGCTCGCGCATCTGGGCGGTGGGGGCTGTTCGCTGCCCCGGGCGATCGCTGCCCGGCGCCCCCGTTCCCGGCAGATCGTGGTCGAGCTCGATGAGCTCCTGGCCGATTCAGTGCGCGGCTGGTTCGATCTGCCTCGGTCCCCTCAGCTTCGGCTGCGGATCGAGGACGCTCTCAGCGCCCTGGTCTCCTGGCGCGACGATCGGTTCGACGTCCTGGTGCGCGATGTGTTCTCGGGGTCGCTGACGCCGCCGGAACTGATCACGCGGTCGGCCGCCGAGCATGCGGCCCGGGTGCTGAAGCCTGGGGGCCTCTACCTCGCCAACTGCGCGGCCCCTCCCGGAACCGGACTCATGGCTGACGAAGTCGCGACGCTCAGTGCGGTCTTCGCGCACGTCGGCGTGATCGCCGAGCCTGCCCACCTGTCCGGCAAACGACGGGGCAACTGCGTGCTCCTGGCCTCGGACCGTCCGCTGCCCGAGGGCATCGACCGCGACCTGCGCTCGGATGCCGTCTCCGTGCGCCTCGCCCGGAGCACGCAGGTCCAGGCGCTCGCGAGGGCAGGACGAGTGCTCGGCGGCTGAGCTCGGCAACGGCGACAACCTCCAGCTCCAGCTCCGACAGCCTCCCGCACCGTCCCACCGGCATCGCGTCGGTCGACACCTCCCCGTACGACGACGGACCGGCCAGGAGCTGACGCTCCTGACCGGTCCGTGAGATTGACGAAGTCGTCGATCAGAGGGGACGAACCTGCTCGGCCTGCGGGCCCTTGTCTCCCTGCGTGACCTCGAACTCCACGCGCTGACCCTCGTCGAGGGCGCGGTAGCCGTCCATGTCGATCTTGCTGTGATGCACGAAGACGTCAGCGCCGCCTCCGTCGATCTCGATGAATCCGAAGCCCTTTTCGGCGTTGAACCACTTGACCGAGCCCTGTGCCATACCTGTCACCTTCTGTGTCGTCCATCAACGATCGCGGAAAAGCGATCGCGCTGCCGCGTGAAGCTGTCCCCGCCGGAGCGGTTGGCGTGACGTGCATTCCGTCTTCCAGCTGCCGAGGCACCTGGGACGGACCGTCCAACCGGACCTGCAACTACGCAACACCGCCATTCTGTCATAGCAGTGTCCTCGTTCACACTGTGATGACGGACGGGCGGTCACGAACAGGTAACGACATGACGCGGATCACGGCAGGGTCGCGTCGAGAGCGCCTGATGGCGACGCGCGTCGAGCCCCAGCGGCCCACGTCGCTCAGAGCTGCGGCGCATCCCCGGGCCCCTCGCCGTCGTGATCGGCGAGGAAGCGCTCGAAGTGCTCACCCAGCTCCTCGGCGGTGGGCAGATCCATCGTGGTCGTCAGCGGGGAATCGTCCGCTCCCTCGTTCATCGAGTCGTACTGCTCCTCGAGCGCGCTGACGATCTGGCCGACCTCGGCGTTCTGCGCGATGGTGCCCTGCAGCGCGACGGTGGCCGCATCCGTGAGATCGCCGAGATGCACCAGCGGCAGGTCCAGACCCGCCGCCTCGCTGACCCGGCGCAGGAGCGCGAGGGCCCCGGCCGGGAAGTCGGTCCGGGTCAGGTAGTGAGGGATCTGCGCCGCGTAGCCCATCGACGCGTGATCGGCGCGGCCGAGCTGGAGCTCGAGCAGCGCACCGAAAGCGGCGGGCACCACGATCTCCGCGGAGTCCTCGTCCTCGTCCGATCCGAGCGTCGTGCCCGGAGCCGGCGTCGGGCGCGTATTCGGTCGGCCGAGCAGATCGGGATCGTTCGCATGTGCGAACAGTCCGATCGGTCGGGTGTGCGGCACCGCCATCGGCACGGCCTGCATCCCGACCACCCGTTCGACGTCGAAGAACTCGACGAGGTCGATGAGCGCCTCCGCGAGCCGGCGCCATTGGAGGTCGGGCTCGGGTCCGTCGAGGAAGAGGAACGGCCGGTCCGACTCGTCGTACATGAGCGAGAGCGTGAGCTCGGGGATGTCGACGCTCGCGTAGGAGGTCCCGTCGAAGACGGCCTGCGGGCGCGACCCGCGATAGTCCAACAGCTCGTCCATGTCGAAGCTGACCAGGCGCAGGTGCCGCAGTTCGTCCCGCAGATAGGTCGACGCGATGCGGCAGGCGTTGCCGGCATCGACCAGTCCGGGCAGGGCGTGCACGAGGGTCAGCCCGGTGCGCGGGACCGCCGCCAGGACGTCCGCGGATTCGAAGCGGTACAGATCACGCGGATCACGCATCAGCGTCTCCTCCCTCGCAGCCGGTTGGACGTCACTCGCGCGATGGCACGCGTCTCCAGGCCTGTCCACCATAATGGACCACTGTGCTCTGCCGATCCTGGGTCCATTCCCAGAGGTGCGGCGAGAGGATCCATCGTCAGAGGGAGCAGGTCCGTGGACGACGCCGAGGGACAGATCGCCCGGGAGATCGCACGTGAGCAGGCGTACGCAGACCGCCTCTACGCGCGGCTCGACGAGCTGATCATCCAGGTGCAGAGCAATCTGGACGACATCCAGGGCTCGCAGCACGCTTCGACACATCAGAACAGGTCCGAACGCGACTCGTTCATGGCGCTGTACGAGGACCGCCTGGCGCTGCTGCGCTCGGTCGCCCGCAGCGTGGTGTTCGGCCGCCTGGACATGGACGACACCGCCCGCCACTACATCGGCCGGATCGGATTGTTCACGGCGGATCGCGAGCAGCTGCTGGTGGACTGGAGAGCCCCCGCGGCAGCAGCGTTCTACCAGGCGACCAGCACCCAGCGACTGGACGTGCGGCTGCGGCGCCATCTCATCAGTCGTGGGCGCGCCGTGGTCGGGCTCGAGGACGACGTCCTGGACCAGTCCGTGCTCGAGACCGCCGGCGAGGACGTGGTGCTGCAGGGCGAGGGTGCGCTGCTCGCGGCCGTCTCCGGCCAGCGCACGGGCCGAATGGGCGACATCGTCGCGACGATCCAGTCCGAGCAGGACCGCATCATCCGCTCCGAGAACCGCGGCGTGCTGGTCGTCCAGGGCGGCCCGGGCACCGGCAAGACCGCGGTCGCGCTGCACCGCGCCGCCTACCTGCTCTACACGCATCGTCGCCGCCTCGAGCACACGGGGGTGCTGATCATGGCTCCGACCCCGGGATTCCTGCGATACATCGAGCGCGTCCTGCCGAGCCTCGGCGAATCCGGTGTGGTCATGCTGACCCCGGGAGAGCTGTTCCCTGGCATCGAGACCTTCCTGCATGACGGGGACGAGGTGGCGAGCCTGAAGGGCGACGTCGCGATGGCGGAGCTGATCTCCCGTGCCGTGGCGCAGCGGCAGGTGCTGCCGCAGGAAGACATCCGCCTGCGCATCGACGGGACTCCGCTGACCCTGACGCGCTCGATGCTCAGAGCTGCGCGCCGGGACGCCCGCGCCAGCCACAAGCCCCACAACACCGCTCGCACCGTGTTCGTGCGCGCGGCGCTGGAGCGGCTCGTGGAGGCCTACGAGAAGGCGCTCCTCGCCGAAGGGCAGACCATCATCCCCGAGGACCGGCCCGATCTGCTCTCGGACCTGCGCAACAACGCGGAGATCAAGCGGCAGCTGAATCTCGCCTGGCTGCCCTACGCCCCGCAGGGGTTCCTGCGCATCCTGATGTCCCGGCCTGATCGACTCCGGGCCGCCGCCCCGGCCGCGCTCGCGGACCGCGTGCACCTGCTGGTCCGTGACAAGGACGCACCCTGGACCGTCGAGGACATCCCGCTGCTGGACGAGGCCGCCGAGCTCCTCGGCGAGGACTCAGCGCCCGCGGAGGCCCGCGCCCGCGAGGCGGCGACCCGCCGAGAGGCGGACGTCGACTATGCACGCAAGGTCATCGAGAACGTCGACACCTCGGGGATGATCCGTGCCGAGGACCTCGCCGACCAGGTCAGCCAGATCCGAGATGGCCGCACCCTCGCCGAGCGCGCCTCCTCCGAGCGCAGCTGGACCTATGGCCATGTCGTGGTCGATGAGGCACAGGAGCATTCCCCCATGAGCTGGCGAGCACTCATGCGAAGGGCCCCCACCAAGTCCTTCACGGTCGTGGGCGACGTCGCGCAGACCTCGTCGGCCGGGGGCACGCATTCGTGGACGCAGGCGCTGAGCCCCTACATCCAGGATCGTCTCCAGGTCGAGCACCTCACCGTCAACTACCGCACGCCCAGCCGGATCATGGACCGGGCCGTGGCGATGGCGCAGGCGCACCAGCTGCCCGTGACCGAGGTCAGCTCGGTGCGGGAGGGGGACCGGGATCCGCGGATCGAGCGCTCCTCCCCGAGCGACCTCGCTCTTCGCACCGCCGAGGCCGTGGCCGCGGTGCATCACGAGGGCGTGGGGCGCCTCGCCGTCATCGTCGCGCAGGAGCGGATCGCCGACGTGCTCGGCCGGCTGCGCTCACGCTCGGACCTGCCGACGGTGGGAGCGGGATCCTCCGGGGTGGACGACTCGATCGCCGTCATGACCGCACAGGACGCGAAGGGGCTCGAGTTCGACGGGGTCGTCATCGTGGAGCCTGCGGAGCTGGTGGAGGCGCATGGTGCCGGGGATCTCTACGTGGCGATGACCCGGGCGACGCGCCACCTCGGCGTGGTGCACGCACGGGACCTGCCGGCGGGGATCGAACCCGCCTGAGACGGCGATCGGCGGCCGCGGCTTCCCCTCCGCGACCGCCGATCTGGTGTGCACTGCGTGAGTGCACGAGGGACATCTTATGCACACCGACGAGCGGTCCTGAACTTTATCCACAGAATCGTCGCAAACCGGCTCCGCGATCGCCTCCGAACCCGGCGACGAGGCCCGTGCCGGCGTCCTCGCGGCAGGCCTCAGGCGGTGCCGGCCGACTCCGAGCGCAGCCGCACGATCGCGGCCTCGAAGTCGTCGAGCGATTCGAAATCCTGGTAGACGCTCGCGAAGCGGAGGTAGGCCACGAGGTCGAGCTCCTGGAGCGGGTGCAGGATCGACAGACCCACCTGATGAGCATCGATCTCGGCCTGGCCGCTCGAACGGATGTCCTCCTCGACGCGCTGGGCGAGCATCGCGAGCTGGTCATCGGTGACCGGGCGTCCCTGGCAGGCCTTGCGCACACCGGAGATCACCTTCGCCCGACTGAACGGCTCACTCACACCGGAGCGCTTGTGCACCGAGAGGGAGGCCGTCTCGGACGTCGAGAAGCGCCGGGAGCAGTTCGGGCACTGACGACGGCGCCGGATGGTCGCGCCGTCGTCGGACGTACGCGAATCCACGACCCGGGAGTCAGGATGGCGGCAGAACGGGCAGTGCATCCGCACAGGATAGCGGCCCGCTCGCGAATCAGTGCGATGCGCCCTCGAGGGCCGGGAGCTCGATCAGCTGGCCGGCGGTGACCCGCGGCGTCGTGAGGTGGTTGAGGCTGCGCACCTCGGAGACGAACTCCTGCTCGCTCATGCCGTCGGGGGCGAACTCGTCGGCATAGCCCCACAGGGTGTCGCCCGCTTCGACGGTGAGGGTCACGGGCTCCTCGGCTCCCCCGCCCGCCAGTGCGGAGGGCACCTCGAACATCAGCAGCAGCGCGGCGGCGACGAGCAGTCCGAGCAGGAACGCCAGAGCCGTGAGGACGACCCGGCCCCGCCGGGTGGCCTTGAGTCGAACGCCCGCTCGATCAGACTGCGCGGCGCGCTCGTCACGATGCTGCGAGAAGGGAAGGACCGTGGCCGTTTCCGTATGCATATCCGAACTCCTGTTCGATCGAATGTCTGTGCGACTGTAGCCCGACGGTCACGCGACACGCAAGGCCGATCTCGAACACATGTTTGGCATCCGGTGCGTGCCGCCCTACGCTGGGTGACATCACTACGGAACCTCGAGGGTCCGACAGACGAAGCCAGGAGGCCTCCACGATGACGCCGAGCACGCCCAAGCCGATACGCTCCCGCGGCGACGCGCCGGTCGACTCCGCGACCACCGGCCTCACCCGTCGTCAGCACCTGGTCCTGGAGACCATCAATTCCGCGATCGCCGCGCACGGCTATCCGCCCACGATGCGCGAGATCGGCGATGCTGTGGGCCTGACCTCGTCCTCGTCGGTCTCCCATCAGCTGCAGGCGCTCGAACGCAAGGGCTTCCTGCGCCGGGACCCGAAGCGCCCCCGTGCCATGGAGATCGTCATGCCGGGAGACGACGGCGCCCCGGAGGCACCCGCCGAGCCCGACATCAGCCCGAACTCGGTGACCGTCCCGCTGCTCGGCCGCATCGCCGCGGGCGTGCCGATCACCGCCGAGGAGCAGATCGAGGACGTCTTCACCCTGCCCTCGCGCCTGGTGGGCGACGGGGACCTCTTCCTCCTGCAGGTGGTCGGCGACTCGATGATCGACGCCGCCATCTGCGACGGCGACTGGGTCGTCGTGCGCAGCCAGAAGGAAGCCCAGAAGGGCGAGATCGTCGCGGCCATGATCGACGGCGAGGCGACGGTGAAGACCTTCGTCCAGCGGGACGACCATGTCTGGCTGATGCCTCACAACCCGGCCTTCGCCCCGATCCTGGGAGATCATGCCGAGATCCTCGGCAAGATCGTCGCGGTGCTGCGCTCGGTCTGATCCGGCGCAGCCCGGGGCGACGGCGCCCACCGGCCGAGCTCAGGAGGTCGAGAGCCTCCGCAGCGCGCCGAGAGCGATCTCGGGCTCCGACGTCGGCCACAGCGGCGGCATCGCCTCCCGCAGGAAGCTGCCGTACCGCGCCGTCGCGAGCCGCGGATCCAGCACGGCCACCATGCCGCGGTCCTCATGGGAGCGGATCAGGCGCCCCGCCCCCTGAGCGAGCAGCAGTGCGGCGTGCTGGGCCGAGATGCCCATGAAGCCGTTGCCGCCCTGCTGGGCGATCCGCTCCTGGCGCGCGGAGACCAGCGGATCGTCCGGGCGCGGGAACGGGATCCGGTCAATGGTGACCAGTCGCAGCGAGGGTCCCGAGACATCCACCCCCTGCCACAGTGTGAGCGTGCCGAACAGAGAGGCATCCTCATCGTCGCGGAACTTCCGCACCAGGTTCGCCATCGAGTCCTCACCCTGCACTTCGATGGTGAGGTCCAGGCGGGCCCGCACATGCTCGGCCGCGAGCTCGGCGCCCCGACGCGAGGAGAACAGGCACAGCGCCCCGCCGTGCGAGGCCTCGACCAGTTCGGTGAGATGGTCGAGCATGGCCGTCGACGGGCCCTCGCGGCCGGGCTGGGGAAGGTGCCGGGCCGTGTACAGGATCCCCTGGCTCCGGTAGGCGAAAGGGCTGCCCACGTCGAGGCCCGCCCAGGCGCTCCTGTCCTCGCGCGGCGGCGTGGACTCCGGGCCCATGCGATCTGCCCGCGCGAGGCCCACCTCGCCCGCTGCCGGCTCGAAACGGCCGCCGAGAGCAAGAGTCGCCGAGGTCAGCACGGCGGTACGGCTCTCCAGAATCGCTCCGCGCATCGCGCCGGCGACACTGAGCGGCGCCACCTGGATGCTCGAGCGTCCCGTGGCCTGGGAATGCGAGACCGAGACGACATCCTCATCGGCCGGAGCGCCGAGACGCTCGCACACCTCGATGATCTCCTGCAGGTTCGCGCGGACCGCTTTGCGCGATCCGGCGGTGCCGACGGTGGCGTCGTCCCCGGCGTCCTTCGCATCGGAGTGCGCCGTGCGGGCCTCGACCCGCAGCTGCTGGACGGCGTCGCCGAGGCGCTCCGGCAAGGCACCGATCACGCGGCCGTCGGGGGCGAGCTCGAGCGCCTCGCGCAGCTCCTCGGCGGCATCGTCCAGGGCGGTGGCAGCGACGCCGAGGCCGCGCAGATCCCTCACCGTCCCTCGGAGCATCCCGGGGTTCAGGGATTCGGTGACGGCGCTGGTGACGCGCCCGGAGAGATCGTGGGCCTCGTCGAAGACGACCACGTCGTGGTCAGGGATGATTCCCAGGGAATCGAAGGAGTCGATCGCCATCAGTGCGTGGTTCGTGACCACGAGGTCCACCTCGCGGGCCAGTTCGCGGCTGCGCTCGGCGAAGCAGGACTCCAGCATCGGACAGGAGCTTCCGATGCACTGCGACCCGGTCACCGAGACCTGGCGCCAGGCGCGATCCGAGACCGGGTCCTCGAGCGAGTCGCGGTCTCCGCTGTCGGTCTCCTCGGCCCATTCCCGCAGCCGCTTGACCTGGTCCCCGAGCCGTTCGCTGCCGGTGCGGGCCGGATCTGTGGACGCCTCCGAGAAGAGCGCGCCAGGGTCGATGTCCATCGGGTACCCGCCGTCGATCTTGTGTCGACAGAGATAGTTCGCACGGCCCTTGAGCAGGGCGAAGGTGGGCGTGCGTGGCAGATGCGGGGCCAGCGCCTCCACGAGACGCGGCAGGTCCTTGCGCACGATCTGGGTCTGCAGGGCGATGGTCGCGGTGGACACCACGACCGGGCGGCCGCTGACCAGCGCATGGCGCAGCGCGGGCACCAGGTACGCAAGCGATTTGCCGGTGCCTGTGCCCGCCTGGACGAGCAGATGACGGTTCGCGGTCATGGCGGTGTCGACCGCCTCCGCCATGGCCTGCTGGCCGGGCCGCACGGCGCCGCCGATCGCCGAGACCGCCGCATCCATGAGGGTCGACAGCTGGATGCCGGCGGCCCCTGGGGCGGCCTCGTGATCGGTGGCGGTGGTCATCGCTCCAGCGTATCCGCGCTGGATCCGAGGACCTCTCAGGCCGCGCCGTGGAGCTCTGCGGCGAGCGCCTCATCCACCCGGGCATGGAGCTTGGTGCCCTCCATGACGTGCTCCTCCGCGAGCACCTCGCCCGTCGTGTGAGCACGCGCGATGAGATCCCCTCGCGAGTACGGGACCAGCACGTCGACCTCGACCGCCGGGCGCGGCAGGCGATCGGCGATCAGGTCCCTCAGCTCGTCCATGCCCGCCCCGGTGCGTGCGGAGACCACGACGGAGTTCTCGACCTGGCTGCGCAGGCGGGCGATCGTCTCGGGTTCGGCGAGGTCTGCCTTGTTCAGCACCACAACCTCGGGCACATCGAAGCCTTCGATCTCGCCGAGCACGGTGCGCACTGCACGGATCTGGCCCTCGGGGTCGGGATGGGAGGCGTCGACGACATGCAGCAGCAGGTCGGAATCGCCCACCTCCTCGAGAGTCGACCGGAATGCCTCGACCAGCTGGGTGGGCAGATGCCGCACGAAGCCGACGGTGTCGGCGTAGGTGAACTCCCGCCCGTCGGGCGTGGTGGAGCGCCGGACCGTCGGGTCCAGCGTCGCGAACAAGGCGTTCTCGACCAGGACGCCGGCTCCGGTGAGCCGATTCAGCAGCGAGGACTTGCCGGCGTTCGTGTAGCCCGCGATCGCGACCGCGGGGACCTGGTTGCGCCTCCGGTCGGCGCGCTGGGCGACGCGTCCCGGGGCCATCGCCTTGATCTCCCGGCGCAGCTTGGACATGCGGTCACGGATGCGCCGACGATCCAGCTCGATCTTGGTCTCGCCGGGTCCGCGCGATCCCATTCCGGCACCGCCTGCGGCGATGCGCCCGCCCGCCTGCCGGGACATCGACTCGCCCCAGCCGCGCAGCCTGGGCAGCAGGTACTCGAGCTGCGCGAGCTCGACCTGTGCCTTGCCCTCGCGGGACTTGGCGTGCTGGGCGAAGATGTCGAGGATCAGCGCGGTGCGGTCGATGACCTTGACCTTGACGATGTCCTCGAGCGCGCGTCGCTGCCCGGGGCCCAGCTCGCCGTCCGCGATCACGGTGTCGGCGCCGTTCTCGGCGATGATCCCTGCGAGCTCCGCCGCCTTGCCCTTGCCGAAGAACGTGGCGGGGTCGGGATGCGCACGGCGCTGGAGGAGGCCGTCGAGCACCTCCGAACCCGCGGTCTCGGCGAGAGCGGCGAGCTCGAGCAGGCTCGTCTCCGCCTCAGCGGCATTGCCCGAGGTGTAGAGGCCTGCGAGCACCACACGCTCCAGTCGGAGCTGGCGGTACTCGACCTCGGAGACATCCTCGAGCTCGGTGGACATTCCTGCCACGCGCCGCAGCGCCTGGCGGTCGGCGAGGTCGTACTGCTCGCCGTCGCTGCTCTGGCCGGGGGCGTCCTGGGCGGCGGCGCTGCTGCGGGAGAGGATCCGCTCGGTCAGCGGGTCACGGCGACGGGCCGCCGGGCTCGGGTCCGCGGGAGATCCGGCCGACGGGTCTTCGTGCGTCCCCTCGGTGTGCGGCGCGCCAACGGTCCCCCCGGTGGTGGTCCCGTCGACATCGGCGTCGGAGGCGGGTTCGGGATGGAAAGCGATGGGCACGGTCGGGGTACTCCTCAGGTAGGGGACGATCTGTTCCACCAGAGTCCCACGCCGATCCTCCGGGGTCGAGGGATTTTGCGGTGGGCGGATACCGGAGTGATCGGGCCGACGAGCCGCGGCGGACGTGCCCGGGCGGACGGGCCGGTGGGGCTCACCGTCCGCCGGCACGCTCCGGGTCCGTATCCTTCTGGGGTGGACGAGCACTACTTCACCCCTTCCCCCGCGACCGATGCCCGGCGTTTCCCGCTGCGAGTGCGCCTCGCCGGTCGGGATCTCGATCTGGTCTCCAGCGCCTCCGTGTTCAGCGGGCACGGCCTGGACAAGGCCACCGCAGTGCTGCTGAACCGCCTCGATGAGATCTCCGAGCCGCCCGCGGACGCGCGGATCCTCGACCTGGGCTGCGGATGGGGGCCGATCTCGCTCACCGCCGCGCTCACCCATCCCGCCGCCGAGGTGTGGGCCGTGGACGTGAGCGAACGAGCCCGCGAGCTCACCGCGGAGAACGCCGAACGCGCAGGGATCACCTCCCTCCGCGTGGTGGCGCCGGACGAGGTCCCCGAGGATCTCCGCTTCGACGCGATCTGGTCGAATCCTCCGATCAGGATCGGCAAGCCCGCCCTGCACGAGCTGCTGCTGCAATGGACCGCGCGGCTGACTGCGGAGGGCACCGCCGCCCTCGTGGTGGGCAAGAACCTCGGCGCGGACCCGCTCGCGCGATGGCTCGGTGAGCAGCTTCCCGAGCGTGACGTCGCGAAGGTCGCCAGCGCCAAGGGCTTCCGGGTGCTCGAGGTGGGCCCGGCGCGCTGAACTCCACCCGGTGTCGGCCCGATGTCGGCCCCGGTGTCAGGCCCGGTGTCAGGCCCGGTGTCAGACCAAGGTGGCGCCGTCGGCCACGAGCTGTGCCGGACCGGTCAGCGTGACCTCCCCGGTCTCGGTCCAGCCCACCTGCAGGCGGCCGCCGGGGACGTCCACCGTCCACGGCTGTCCGGTGTCGTCCCCGGCGCGCAGCGCTGCGGCGACCGCCACGGCGGCGACACCCGTGCCGCAGGAGCGGGTCTCCCCCACGCCGCGTTCGAACACCCTCATCACCACGTGCCTCTGGCCGAGCTCGACGACCAGCTCGATGTTCGCGCCGTCGACCGGCTCAGGATCCAGCGCGGGGCGGCGGGTGAGGTCGAGCTCCTCGAGGGCGAGTCCGGAGGGCAGGAAGGCGACGGTGTGGGGATTGCCCATGTCCACATCGGTCGCGCTGAGCATATGACCTGCCACCTCGACGGTGCGGGCGTTCTGCGTGCTGCGGCTCTCCCCCATTCCGAGCCTCACCGACCACGTCCCACCGTGCGAGGGGGGACGCTGCAGGATCGCGACGGTGCGGGCTCCGGCGCGGGTCCACACGGCGAACTCGTCCTCGCGGACGTGACCGGCGCGCTGCAGGTGCGCGGCCAGAACGCGCACCCCGTTGCCGCACATCTCGGCGATCGAGCCGTCGGCGTTGCGATAGTCCATGAACCATTCGGGAGCATCCGCGGGAGCTTCGATGCCGGCGCGGCGCGTGCGCACGGCGCGGATCACGCCGTCTCCGCCGATGCCGGCGCGGCGGTCCGCGAGGGCGGCGACCGTGGCGGCGTCGAACTCCAGCGCACCATCGGGGTCATCGAGGATGACGAAGTCGTTCTCGGTGCCGTGGCCCTTGGTGAAGTGGATCCTGTCGTTCATGCCGTGAGCCTATGCCGCCGGATCATGGCCCGTGCTTCCGCCGTCACGCAGCGCGTCCAGAGCGCGGCCGGTCACGTCCTGCGTCAAGGCGTCGAGCCACCGCACGCGGGCATCGCGTCGGAACCAGGTGTCCTGCTTGCGCACCAGGCGTCGGGTGCCGACGACCGTGGCCTCGATCGCGTCGGCGCAGCTCATCCTCCCTTCGAGCACGGCGATGCCCTGCTCGTAGCCGATCGCTCGTCGCGCCGTGAGGCCACGGTCCAGGCCCCGCTCGCGGAGCCCTCGGATCTCGTCGAGCAGCCCGAGCTCGACCATGCGCTGCACGCGCAGGGCGATCCGGTCGTGCAGCACCGGGCGTTCGAGCCGCAGACCGATCTGCACCGTGCGGGGGTCGGCGTACAGGGGTCGCGGCAGGAATGCGCTGAAGGGACGTCCGGTCAGCTCCCCGACCTCGAGGGCGCGCACGATGCGCCGCGTGTCCCCGGCACCGATCGTGCGCGCGGCCTCCGGGTCGGAGACGGCGAGCTCGTCGTGCAGAGCGGCGGGCCCGCGCGTCGCGGCCTCCCTCTCAAGACGCGCTCGAATGCTCGGGTCGGTGGGTGGGAACTCGATCTGATCGAGCACCGCTCGCACGTACAGCCCTGATCCGCCGACGAGGATCGGGGTGCGGCCGCGGGAGCGGATGGCCGCGATGGCCGTGCGGGCCTCGTCCCGGTACACCGAGACGCTCGCCTCCTCGGTCACATCCAGCACGTCCAACTGATGGTGCGGCACTTCCGTGCGCTCGGTGGCCGTCACCTTCGCGGTGCCGATATCCATGCCGCGGTAGAGCTGCAGCGCATCGGCGTTCACCACCTC
Source organism: Brachybacterium sp. JB7 (assembly GCF_003335205.1). Classification (NCBI taxonomy): domain Bacteria; kingdom Bacillati; phylum Actinomycetota; class Actinomycetes; order Micrococcales; family Dermabacteraceae; genus Brachybacterium; species Brachybacterium sp. JB7. The sequence goes on along the minus strand of NZ_QPGN01000017.1, from coordinate 30,128 downwards.
GCCGTCCAGCTCACGGGCCAGGGCGATGGCGAGATCGGACTTGCCGGTGGCGGTCGCTCCGACCACGGCGACCAGAGGGATGTCGCGGGGAGCGCGGGCGCTGGGCGCGGCCGCGTCGCCCGTCGCCGCCGCCTCGCGCGCGGTGGTGCTCTCGGGCAGCGGATCGTCCATGCGCGGAACTTTACCCGCGCCGCTGTGCGGGTCGCTCCAGCGGGCGGCGAGGGGCTGGTTCGAGGGTCGGACGGATCACCCCTGGTGGCAGGCCGACATCGTGAGCGAGGGAGTAGTGTGGGCCGTCCCGGAACCCCGGACCGTTGTCTTCGTCTACTGCAATGCATGAGGTTGGAAGTGACTGCACCGAACGAGTCCCCTGCACTCCCGGACTCGGCCGATCGCCTGGCCCCGATGTCCTTGAGCAGGGTCGAGGAGAGCCTCTCTCGCCTCGGATATGCCTTCGTCGAGGACGATGAGCACCCGGAGATCCTCCGCGCACGCTTCGACGACTACCGATTCCAGTTCATGGTCTCCGGCGAGGAGCGGGCTGTGATGCAGACCCGCGGCCGCTGGAGCCATTCGGTCGATTTCTCCCGCAAGGTCGAGATGATCAAGCTCTGCAACGAGTGGAACATGAACCGCGTGTGGCCGAAGGTCTACGTGCGCCGTGAGTCCGAGGGCCTGCTGGGCGTGTACGGCGAGCTCGCTGCGGATTTCCGTGCCGGCGCTCTGGACACCCAGGTCGACAGCGCGATCAAGTGCGGTCTGAGCACCGTGATCGCCTTCTTCCACAGCCTCGAGGAGCGCCTCGGCGCAGAGCTCGACGAGCTCGACGTCTGAGGCACGCTCCGCGGCCCCGGCTGCGGATACGCAGAACGGCCGGCACCTGCGGGGTGCCGGCCGTTCTGCGTCGTCCTGTCGTGTGTCGGGTCCGCTGCTCAGGGGCGGCGCAGGCTCGGCATGCCGAGGGTGACGAGGCCCGACGGAGCAGTTGCCCCGGTCCCGCAGGACGACCCCGCGTCCAGGCCGCTCTCCCCCGCTTCCCACGCGTCTCCGGAGCGGGTGCGTCGCACCGAGAACTGCTCGCGCGTCGGGCTCACGCCGGGTGCGGCCTCCCGGGCGCTGTCCGCGATCAGGTAGAACGGCGCGGCCCGGGTGACGGTTGCGGTGACCATGTCCCCGGGACGCGGCATGTCTGCGCTCTCCAGCCCCTCCGGCACCGCCAGGTGCACCAGGCGGTGATCCCGCGAGCGGCCCGAGATGCGGTGCGTGGTCTCGTCCCGGGTCCCCTCCCCCTCGGCCACGAGGACCTCGACGACGCGCCCCTCGAGCTTCTGGTTCTCCTCGTAGGTGATGCGGTCCTGCAGCGCGGTGAGCCGTTCGTAGCGCTCCTGGACGACCTCCTTGGGGACCTGTCCCTCCATCGTCGCCGCAGGTGTCCCGGGGCGGATCGAGTACTGGAAGGTGAAGGCGCTCGCGAAGCGAGAGGCCTCGACCACGTCGAGCGTGCGCTGGAAGTCCTCCTCCGTCTCCCCGGGGAACCCGACGATGATGTCGGTGGTGATGGCCGCCTCGGGGATCCGCTCTCGCACCCTGTCGAGGATGCCCAGGAACTTCTTGGAGCGGTACGAGCGCTTCATCCGGCGCAGCACGTCATCGGAGCCCGACTGCAGCGGCATGTGCAGCTGGGGCATGACGTTGTCGGTCTCGGCCATCGCTGCGATGACGTCGTCGGTGAACATCGCCGGGTGCGGGGAGGTGAAGCGCACGCGCTCGAGATCCTCGATGTCGCCGCAGGAGCGCAGCAGCTTGGCGAAGGCTCCTCGATCGCCGAACTCGACACCGTAGGAGTTCACGTTCTGTCCCAGCAGCGTCACCTCGAGAGCGCCGGTATCCACCACGTCACGCACCTCGGCGAGGATGTCGCCCGGGCGGCGGTCCTTCTCCTTGCCGCGCAGCGAGGGCACGATGCAGAAGGTGCAGGTGTTGTTGCAGCCCACGCTGATCGAGACCCAGGCGGCGTAGGAGGACTCGCGCCGTGTGGGAAGCGTGGACGGGAACACTTCGAGCGATTCGAGGATCTCCACCTGCGCCTCCGCGCGGTGCTGAGCACGGTCCAGCAACACCGGCAGTGCACCGATGTTGTGCGTACCGAAGACGACGTCGACCCACGGAGCACGGTCGACGATCGTGGAACGGTCCTTCTGCGCGAGGCAGCCCCCGACGGCGATCTGCATGCCCGGATTCGCGTCCTTCGCGGGACGCAGCGCGCCGAGAGTGCCGTACAGCTTCTTGTCCGCGTTCTCCCTCACCGCACAGGTGTTGAAGACGACGACGTCGACCTCGCCGCGACGGGCGTCGGCATCGTCCGGCGCCGCCACGAAGCCGGACTCTTCGAGCAGGCCGGTCAGGCGCTCGGAGTCGTGGACGTTCATCTGGCACCCGAAGGTGCGCACCTGATAGGTGCCGCGCGGGGTGCTCAGGGCGCCGGCTGACGTCGCGGCGTCGGTATCGGTGGTCATGGGATCGAGAGCGGAGATGCGGGAGGACATAGTGCCCGTAAGAATACTGGCCGATGCCTCCACAGCCGTTCCCCGCCGCGTTCGCGACGGAGGCAGGCTGGCGGCGCTCGTCGTCGGCCCCCGGCCCCGGCCCAGGCCCCGTCAGCATGCGTCAGCGTGCGTCAGCTCTCCGGATCGTGCGAGGCCTCGCGCAGCTCACCCGCGATGACGTGGACGGCGAGACTCCCCGGGTAACCCTTGCGGGTCAGGAGGGCGTCCAGGCGGCGGGAGAGCCGACGGCGGTGGGCGCCGTCCCGTTCGGTGCGCAGGCGCTCCCGATCCCGGACACCGATCCGGGAGCGCACCAGCTCACGGCAGCGCACCTCTTCGTCGCTCTCCCCGGTCTCCAGCGCCGCATCGATCAGCGGGGCGTCCACCCAACGTCTGCTCAGCTCGCGGCGCAGTGCTTCATCACCGAGGGCGCGCAGGGAACGTCGCTGCTGCACCCACTCGTGGGCGAAGGCGGCGTCGTCGACGAGATCGGCGCGGATGATCCGCGCCATCACCTCGTGAGCGATGTCCGCGGGGACCTCCCGCTCGGCGAGCCGTTGACGCATCTCCCCTTCCGACCGGCGGCGCGTCGACAGCAACCTCATCAGATACCGGCACTCGTGCACCACGGCCTTCTCCCACGCGATGGCCTCGGGGGGCGGCGCCTCACGGGTGGCCTCGAGGATCTGCCGGGTGCGACCGGAGAGGTCCGCCCGGATCTCCGAGGCGGTGCGCGGTCCGTCGTCCGCCGTCACGGGAGCGGCGGCGACGACCTCGTGGTCGCCGCCGCCGCTCCCGTCGGACTGCGTGCCCGTCATCTCTCAGATGGTGGCCGGGACGTCGTCGTCGAGGAACTCGTCCTCACCGAGAGGCGCCTCGACGGCACCGGCCTCCGGCTCCGCCTGCTCGAGGGCGTACTTGCCGACGCCCAGGGTGCGCAGGATCTTGTCCTCGATCTCGACCGCCAGGTCCGGGTTGTCCTTGAGGAACTGGCGCGAGTTCTCCTTGCCCTGGCCGAGCTGGTCTCCCTCGTAGGTGAACCACGCACCGGACTTGCGAACCACGCCGTGCTCGACGCCGAGGTCGATCAGGCCACCCTCGCGGGAGATGCCCTCCCCGTAGAGGATGTCGAACTCGGCCTGCTTGAAGGGCGGGGCCATCTTGTTCTTCACGACCTTGACGCGGGTGCGGTTGCCCACGGAGTCCGTGCCGGACTTGAGGGTCTCGATGCGGCGGATGTCCATGCGCACGGAGGCGTAGAACTTCAGCGCCTTGCCGCCGGTGGTCGTCTCGGGGCTGCCGAAGAAGACACCGATCTTCTCGCGCAGCTGGTTGATGAAGATCGCGGTGGTCCCCGAGGAGGAGAGCGCGCCGGCGAGCTTGCGCAGCGCCTGGGACATCAGACGCGCCTGGAGGCCGACGTGGGAGTCGCCCATCTCGCCCTCGATCTCGGCCTTGGGCACCAGCGCGGCGACGGAGTCGATCACGACGACGTCCAGCGCGCCGGAGCGGATCAGCATGTCCGTGATCTCGAGGGCCTGCTCACCGGTGTCCGGCTGGGAGACCAGCAGGGCATCGGTGTCGACGCCGAGCTTCTTGGCGTACTCCGGGTCCATTGCGTGCTCGGCATCGATGAACGCGGCGATACCGCCGTTGCGCTGGGCGTTGGCGACGGCGTGCAGGGCCAACGTGGTCTTGCCGGAAGATTCCGGGCCGTAGACCTCGACGATGCGGCCGCGCGGCAGCCCACCGATGCCGAGAGCGGCATCCAGGGCGACCGAGCCGGTGGGGATGACCTCGACCGGAGGCCGCGTGTCGTCGCCCAGCCGCATGATCGATCCCTTGCCGAACTGGCGGTCGATCTGGGCCAGGGCGTTGTCGAGCGACGACTCGCGGGTCTTCTCCGTCGAACGCGTGACGGGGGGCTTCGACGATTTCGGTGCAGCCATGTGCTTGGTTCCTTCCAGTGGGCCGGGCGAGCCGACTCGATGACAGTGAGGCCACACTAGGCGCGGCCTCCGACACTCGTCGCCGCCCCGGGCCGCTTGTGGATGACACGCGACTGGGGAGGAAGGACGAGAACGGGGACGTCGGGCCGGGGGACCATTCCACCCCACTGTACCGAACGTGCGTTCGAACGAGGGCTCTGCGGGGCGTGTCGCGGCGTGTCGATATCGCGCAGCCCCTCGGGCCGCGACGCGAAGGGGTTCCGGGAGAGAAAGAGACAGCCAGTGATCCTCCGAGGGAGTGCGCGACCCCGCGACCCCGCGAGGGACGGAGAGGGGAAGCCGCCCGACGGATCGCGTCGACCACCCCGAACGCGTCCACCACGACCACACCGGCGAGGGTCGACCTCTGCCGGCCGAGCTCTCCTGCCGGAGCACCGCGGTCAGCGGCGTCGCTGCTCCGGCGGGACTTCCCAGCGCTGGGACTCCGGGACGTCCATCGAGTCGCACAGGGCCGTCCAGACCTGGCGCACGGCGACCCCGTGCTCGAGGGCCTGCTCGGCGGTCAGACCGCCGACGCCCTCGAGCACGAGGTCACGGGTGTAGGTGCGGGCGAGGACCGGGCCGAACACGTGGTCGGCCAGCTCCGAGAACTCGCTGCGCCTCACCTCAGTGCGCACCGACCAGCGGGCTCGCCTCCTCGGCGAGGCCCTCGGGCACGGTGTCGGGGATGCTGATGTTCTCGGCGACGGCGATCCGGTCGGACACCTCACGCAGCACGAACGACAGCGGGAGGCCCAGGGCATCGGTCACGGAGGACAGCAGCTCGCTGGAGGCCTCCTTCTGGCCGCGCTCGATCTCGCTGAGGTAGCCCAGGGACACGCGGGCATCGGAGGACACCTGACGCAGGGTGCGACCCTGGTTGCGTCGTGCATCACGCAGGACATCACCGAGCTCCTGACGGAACAGGACCATGGCCTTGCCTCCCTTCCTCTGGTTGAACTGGTGGAACACCTCGGGGGTGCGGTGCGTCGAAGTCATCACGACAAGCACAACGCGCCGACCCTCGGAAGTGTTCCCCAGAGTGTAGTGGCCCCCATCCTCGGGATGCCTGGGAACTGTGCACGACGAGACGGTGGGGAGGAAGGCTGCGCTCCCCTGCGCTGACCTGCGGGGTCGTTCAGGACTCGAGCATCTCGACGAGCAGCGAGAGCGCGGCGTCGACGGTCCGGGAGCGGATCGTCGGGCGGTCGCCGCTGAGATGCAGTTCACGCGTGAGGGTCTCGCCGTCCCGTCGGGCGATCCCCAGCCAGACGGTTCCTTCCGCCGTTCCGCGGGCGTCGGGCCCGGGGCCGGCCACGCCGGTGGTGGAGACGGCGAGGTCCGCGGCGTACAGGTCGAGGGCGCCCTCGGCCATGGCCGCCGCGACCTCCCTGGTCACAGCACCGGTGCGCTCCAGCAGATCGGCGTCGATCCCGAGCACGCGGGTCTTGGCCGCAAAGGAGTAGCAGGCCGCTCCCCCCGCGATCGCGGCGCTGGACCCGGGGACGTCCACCAGGCGGGCCACCAGGGCCCCTGCGGTGAGCGATTCCGCGGTCGCGAGCATCAGCCCGCGCTGCGCGGCTCGGGAGATCACGAGCTGCGGGCTCGTGGCGCCCGTGGTCATGCAGCGCCACCGGCCAGTGCCTCACGACGCAGCCGCAGCCCGTCCTTGAGGTTCACGAGGCCGGACCATACGGTCAGCACGACGGCCAGGGCCACCAGCGCCAGGCCGATCCAGCGCGCGGGCTCCCACCACAGCTCGAACGGGATCAGGCAGAAGGTGATGGCGATCGTCTGCACCATCGTCTTGGCCTTGCCCGCCATGTTCGCCGGCAGGGCCCCGTACTTGAGGATCGTGAAACGCATGACCGTGATGCCGAACTCGCGCACCAGGATCAGGATCGTCATCCACCACGGCACGTACTCCCAGACCGACAGCATGATCAGTGCCGCGCCCGTCATCGCCTTGTCGGCGATGGGATCGACGATCTTGCCGAAGTCCGTGATGAGGTTCCGGCTGCGGGCGAGGTGGCCGTCCAGGAAGTCCGTGATCATCGCGACCACGAACACGGCGGCGACCAGGATGCGCCCCGGGATCGAGTCCGGGTAGATGATCGCGAGCACCACCAGCACCGGGACCATCGCACACCGCACCATCGTGAGGATGTTGGCGATGTTCCAGAGCGGGACGGGCTCCGTGCGGGGTGTGGTCATCGGGACTCCTGAGCTCCGGCGGAATGAGGGACGTGCGGTGGAACGGACGGGACGAGGGGGCGGAGCGGGGTGGTGTGTGACGCCGCCGTCGCGGACCGGTCAGGGTCAGCGGCCGGTGAGGCTCCATGCATCCTCGCCGTCCTGGTCGTCCTCGTCGTCGTAGTAGTCGGTGGCGGGTTCGGTGCCGTCGTCGGCGAGCGGATCGGTGCCGTAGCGGTCCTCCCCGTTCTCCGAGGAGGCGGCTGCCTCGGAGTGATCCGGTGCCTCCGGCGCCGGGGCGCTCTCGAGTTCGACGGCCTGATCGGCCCCGTACGGTTCCTCGGCCTCGCCGCCCGGCGGCGCCTCGCCGCGGATCAGGGCGATCGCGGTGCCGAGCTCGTCCGGATGGACGAGCACGTCGCGCGCCTTGGACCCCTCGGAGGGCCCGACGATCTCGCGGGATTCCAGCAGATCCATGAGCCGGCCGGCCTTGGCGAAGCCCACGCGGAGCTTGCGCTGCAGCATCGAGGTCGAGCCGAACTGCGTGGTGACCACGAGCTCGGCCGCTTGCAGCAGGACGTCGAGATCGTCGCCGATGTCGTCGTCGATCTGCTTCTTGGCCGCGACGACCTGGACGTCCTCGCGGTAGTTCGGCTTCATCTGCGTCTTGACGTGGTCGACGACCTGGTGGATCTCGGACTCGTTGACCCACGCGCCCTGCACGCGCATCGGCTTGGCCTTGCCCATCGGGTGGAACAGGGCATCGCCCTGGCCGATGAGCTTCTCCGCGCCGACGGAGTCGAGGATCACCCGCGAGTCCTGCAGCGAGGAGGTCGAGAAGGCGAGGCGGCTGGGCACGTTGGCCTTGATGATGCCGGTGACCACGTCGACCGAGGGGCGCTGCGTCGCGAGGATCAGGTGGATCCCGGCGGCACGTGCCAGCTGCGTGATGCGCTGGATCGAGGCCTCGACGTCCCGCGGCGCGACCATCATCAGGTCCGCGAGCTCGTCGACCACGACCAGGAGGTACGGGTAGGGCGCGAGGCGTCGCTCGCTGCCCGCGGGCAGCTGCACCTCTCCGGCGCGCACCGCCTTGTTGAAATCGTCGACGTGCTTGTACCCGAAGGCGGCGAGGTCGTCGTAGCGGGCGTCCATCTCCTTCACCACCCACTCGAGGGCCTCCGCGGCCTTCTTGGGGTTGGTGATGATCGGGGTGATCAGGTGCGGGATGCCCTCGTAGATGCTGAGCTCGACGCGCTTGGGATCGACCAGCACCATGCGCACCTCTTCAGGAGTTGCGCGCATGAGGATCGACGTGATCATCGAGTTCACGAAGACCGACTTGCCGGCACCGGTGGCGCCGGCGACGAGCAGGTGCGGCATCTTGGCGAGGTTCGCGACGACGTAGCCGCCCTCGACGTCCTTGCCCACGCCCATCACCAGCGGATGCTCCGTGCGACGGGCGACGGAGCTGCGCAGCACGTCGCCGAGGACGACGGTCTCGCGATCGGTGTTGGGGATCTCGATCCCGATGGCCTTCTTGCCGGGGATCGGCGAGAGGATGCGCACGTCGGAGCTCGCCACGGCATACGAGATGTTCTTGTCCAGGGCCGTGACCTTCTCGACCTTGGTGCCTGGGGCGAGCTCGACCTCGTAGCGCGTGACCGTCGGCCCGCGGGAGAAGTCGACCACCTTGGCATTGACGTTGAACTGCTCGAAGACCTCCTCGAGCGCAGCGACCACCTGGTCGTTCACCTCGGAGCGCGTCTTGTGCGGTGCGCCCTCCAGGAGGAACGAGGAGTCAGGCAGCGTGTACACGACGTCGCCGGCCAGCTCGAGCTGCTCCCCGGCGCGCGGCAGGTCACCCATCGGCGGGTGCACGAGGTCGGGCTTCGCCTCCTCGGACTGCTTGGCCGGCACGGCTCGGGTCGGCGCGGGCTTGCTCGCGGGCGACGCCTTCGCCGCAGCGGCCGTCGGCATCGGGGTGGTCGCACCGGCGGCGTCCCCCTTGCCGGGGAAGGTCTTGGCCCGATTGTTCTCATCCTCGACGACGTCGAAGACCTCGGTGGAATCGGCCTTCGCGGCTCGCTTCGCCCGGGACGCACGGCCCTTCTTCGAGCCGGCCCCCGCGGCCTCCTCGGCGCTGACGCCCTGCTGGAAGGCCTCGTCGCCGGCATAGCCGAAGCTCTCGTGATCGCGGTCCTCCGCTGCCTCGGCCGCGGCCTTCTCACGCCGGCTGCGGCGCCGCGGACGCCCGGCGGGCTGGGCCTCGGTCGCCTGCTCGTGGACCTCAGGATCCCGGCGGCGCGGGCGCAGGCCGAACGCGACGCGCTCCTCGTCCTCCTCCTCGCTGTTGCCGACCATCACGTCGTACACCCCGCGCACCCGTGAGGGGATCGACTCCACCGGGGTCGCGGTGAGGACGAGCACGCCGAAGGCGATCAGCACGGAGTGGATCACCACGACGGCCACGGGCGGCAGCAGGGCCTCCAGGGGTGCGGCGGCCAGGTAGCCGAGCACCCCTCCCCCGCGCGCCAGCGCGTCGATGCCGTCCGCCGGTGCGGGCAGGCGTGCCGAGACCGAGGCGATCGCGGAGATCGCGGTGAGCAGCACGAGGATGCCGATCGCGATCCGGCTGTTGGCGCGCACCTGGTCGGGGCGGCGGAACATGCGCATCGACCAGCCGGCCGCGAGCAGCGGGATCAGCATCGAGGAGATGCCGAAGGTGCCTGCCACGACGGTGTGCACGGCCCCGAAGACGGGGCCGGCCGACTGCCACCACTCGACGACGGCCACTAGGGCCGCGATGAGCAGGAGGAACAGGGCATAGCCGTCCCGACGCTGGTCCGGGGCCACCTCCCAGCGGGCCACGCCGATCGAGCGGATCAGTCCGCCGACCATGCGAGCGATCGCGAGATAGCCGGTGCGCACTGCGCGCACCGGAAGAGGGAGCGTCGAGGGGTCGTTCGCCGCGGCGCCGGCCGTGCGGGACGTACCTGCAGCCGAGCTCCGGGACGAGCCTTTCGACGCACGTGCGGGGGAAGACGTACGTGTCGCCATGGGTCATAGGGTACCGCCCGGTGCCACTGCGGCCCGGGAGGCGGAGCGCCCGGGCCCGTCGTACCGGATCCATCTCACGCCCCGAGGCGGGCTCGTGGAACGGGTCAGGCCTCGAGCACGAGCGGGACGATCATCGGCCGACGGCGCAGGCGCTGGGAGACATAGCGTCCGATCACGCGTCGCATGACCTGCTGCAGCTGATGGGCATCGCGGCGGTTCGCGGGGTCGGCGACCGCTTCCTCGAGGGCTTTGATGATCTCGGGCCGGACCTTCTCGAACACGGCGGCGTCCTCCGCCACACCGCGGGCGCGGATCTCCGGGCCCGCGAGGAGCGCGCCGGTGGCCGTGTCGACCACGGCGAACAGCGAGATGAAGCCCTCGTCACCGAGGATGCGACGATCCTTGAGGTCCGCCTCGGAGATCTCTCCGACGCTCAAGCCGTCGACATACACGTAGCTGGTGGGGACCTCTCCGACCACCTGCGCGACGCCGTCCCGGAGATCGACCACATGGCCGTCCTGGGCCAGGACGACTCGCTCGCGCGGGACACCGGTGGCCTCGGCGAGACGGCCGTTGGCCAGGAGATGGCGCACCTCGCCGTGGATCGGCATGACGTTCTTCGGTCGCACGATGTTGTAGCAGTACAGCAGCTCACCAGCGCTCGCGTGGCCCGAGGTGTGGACCTTGGCCGTCCCCTTGTGGACCACCTCCGCGCCGAGCGCCATGAGGCCGTTGACCACGCTGAACACCGCGTTCTCGTTGCCGGGGATGAGGGACGAGGCGAGGATGACGACGTCGCCGGGGCCCACGCTGACGCGATGGTCGCCCTGGGCGATCCGTCCCAGTGCGGCCATCGGCTCGCCCTGGCTGCCCGTGCACATGAGCACGACCTGCTCATCGGGGATCGTGGTGATCGCCTTCGCGTCGATCAGGGTGCGCTCGGGCACGCGGAGATATCCCAGCTCCGAGGCGATGCCCATGTTGCGGACCATCGAACGGCCGACGAAGGCCACCTTGCGGCCGTGCGCCGCGGCCGCGTCGAGCACCTGCTGCACGCGGTGGACGTGGCTGGAGAACGAGGCGACCACGATCTTCTGCGTCGCCCGGGCGAAGATCGCCTCCAGCGTGGGGCCGATCTCCTGCTCACCGACCGTGAAGCCGGGCACCTCGGCGTTGGTCGAGTCCGTCATGAACAGGTCCACCCCGGCCTCCCCGAGGCGGGCGAAGGCGCGCAGATCCGTGATGCGTCCGTCCAGGGGCAGCTGGTCCATCTTGAAGTCGCCGGTGTGCAGCACCGTGCCGGCCTCGGTGGAGAGGTGCACCGCCAGGGCGTCCGGGATCGAGTGGTTGACCGCGACGAACTCGCAGTCGAAGGGGCCGAAGCTCTCCTTACGGCCCTCCTCCACCGCGATCGTGGTCGGCGTGATCCGGTGCTCCCTGAGCTTCGCCGTGAGGAAGGCGAGGGTCAGCGTGCTGCCGACCAGCGGGATGTCGTTCTTCATCCGCAGCAGGTAGGGCACGCCACCGATGTGGTCCTCGTGGCCGTGCGTGAGCACGATCGCCTCGATGTCGTCGAGCCGGTCACGGATCGCGTCGAAGTCCGGCAGGATCAGGTCCACGCCGGGCTGGGCGTCCTCGGGGAACAGCACCCCGCAGTCGACGATCAGCAGGCGCCCGTCGATCTCGAACACGGTCATGTTCCGCCCGACGTCGCCGAGACCGCCCAGCGGGGTGATCCTCAGCGTGCCGCGGGCCGGCTCCGGGGCCGGGCCGGACGCCTGGAAGAACCCGGTGGTCATACCGAGGCGCGGGTGGGGTCGCACGAGGGAATGCCGTCGGCCGCGTCGATCGCGTCCGCGAGCGCACGCAGCTGGTCGGTGTCCGCCGGGACATGCGGCCCGCGCATCGCGGCGTGCGGCAGCACGCCCTGCAGGGCCAGGGCGGCCTTCGCCGCCACGGCGCCGGGCATCTTGGCCATGATCGCGTCGACCAGCGGGACGAGGCGACGGTGGGCGTCGAGCGCACCGGCGAGATCGGAACGGTCCACAGCATCGAGCATGAGACGCTCGAGCTCGCCGGCGACCTGACCGACCACGGAGACGAGGCCGGCGGCGCCGATCGTGAGCCACGGGAGGTTCAGGGCGTCCTCGCCGGAGTAGTACGCCAGGCCCGTCTCGGCCATGATCCGGCTGGCCTGCTGCAGGTCGCCCTTGGCATCCTTCACCGCGAGGATCCGGTCGTGCTCACCGAGCCGCAGCAGCGTCTCGTAGGACAATGCGGTGCCCGTCCGGCTCGGGATGTCGTAGAGCATCACCGGCAGGTCGGTGGAGTCGGCGATCGCGGTGGTGTGAGCGATCACCCCGGCCTGGCTGGGCTTGGAGTAGTACGGGGTGACGACCAGCAGCCCGTCCAGGCCCAGATCCGCATGGGCCCGGGCGAGATCGATCGAATGCGCGGTGTCGTAGGTGCCCACGCCGGCGACCACCCGCACCTCGGGGCCGACGGCATCGCGTACGGCCCGGGAGAGCTCGATCTTCTCCACGTCCGTGAGCGTAGGGGCCTCGCCCGTGGTGCCGGAGACCACGATGAGGTCGTTGCCGTGCTCGCTCACGTGCACGGCGAGCTGCTGGGCGGCGTCGAGGTCCACTCCGTGGCCGTCCTCGGTCAACGGGGTGACCACAGCGGTCCCCACCGCGCCGAAGGGCCGCGCGGGGCGCAGGTCGGTGCTGGTCATGGTCTCCTCCCGGAACTGTCCTGATCCCTGGAGCCTAATGCAGGCTCCGGCCGGCTCAGCGCCGTGTCGCGGGTCCGAGATCGACGAGGATCGCGAGCGGCGTGCGCTGGCGGCCCTGGCCGAGGGGATTGTCCGCGAACGTCGCCTCGAGCCGAGCGTTCTCCGTGGCGACGTCCGATCCCAGGACGTTGCGACCGATGTCGTTCGCATCCATCACGACAGTGCCCACGAAGGCATCGCGCAGCGCTGCCGGGATGTCCGCCCCGCGGATCGCCGCGGAGATCTTCGCGGAGACCGCGTCCGGGTCCTTCGGGGGCAGCTTCGCGGAGACGTTCGAGGGGAACGCCGAGTACGGCGTCGGACCGTCGATCGCGCGCACGTTCGCCCCCACGACCTCGTAGAACAGGCCCCGCTTGCCGATCACCTTGCCGGCCGCACCGGCCGCCGAGGCGGCGACCACGCGCGGGAGGCCGACCTCCTGGATGGCGAGCTCCATCGTGGTCGGATCGCCCAGACCGATGCCGGCCGGGGTGCGGGTGACGAAGCGGCTGAGCACCTTCGCGGACCGGCGGGGCCTGATCTCCCAGGTGAACCAGGACCGGCCCTGCGTGATCGCGATGATCTTCTCGCTGATCACGAAGTACCACTGCGCACCGACGGGCACGGTGCCTTCGGGCAGGGACGCGGCGAAGCGCTCGACGCGTTCGCGGACCAGGGAGACGATGTCGTCCTCACGGGAGACCAGCTCGGTCTGCAGCGGCAGGCGGCGCCAGGTGCGGCCGTCGGCCTCGGAGACCAGGTCGAGCTCCTTGCCGGGATTGGCGACATAGTCGCTCTTGGGCTCGACGACATCGCTCGCGGAACTCGTGTCGGCGTCGGTGCCGGCGACCTGGGCCACCGGTGCGCTCAGCGCCGCCTGCTCCTGCGCGGCCGCGTCATCGCTCAGCGCCCGCGAGGAGTTCTCGGCGTCGTCGAAGAAGGTGCGCATCCACAGCTCGACGTTCAGCAGGCGCCAGAACATCATCGTGCCGTGGTTGCCGGGGTTCTCGATGTAGTCCTCGAACAGCGCCACGACGCTGGGGGCGTCGAAGTAGGGGCGGCTCGCGAAGGACTCCGAGGTGAAGATCTCCATGAGGTGCGGGGCGATCGTGCGGAACCATTCGCCCTCGGGGGTGGTGAAGCCGATCTTGTTGCGACGCTTGGAGATCATGTCGGGCAGGATCCCGTCCATCGACTCGCGCAGGATCCGCTTGTTCCAGCCGTCATGGATGATCGCGGATTCGTCCAGCGAGAACAGGAACTTCAGCAGCTCCTTGTCCACGAACGGCACGCGACCCTCGATGCTGAAGCGCATCGTGTTCTTGTCCTCGTAGCGCAGCAGCGAGGGCAGGGAGTGGCGGAAGGTGTCCTCCAGCAGGCGCTCCTTGAGGTCGTCCTGGACGGAGGAGACCTTCTCGGAGCTGTGCTCGGCCACGAAACCGGAGTTCAGGAGCGCCTCGATCGGCACCGACGTGCGACCGGAGTACTTCGACTTCGCGAGCTTGCGCAGGATGTCGCGCGAGCCCACGACCTCGCTGGCGAGATCCTTGAACCGCTTCTGCCGACGCAGCTGGCGCAGGTAGACGTAGAAGTACGGGTTGTACCCGGCCATCATCTCGTCGGCGCCCTGGCCGTCCAGCAGCACGGTGACGTGCTGGCTGGCCTCGCGCATCACCGCGTACTGGGCGTACGGACCGGTGGAGATGATCGGCTCCTCCTGGGTGCGCACGAAATCGCGCAGGTCCTCGAGGAACGCCTCCGGCTGAGGGTGGATCTTGTGGGCGGTGATCTGGCCGGCGTTGTCGTCGAGCAGCTTGTCGACGTACGCCTCCTCGTCGTTCGAGGAGTTCGGGAAGACGGCCGAGAAGGTGTTCTGGCGGCTGCCGACGGCGCTGAAGCTCTCGTCCTGCGGCTGCTCGCGCAGCTGACGCGCGATCACGGCGGCGACCGCGGAGGAGTCCAAGCCGCCGGAGAGCGAGGTGCCCACGGGGACCTCGGACTGCAGGCGCATCCGGATCGACTCGTGGAAGCGCTCGCGGTACTCGTCCACGACCTCCTCGCTGTAGGGGCGGCTGGGGCGCGCGGCGATCTCGCGCAGCTCCTCCTGCAGGCGGGTGAAGGGGGCGACCCGTGTGCCGTCGGGGCGGATCTCGAGGATCTCACCGGCCATGAGCCGCCGCACGCCGCGGAAGAAGGTCTGGGAGTCGTCGTCCTGGACGCGGAACTTCAGATAGCGGTAGACGGCGCGGTCGTCCGGCGCGGCCTCGAACTGGCCTGCCGCCAGCAGCGAGCGGATCTCGGAGCCGAAGAGCACCTTGGGGCCCACTGCCTCAGCGTCAGCGTCTTCGTGCTCATCGATCCAGTAGTACAGGGGCTTGATGCCGAAGTGGTCGCGGGCGATGGTGACGGTCCCGGTCTGCGCATCGTGGATCGCGAAGGCGAACATGCCGTTGAACCGGTCGTAGGCGGCGGTCCCCCACTCGGCGTGCGCTTCGAGCAGCACCTCGGTATCCGAGTCGGTGCGGAAGGTGTGGCCGAGGGCCTCGAGCTCGTCGCGCAGCTCGAGGTAGTTGTAGGTCTCGCCGTTGTACACGATCGTGTAGCGGCCGTCGGCGCTCGTCATCGGCTGTGCGCCGCCGGCGACGTCGATGATCGCCAGGCGACGATGGGCGAGACCGGTCTCCCCGTCGACGAAGATCCCTTCACCGTCCGGGCCCCGATGGGCCAGGGCACTGTTCATCCGGCGGGCGATGCCCTCGGTGTCAGCGCCGAATCCGTAGCTGCCGGAGATTCCGCACATGGGACGAGTCCTTTCGAGGGGGACGGCTGCGATCCACGGTGGAGACGCGTCTGGTCGACGCGGGCACCGGAGCCTCTGGGCACCCGTGAGATCGCGCGGCACGGGATCGGCCGCCCGAGCTTATCAACGCGATCAGGCGCTGATCGACAGGCGCGGCGTGAGGTTCAGCTACCTCGGCGGGAGAGGACCAGATCCTCGCCGTCGACAGTGATCTCCAGGTCATCCAGGGATGTGACCAGGGCATCCGCGAGCGGAGCGAGATCGGCGGCGGGAGTGGTGCTGGTCACCGCGATGGTGCGGGCCCCGGCTGCGGCCCCGGAGTGCAGACCGCCCACCGAGTCCTCGATGACGATCGTCCGCTCGGGAGCGACACCAAGACGCTCGGCGCCCAGCAGGTACGGCTCGGGATCGGGCTTCCCGTGGGTGACCTGATCGGCCGTGACCCTCTGCGCGGGCGCCGGGAGCCCCGTGGTGGCCCATCGGGCCTCGAACAGCCCAGCGGTGCAGGAGGTGACGATGGTCCAGGTGGGACGGTTGAGCTGCTCGGCGGCGGCGTCGAGCTCCCGCAGCAGGCGCTCGGTGCCCGGGAGGGTGAGGATCGCGTCGACGTCCGCGATCTCGAGGGCTTCGATCCGGTCGTGCGCCCGCGCCAGCTGCTCCTCATCGAGCTCGGGCATCAGCTCGGCGAGGACCTGGCGAGCAGGCCGGCCGTGCTGTGCCGCGCCGAACGTGAGATCCGTGCCGAGCTCGCGCAGCAGCGTGTTCCAGGCGCGTTCGACCGCCGGGCCGGAGTCGATGAGGGTCCCGTCCATGTCGAGCAGGAGGGTGGTCGTGCGCAGTGGGAGGGCGTCGGTGGGCGCGGACGCGTCAGGGGAGTCCGGAATGGCCGTCATGCCCTTACGTTCTCACATCGCAGGACGGACGTGGAAGCCGCGTCCTCCCTGGTGACCGTACAGTGGGAACCATCATGACCAGCGTTTCCCCGAACCTCGGCCACGCGGGCGGGAGCATCCCGGACGGGGTGCGCACGATCCGTCGCACGGGCTTCGCCATCGGCGTCGCGACCGGCCTGTACGGCATCTCCTTCGGCGCCCTGGCGACGGCCTCCGGACTGGACGTGTGGCAGGCGATGGTCCTCTCCGCGGTGATGTTCACCGGAGGGAGCCAGTTCGCGTTCATCGGGGTCGTCGGCGGGGGCGGGTCCGCCCTCGGTGCGGCCCTCGCGGCGGCCCTCCTCGGCGTGCGCAACACGCTGTACGGACTGATCCTCGCACCGTCCCTCCCCCGCACCGGATGGCGCAGCGTGCTGCGCGCTCACCTCACGATCGACGAATCGGCGGCGCTCGCAGCCGGCGGACGGGACGAGGCGGAGAAGCGCGCCGGGTTCTGGGCGGCCGGGGTCTGGGTGTTCGTGTTCTGGAACCTGTTCTCCCTGGTCGGCGCCCTCGCCGGCCAGTTCGTGGCCGACCCTGCGGCGTGGGGTCTCGATGCCGCCGCCGCAGCCGCTTTCCTGGCTCTGCTGTGGCCGCGCCTGCGCAGCCGGGATGCGGTGGCGATCGCGGTCGCGGCCGCCTTCGTCGCCCTGCTGACCACCCCGGTGCTTCCCGCCGGGCTGCCCGTGCTCGCGGCCGCGCTGGTCGCCGTCGTCGTCGGGGTGCTGCCGAGGAGGGGCCGACGATGAGCATGCTGTGGATCGCGGTGATCGCCGCATCGGTGCTCTCCTTCGGGCAGAAGTGGCTCGGCTACCAGGCGCCGCCCGACGCGCTCGACCGTCCACGGATCTCCCGGACCACGACGCTGCTGCCGATCGCCCTGCTCGGAGCGCTGGTCGCGACGCAGACCGCGACCAGCGGCACGGAGATCGTGCTGGACGCACGGCTCGCGGCGCTCGGGGTGGCCGTGGCGCTGCTGCTGGCCCGGGCCCCGTTCCTGGTGGTCGTGATCGGCGCGGCGGCCGCCGCGGCCGTCCTGCGAGCCCTCGGCTGGGCCTGAGGACTGCTCAGCGTCCTGAGGGACTGCTCAGCGTCGCGCCGCCCGCCGGGCGTCGATCGCACGACGCGTCGCCATCCGGGCGTTCTTCCGATCCCGCAGCGCGTCGTACGCCAGGGCGAGCCGGAACCAGCCGGCCCAGTCGCGGGACTCGGCGTGCCCGGGGGATCCCGTCCCCTGCCGGGCGTCGTCGTCCTGCAGCGCGGCCCGGGCGGCCTCGAACTCGGCGCGAGGATCGTCCTGGATCGCGTCGGCGGGAGGCGCGTAGCGCCGCGCGAGGTCCCCGGCGGCGGCGCCGAACAGCACCTCGCGCCAGGTCACCCAGACGGTCAGCGCCAGCAGGATCACGACGCCGACCGCGAGGCCGTAGCCCACCGCGCTCCCGGCGCGCACGAAGCCCCAGGCGATCCAGCCCAGGCCCCAGCAGTACGCCGCGGTGATCAGCACCAGCAGGGCGACGAAGAGCTTCTGACGCACGGCGGGCCGCTCAGTCGAGCTCGAGGTAGCCGTCCAGGCCCACCGTCAGGCCTGGATGGGAGGAGACGGCACGGACGCCCAGGAGCACGCCGGGCATGAAGCTGGCACGGTCGAAGGAGTCGTGGCGGATCTGGAACTGCTCCCCCGGCCCGCCGAACTGGACCACCTCGTGGGCGACCAGCCCGCGCTGACGCACCGCGTGCACATGGACCCCGTCGACGATCGCGCCGCGCGCGCCCTCGGGATCCTTCTCGGTCGCGTCCGGGACCGGTCCGAGCCCGCCGGCCGCCCGGCCGCGCGCGATCGCGGCGGCGGTGTGGCGGGCTGTGCCCGAGGGGGCGTCGACCTTGTTGGGGTGATGCATCTCGATGATCTCGGCGCTCTCGTAGTAGCGTGCGGCGGTTTCGGCGAAGCGCATCGCCAGCACGGCTCCGATCGCGAAGTTCGGGGCGATCAGCACGCCCACGCCGTCCGCTCCCGCCAACTGCTCGCGCAGGGCGTCCAGGCCCTCCTCCGTCCACCCGGTGGTCCCCACCACGGCGTGGATGCCGTGCTCGACCAGCCAGCGCACGTTCTCGGCGGTGACAGAGGGGACGGTGAGGTCCACGGCGACCTGCGCTCCTGCCTCTGTGATGAGGTCCAGGGCGTCTCCGCGGCCGAGCTCCGCCACCAGCTCGAGGTCAGGGGCCGCCTCGACGGCGCGGCAGGCTTCGGCGCCCATGCGTCCGGCGGCTCCGATCACGGCGACGCGCAGGGGGGACTGTTCAGCAGCTGTCATGGGGTGCTCCTCGATCGTGGGGTGGTGCGGGCTGGGACGGGATGGAGGTCGAGAGGGCCGGAGGCGACGGCGTCCGGACTCGGCTCGTCGGGAGCCGCGTCGTTCTCTCCTCCCGCTCCCGCCGGCCTCAGTAGTCGGGGCCGACCTCGACCCGGGTGGTGAAGGATCCGGCCAGGCGCGCGGCGAGATCGCGGACGTCGTCGGGACCGACCCGGCCGATCTTCTCCAGGGTCTCGTCGACGCTCGTGTACGTGCCGTGGACCAGCTCGATCGTACCGAGGCGACCCATCCTGCTGCTGGTGTCCTCCAGTCCGAGCGCGAAGGAGCCGGTGATCTGTCCCTTCGCGCGGGACAGCTCCTCCTCGTCGATGCCCCGCTCCCCCATTCGTGCGAGCTCGGCGGCGAGCAGCTCGACCACCTGGGAGGTCCGGCCCGGGCGGCAGGCGGCGTACATGCCGAACAGCCCGGCGTCGCGATAACCGCCGCTGAAGGAGTACACGGAGTAGGCCAGGCCACGCTGCTCGCGGATGTTCTGGAAGAGACGCGAGGACATGCCCCCGCCCAGCACAGACATCAGGACGGACAGGGCGTGGCGATCCTCGCTGAGGGCGGTGAGCCCGTGGCCCCCGAGGTAGATGTGGTTCTGCTCGGTGGTGCGCGAGAGTCGATGGGGCGCGATCCGGGTGACGTCCGGCACGGCGGGCACCGCCGACGTGGAGAGGTCGACGCCACGGGGCCGACGGGCGGGGACCCGGCCGTCTTCGAGCGTCCATCCGCCTCGGCGCAGTCCGGCTCGTATCAGCTCGGCCAGTCCGTCGTGGTCGAGGTCCCCGACCGCGGTGATCACGAGGTTGTCGGGCCGGTAATGCTCGGCCCAGTGCGCGCGGACGTCCTCGATGCTGAGGGAGTTCACGCTCTGCGCGGTACCGCCGACGGGGCGACCGATCGGGGTGTCCGGCCCCAGCACATCGGCCAGGAACGTCTCATAACCGACGTCGTTCGGGTCGTCCTCGGCCATGGCGAGCTCCTCGAGGATGACCTCGCGCTCGGTGGCCAGGGCGTCCTGCTCGAGCAGGCTGCCGGTGATCATGTCCGTGAGAACGTCGACCGCCATCGGCACATCGGCCGAGCGCACCCGGCCGTAGTAGAGGGTGTGCTCCTTGGCGGTGATGGCGTTGGAGTCCCCTCCCACCTCGTCGAAGGCCGTGGCGATGTCCATCGCCGAGCGTCGAGAGGTCCCCTTGAACATCAAGTGCTCGAGCACGTGGGTGGAACCGGCGTGCTCGGGGGCCTCGTCCCGGGAGCCGACGGGCAGCCACAGGCCGATGGCGGCGCTGCGCACGCTGCGGTCGGTCTGGGTCAGCAGCCGCACGCCCCCGGGAAGAATGCTGCGCCGCACGCCGGTGGCCGGGTCGAGCATCACATCGGAGGACGGATCGTCGAAAGCGAGATCGGAAGGCATCGCTCGATTGTTCCACGCCGGGGGTGCCGGGACGCCGTGGCACCCGTCACCGCACCGGGGGTGCCGCCAACGTCACTCCCCCGTCGGCCCGACCCGCCGCGGAGCCGGCCATGGACAGAGGCGCGGCCAGCAGAGGTCGGGCGGCCGGGTCAGGAAGGACCCGGACGCAGGATCAGGAAGGGACCGGACGCGGGAAGGGCAGGCACTCGGGAGTGCCTGCCCTTCCTGCTGCGGCGGCCTCAGGCCGCCGAGAGGATCACTTGTCCTCGGAGGATCCCTCGTCGGAGCCGCTCTCGTCATCCACGGTCACAGCCAGGGAGATCTTCCCGCGGGCGTCGACCTCACGGATCTCCACCTCGATCTTCTGACCGACCTTGGCCACGTCCTCGACGTTCTCGACCCGCTTGCCGTCGTTCAGCTTGCGCAGCTGGGTGACGTGGAGCAGGCCGTCCTTGCCCGGGGTGAGCGAGACGAACGCGCCGAAGTCCACCACGCGCACCACGGTGCCGAGGTAGCGCTCGCCGACCTCGGGGACCTGCGGGTTGGCGATCGCGTTGACTGCGGAACGAGCAGCCTCGGCCGAGGGGCCGTCGGTGGCGCCGATGTAGACGGTGCCGTCGTCCTCGATCGTGATGTCTGCGCCCGTGTCGTCCTGGATCTGGTTGATCATCTGCCCCTTCGGGCCGATGACCGCACCGATCTTGTCGACGGGGACGGTGACCGCGATGACGCGCGGGGCGTACGGGCTCATCTCGTCCGGGGCGTCGATCGCCTCGTGCAGCACGCCGAGGATCGCCAGGCGAGCCTCCTTGGCCTGCGAGAGCGCGCCGCCGAGCACCGAGGCCGGGAGGCCGTCGAGCTTGGTGTCGAGCTGGATCGCGGTGATGAACTCTCTGGTCCCGGCGACCTTGAAGTCCATGTCGCCGAAGGCGTCCTCGGCACCGAGGATGTCGGTCAGAGCCGCGTAGCGGGTCTCGCCGTCCACGGTGTCGGAGATCAGGCCCATGGCGATGCCGGCGACCGGGGCGCGCAGCGGCACACCGGCGTTGAGCAGTGCCAGGGTCGAGGCGCACACCGAGCCCATCGAGGTGGAGCCGTTGGACCCGAGGGCCTCGGACACCTGACGGATCGCGTAGGGGAACTCCTCGCGGCTGGGCAGGACCGGCACCAGCGCGCGCTCGGCGAGCATGCCGTGGCCGACCTCGCGGCGCTTCGGGGAGCCGACCCGCCCGGTCTCGCCGGTGGAGTACGGCGGGAAGTTGTAGTGGTGCACGTAGCGCTTGTGGTGCACGGGCGACAGCGAATCGATCTGCTGCTCCATCTTGAGCATGTTCAGCGTGGTGACACCCATGATCTGGGTCTCGCCGCGCTGGAACAGCGCCGAGCCGTGCACCCGCGGGAGCACCTCGACCTCGGCGGAGAGCGCACGGATGTCACGCAGCCCACGGCCGTCGATGCGGACGCCGTCGGTCAGCACCTTCTTGCGCACGACCTGCTTGGTCAGTGCACGGAAGGCACCGGTGACCTCCTTCTCGCGGCCTTCGAGCTGAGCGCCCTCACCGGCGAGCTCCTCGGTCAGCTCACCGAGCAGCTGCTCGGTGCGCTCCTCGCGCTCGGTCTTCGCGGCGATGGACATGACCTCCGCGAGACGCTCGGCGGCGGCGGTCTCGACGATGTCGTAGGCGTCGTCCTGGAAGTCCAGGAACAGCGGGAACTCGCGCACCGGCTTGGCGGCGGTGGCCGCCAGCTCCTGCTGGGCCACGCACAGGCTGCGGATGAAGACCTTGGCGGCCTCCAGACCCTCGGCCACGACGGACTCGGTGGGAGCGATGGCGCCCTGCTCGGTGATGAGCGTCCAGGCGTTGTCGGTGGCCTCTGCCTCGACCATCATGATCGCGACGTCCTGGTTCCCCTGCTCGTCCTCGACCATGCGACCGGCGACGACCATCGAGAAGACGGCCTCGTCGAGCTGCGAGAAGGTGGGGAAGGCGACCCACTGGCCGCCCTGGGCGGTCGGCATGAGCGCGATGCGCACGGCGCCGATCGGACCCGAGAAGGGCAGCCCGGAGATCTGGGTGGAGGCCGAGGCGCCGTTGATGCCGACGACGTCGTACGCGTCATCGGGACCGCTGGACATGACGGTCAGGACGACCTGGACCTCGTTGCGCAGGCCCTTGACGAACGCAGGGCGCAGCGGACGGTCGGTGAGGCGGGCGGCGAGGATCGCGTCGGTGCCGGGACGGCCCTCACGACGGAAGAACGAGCCCGGGATGCGGCCCGCGGCGTACATCCGCTCCTCGACGTCGATCGTGAGCGGGAAGAAGTCGAAGTGATCCTTGGGGCGGTTCGAGACCGCGGTGGCGGACAGCACCATCGTGTCGTCGTCGAGGTAGACGGCGACGGCGCCGGCGGCCTGCTGGGCGAGACGACCGGTCTCGAAGCGGACCTCGCGACGGCCGAAGGAGCCGTTGTCGATGACTGCGGTGGTCGCGGTGATTTCAGGGCCTTCCATGGCCATGTGCATCTCCTTGGGTAGGGGGTTGCCCTGCCGGTGCGGCTCTCGCCAGTCACGCGCGGTCCGTGGCGGACTCCGAGGAGCCGGATGCCGAGGGACCGCAGGTCACTGCCGAGGACCGAACCTGGTCGGGGCGGGATTCTGGGGCGCCCGCACGGGCGGGCAGATGAAACCGCCGCCCGCCCGTGAGGGGCGAGCGGCGGACAGGATCAGCGGCGGATGCCGAGGCGCTGGATCAGGTCTCGGTAACGCGTGATGTCGCTGGCTGCCAGGTACTTCAGCAGGCGCTTGCGCTGGCCGACCAGGAGCATGAGACCGCGGCGCGAGTGGTGATCGTGCTTGTGGGTCTTCAGGTGCTCGGTCAGGTACTTGATGCGGTGCGTGAGGAGCGCGGCCTGGACCTCGGGCGAACCGGTGTCACCCTCGGCGGTCGCGTATTCCTTGATGATCTCCTGCTTGGTGGCGGTGTCGAAGGCCATGGTTCTCCTGTGGTCGTTGCGCGGCGCTCCGGGACCTGGTGTCCCGGGCTCTCTGGGCGAGCCGCGACCCGCCGATGCCGCGCTCGTCCGAGGACAGGTGCTGCAGGTGGGGCGGACTGGCTCTCCGCGGCCGAATTCACGGCCTGTGCAGGATATCAGGCAGGTGACGGCGCGAGGGGCTGCCCGCTCCCGAGAGTGCGACGGGTCACCTCGACGTCGCGCTCCATCTGCTCGATGAGCTCCTCGATCGAGTCGAACTTGAGCGTGGGCCGCTGGAAGGCGACGACCTCGAGACGCACGGTGTCCCCGTACAGATCCAGATCGTGGGCACCGTGGACGTAGGCCTCGACGGTGCGGCGCGGCGCGCCGTCGATCTCGAACGTCGGGTTCGTGCCGATCGAGATGGTTGCGGCGGCGCCGATCAGGGGCTCGGTGCCGGTGTGCGCGACGTCCTGCTCGAGCACGGTGAGATAGCCGGCGTAGACGCCGTCGGCCGGGATCAGCCCGGCGGGCGTCGGGCCCAGGTTCGCGGTGGGGAAGCCCAGCTCGCGGCCGCGCTGGAACCCGTGGCGCACCGTGTCGGTCACGGTGTGGAAGCGGCCGAGCCCCTCGGTCGCGACGTCGATGTCCCCGGTGAGCAGAGCAGCACGGATCGCGGAGGACGAGATGCGGCCGGTCCCGGCGCCCTCGGGCCCCAGGTCCGAGACGGTCACCACCTCGAAGTCGTACTTCCGGCCGAGCTCGCGCATCGTCTCGATGGTCCCGGCGTTGGCCCGTCCGAACAGGGCATCCTCGCCGAGCACCACGCACTTCATCCCGAGCGCCTCGACGAGGAAGACGCGCACGAAGTCCTCCGGCGAGTAGAGAGCGAACTCCCGCGTGAACTCGAGGTCCAGCACCCCGTGCACCCCGGCGAGCAGCAGTAGACGGTCACGGTCCTCGTGACCGGTCAGCAGCGGCGGCTCGCCCGGCGTGCCCATCACATGCCGGGGGTGCGGCCAGAAGGTCAGGGCCACGGGCGTGAGCGAGCGGGCCTCCGCATGGCTCACCAGCTGGTCGAGCACGTAGCGGTGACCGCGGTGGATCCCGTCGTAGTTCCCGATCGAGACCGCCGTCGCCCCGAGATCGGCAGGCACGTCCTGCACGGAGTGCCAGATGGGGGTGCGGGTCACGGCGCGGTCATGTCCTTCCAGGGCCGGGCGCACACTGGCGCCCTCGAGCGATAACACCGATCCGGCGGCGAGCCGGGACGGCGGACGTCCGTCGACGCGCACGCACCGACGGCCGAGGAACACTGTAACGCCCGGCCGCCTCCCCTCAGTCCCGTCGGTCCCGCACCGCACTGCGCAGCGGACGGCAGCGGACGTCGCCGTCCGGTCGGACGTGACCCAGCTGTGACGAAGCTCGGCCTCGAGGTCATATTGCCGAGCACCCCTCCTCCGTTACCCTGAACGACAAGGCGGCGCCGGGGAGGGACCCCTGTGCCCTCCCGCGCACGACGCGGGGGCTGACACGTTGGCCGCTGGGAACGGAATCCACTCCATGACGAATGTGACCGCATCGGCCGCGACGGGCGGGCCGTCCCGACCCACCGGCCGCCACGGCCGTCGACGTGCCCTCATCATCGTGGTGTCGATCCTCGCCGTGCTCGCAGTGGTCCTCACCGGCGGGGCGCTCGCCTATGCCAAGCAGTACGAGGACAAGGCCCTTCCGGGCACCACCGTGCTCGGCCATGACGTGGCCGGCAAGTCGGCCGAGGAGATCTCGACGCTCGTCGCCGAGCAGGGCAAGGGGGTCACCGTCGCCGTCACCGCCGGTGACCAGCAGGTCGACGCCACCCTCGAGGAGCTCGGCGTGAGCGTCGATGCCGACGCGACCGCGCAGGCCGCCCTCGGGCGCGACGCCTCGCTGCCGGACGTCGTCGCCTCCACCTGGTCCGGGGAGCACCCCATCGAACCGGTCGTGGACGTCGACGAGGACGCCGTCTCCACGTTCGCCGAGGGCCTCGTGCCCGAGGAGATGAAGAAGCCGGTGGACGCGAAGGTCACCTTCGACGAGGATGCCAAGACCTGGAACGCCGTCCCGGGCCGAAACGGCCAGGGCGTGGACCCCCAGCCGCTCGTGGAGGCCGTCTCCCAGAAGGCCCCCGCGCTCGAGGACTTCAGCGTCGAACAGCCGCTCGAGGAGATCGCCCCGGCGATCACCACCGAGGAGGCGGAGAAGACCGTCGGCACCATCTCCTCGCTGCTCGAACAGCCCATGTCCATCTCCAGCGCCGAGGACACGACCCACGAGGTCTCCCCGGAGCGTCGCAGCAGCTGGCTCTCCGTGGCCCCCGACGATTCCGGGAAGGCCCTCGAGGTCTCGGTCGACGAGGACGCCGTGCGCGCCTGGGTCTCCGACCGCGCCGCCGACGATTCGGTCGAGGCCAAGGACGGGATCGAGCAGGTCGACGAGGACGGCGAGGTCGTCAAGGTCGTCAGCAAGAAGAAGGACGGCCTGGAGATCACCAACTCCGATGCCGTGGCCGATGAGCTGATCGCCGCGCTGCAGGGCACCACCCCTCTCGAGGCCGCCTTCAAGACCAAGAAGATCGAGTCCGAGGTCGAGAAGGTCGACGCGCCCGAGGACGAGAAGGACGACGCCTCCAAGGACGATGACAAGTCCAAGGACGACGACAAGGACAAGCCGGCGGACAAGCCCACGGGCGAGAAGTGGATCGACGTCGACCTCAGCAACAAGACCGTCACGGCCTATGTCGGGGACACCCCGGTGTGGGGCCCGCGGTCGATGGTCGACGGCAAGGAGGGCAACGAGACCCCGGCCGGCAGCTACGAGATCTATCTGCGCTACGACCGTCAGGACATGACGAACGCGGCGTACTACCCCGAGGGCCACGAGAAGTACTACTACAACGAGGACGTCCCCTGGGTGCAGTACTTCCACCACGGCTATGGCTTCCATGGGGCACCGTGGCGCTCGTCCTTCGGCTACTCCGGGTCGCACGGCTGCATCAACATGCCCGTCTCCGACGCGAAGTGGCTGTACGACTGGGCGTCGATGGGCACCCGGGTGGAGTCGCACTACTGAGGCGTTCACCCCGATGCCGCCGAACCGGCACAGGCATCGAGTGAGCAGCGGCATCGCGCCAGCGGCGACATCGAGCCAGTTGTCACGGGGAGTCAGGCGCCACGGACGGTGGCATGACAAGACCCCTCCCGGAGGATCCGGGAGGGGTCTCGTGCGTGTCAGCAGCGGGCGTCGAGCGGGACGACGAGCACCGGGCGCCAGTGTGCGCCGTCCGGTCGCAGGACTGCGCACAGGGCACCGGAGGGGTCCAGTGCGGCCACCAGATCGTCGGCCCCTCGTGCGGGTCGCGGCCCGGACGGCTCTCCCTCTGAAGCGGATGCCGGGGAGGGGTCCTGGTCCCGTGCGATGCGCTTGCCGTCGGCCAGCTCGCGGGCCGCCTGCTCATCGACCGTGAGGACAGGGAGCACCCGCCCGGCGGTCTCCCCCAGCCCTTGCAGGGGCAGCTCGACGTCGTCGCCCTCGCCGCGCGCGGGAACGTGCAGGGCCCCGTCGACGGAGAAGGGGCCCACGCTCGTGCGGCGCAGCGCGAGGAGATGGCCGCCGACGTCGAGCGCTGCGCCCAGATCCCGGGCCAGAGCACGCACGTAGGTGCCCGAGGAGCAGGTGACGACAGCATCGAGGTCCAGATGGCCCTCGGTCTCCCGGCGCGCAGTGATCTCGAAGCGGGAGATCCGCACCGGCCGGGCGGCGAGCTGGACATCCTCCCCGGCCCGGGCGCGAGCGTAGGCGCGCTGGCCGTCGACCTTGATGGCGCTGACGGTGGAGGGGACCTGCTGGATGTCTCCGCGCAGCTGCTGCAGCTGCGCCTCGATCTCCGCATCCGTCAGGCCGGTGGCCTCGTGATGCTCCCCGATCGCCTCGCCCTCGCGGTCATCCGTGACGGTGGAGCGCCCCAGCCTGATCGTGGCCTCATAGGTCTTGTCCAGTCCCACCAGGTGCGTGAGCAGACGAGTGCCCTGGCCGATGCCGAGGATCAGCAGCCCTGTCGCCATCGGATCCAGGGTGCCGGCATGGCCCACCTTCTTGGTGTGCAGCAGCCAGCGCACCCGGGCGACGACGTCGTGACTGGTCCGATCCGGCGCCTTGTCGACCAGCAGGATCCCGTGCGGGGCGCTGCTGTGCGGGGCGCTCACGCGTCCTCGCGCTCGTCGGTCCCCTCGTCCGGATCCGCGTCCCGCTCCTCGAGGTCATCTGCCCCGTGGGTCTCGTCGGCCGCATCGGCCTCGTCGCGGGCGACCCGGTACGGCTCCGCCTCGCCGGCGTAGTCAGCGCCCTCCTTCGCCTTGGCGAGCTCGGCGTCACGGCCCCGGGCCTCGGAGAGCAGGTCCTCGATCACGCGGGCGTTCTCGGGAACGGCGTCGGCGATGAACTCGAGGGTCGGGGTCAGGCGCACGCCGGTCTGCCGACCCACCTCACGACGGAGCATGCCGGTGGCGCTGACCAGCGCAGCGGCGGTGCCTTCGCGTTCCTCGTCGGTGCCGAAGACGGTGTAGAAGAGCGTCGCGTGCTGCAGGTCGCCGCTCACGCGGACGTCCGTGATGGTCACGAAGCCGAGTCGGGGGTCCTTGACGCGGGAGTCGAGCATCGTCGCGACGATCACCTTGATGCGATCGGCGAGCTTGAGGGCGCGGGGGTTGTCGGTCATGGTCGGTCATTCTCCTGAGGGGTGCAGAGAGCGGAGTGCTCGTCGATGCGGGGATGGTCTGTGGTGGTGGCGAGCACGGCACTCGTCATGTCATGGCCGAGGGTATGCCGGGACGGGGCGGACGCGATACCCGCTCGCCCGTGCGGCCGGCAGTGGCGGCGTGCGCTGCCCGGAGAACACCGGGGCGATCGACCCCGCGCAGGCCGAGACCCCCGGCGTGCGCCCGGGACCCGAAGGTCCCAGGCGCACGCCGGGGGTGGTGCGACCGCTGCGCAGGGGCGGCCGGGCACCCAGGGGCGCCCGGCCGGCTCCGCATCAGATGCGGGGCTTCTCCTGCATCTCGTACGTCGTGATGACGTCGCCGATCTGCAGGTCGTTGAAGGATCCCAGGTTGATACCGCATTCGTAGCCGTCACGAACCTCGGTCACATCATCCTTGTAGCGACGCAGGCCGGCGATCTCGAGGTTCTCGGTGATCACCACACCCTGACGGGTGATGCGCGCCTTGCCGCCGCGCTTGATGAGGCCACCGCGCACGATGGAGCCAGCGATGTTGCCGAACTTGGAGGAGCGGAAGATCTCGCGGATCTCCGCCGTGCCGAGCTCGACCTCCTCGTACTCCGGCTTGAGCATGCCCTTGAGAGCCTGCTCGACCTCGTCGATGGCGTTGTAGATGACCGAGTAGTACTTGATCTCCACACCCTCGCGGTCGGCGTACTCCGCGTTCAGGCCCTCGGCCCTCACGTTGTAGCCGATGATGATGGCGTCCGAGGCCACGGCGAGGTTGATGTTGTTCATCGTGATCGCGCCGACGCCGCGGTCGATGATCCGCAGATCCACGCCGTCGCCGACCTCGATCCCGAGCAGCGACTCCTCCAGCGCCTCGACGGCACCGGCTGCGTCGCCCTTGAGGATGAGGTTGAGCGTCTCGACCTTGCCCTCGGCCATCGACTTGGTGATGTCCTCGAGGCTGATGCGCTTGCGCGCCTTGGACAGCGACGCGGCACGCTTGGCGGCCTCGCGCTTCTCGGCGATCTGGCGAGCGGTGCGCTCGTCCGGAGCGACCAGGAACGAGTCACCGGCGCCGGGGACCGAGGTGAGACCGAGGACCTGCACCGGACGGGACGGACCCGCCTCGGTGATGTTGTCGCCGTTCTCGTCGACCATCGCACGGACTCGGCCGTGGCCGGTGCCGCAGACGATCGCGTCGCCGACGTGCAGGGTTCCCTGCTGGACGAGGACCGTGGCGACCGGGCCGCGACCGCGGTCGAGGTTCGCCTCGATCGACACACCGCGCGCGTCCTTCTCCGCGTTGGCCCTGAGCTCCAGAGCGGCGTCCGCAGTGAGCAGGACGGCCTCCAGCAGCGCCTCGATGTTCTGGTTCTCCCGAGCGGAGACGTCCACGAACATCGTGTCGCCGCCGTACTCCTCGGCGATCAGGTTGTACTCGGTCAGCTGCTGACGGATCTTCTCCGGGTTCGAGTCCGGCTTGTCGATCTTGTTGACCGCGACCACGATCGGCACGTTCGCCGCCTGGGCGTGGTTGAGCGCCTCGATGGTCTGCGGCATGACGCCGTCATCGGCCGCGACCACGAGGATCGCGATGTCGGTGACGTCGGCGCCACGGGCACGCATGGCGGTGAACGCCTCGTGACCGGGGGTATCGATGAAGGTCAGCGCGCGATCCTCACCCTCGTGCTCGACGCCCACCTGGTAGGCACCGATGTGCTGGGTGATGCCGCCGGCCTCGCCGGCGCCGACGGTCGCCTTCCGGATCGTGTCGAGCAGGCGGGTCTTGCCGTGGTCGACATGGCCCATGACCGTGACGACCGGCGGGCGCGGGACGCGGTCCTCGTCGTCCTCCTCGGCGAGCTCGGCATCGAGATCGATGTCGAACTGCTCCAGCAGCTCGCGCTCCTCGTCCTCCGGGGAGACGATCTCGATCTTGTAGCCCAGCTCAGTGCCGAGCAGATCGAAGGTGACCTCGTCGAGGGACTGGGTGGCCGTGGCCATCTCGCCCATCGCGAACAGGACGGTGATCAGCGACGCCGGGTTGACGTCGATGCGCTCGGCGAAGTCCGACAGGGACGCGCCGCGGCGCAGACGGATCGGCGTGTTCCCGTCACCGCGCGGGATGGAGACGCCACCCGGCGCAGGTGCCGACATCTGCTCGAATTCCTGACGCTTCGCGCGCTTCGACTTGCGCGAGCGGGCGGGCTTGCCACCGCGACCGAAGGCACCCTGCGTGCTGCCGCGACCGCCGCGACCACGGGGACCACCGGGGCCGCCGCCCGGACGGCCACCGGGGCCACCGGGACCGCCGCCGGGACGAC
>NZ_QPGN01000016.1:0-64689 GCF_003335205.1 Brachybacterium sp. JB7 | reverse complement strand
TCGCATCCAGCTGCCAGCACGCGTTCGGTGCCGGATAGACGAACCGCCGCCAGGAAGTTGAGTCCCGCATAGTGGTGTAGCGCGGTGGCCCCGTGATCGTCTCTGACGAGGACGCGGTCACCGTGTGATCCTTCGAGTGAACCTCTCACAGCACTCTCGAACGGAGTCATCACGATGACCGCTCCTCATATTGTCGACCCTCACGGCCTGCTCGGTGAAGCCCTGGCCGAAGCCTCCCCGGATCTGATGCGCACGATGCTGCAAAGGATCATCAACGAGCTCCTCTCCGCGGATGCTGACGCGGTCGCCGGCGCTGAATACGGCCGGCCCAGCCCCGGTCGAACTGTCCAGCGCAACGGCTACCGCCACCGCGACCTCGACACCCGCCTCGGCACGATCGACGTCGCCGTACCCAAGCTCCGCACCGGCACCTACTTTCCCGAGTGGCTGCTCGAGCGTCGCAAACGTGCCGAGTCCGCCCTGATCACCGTGGTCGCCGACTGCTACCTCGCCGGCGTCTCCACTCGCCGCATGGACAAGCTCGTCAAGACCCTCGGCATCAACTCGCTCTCGAGATCGCAGGTCAGTCGCATGGCGGCCGATCTCGACGAGCACGTCGAGCAGTTCCGCCACCGACCCTTGGACGCTGCCGGCCCTTTCACGTTCGTTGCCGCCGATGCGCTCACGATGAAGGTCCGTGAGGGTGGGCGGGTGATCAACGCGGTCGTCCTGGTCGCGACCGGAGTCAATGGTGACGGGCACCGCGAGGTCCTCGGCATGCGAGTGGCAACCAGCGAGACCGGCGCCGCGTGGAGCAGCTTCTTCGCCGACCTCGTCGCACGTGGGTTGGGCGGAGTCCGGCTGGTCACCTCCGATGCCCACGCCGGACTGGTCGAGGCAATCGCAGCTCACCTGCCCGGCGCATCCTGGCAGCGCTGCCGCACCCACTACGCCGCGAACCTGATGAGCATCTGCCCCAAGAGCATGTGGCCTGCCGTGAAGGCGATGCTGCATAGCGTCTATGACCAGCCCGATGCCGCCGCGGTGACCGCGCAGTTCGACCGACTCCTGGACTACGTGGGCGAAAAGCTCCCCGACGTGGCCGAACACCTCGACGCCGCCCGCGCTGACGTCCTCGCGTTCACCGGCTTCCCCAAGGACGTCTGGATGCAGATCTGGTCGAACAATCCCGCCGAACGACTCAATCGCGAGATCCGCCGGCGCACGGACTCAGTGGGGATCTTCCCTACCCGCGACGCGATCATCCGACTCGTCGGCGCGGTGCTGGCAGAACAGACCGATGAATGGGCCGAAGGACGCCGCTACCTCGGCCTCGACGTCCTCGCCCGCTGCCGTCTCACGCTCACCACCAACCCCGCGAACGAGGTGACCACCGAAGCCCTTCCCGCCCTTACCGCCTGACCCCTCTCATCGAAGGACCGCTACACCACTTCCAGGGACTTGACCCGCCAGGACGCGCGAGGCCGCTTCCTCGGCTCCAGTCGAGCCACGCCTCGTTCGCGGAAGATCCGTGCCAGGGCCGCGATCGATGGCGCTTCAAGTCCCATCGCTTTCATCCGGTCGTGGACGCTGATCGGACCGTGATCCAGCCCAGACGCTTCGAGTGCGGCGCGGACCTGAACAGCCTGGTCCTTGACCTCTTCATCGAGCTGGCCCGGGGAGGTATGTGGTCGTTTGGTGCGGGGCTCGAGCACGGCCGCGGGCCCATCGACGCGGGCGCGAGCACGGAGGACGTAGAACGTCTTGCGCGAGATGCCGTGCTCGACGCAGAACGTGCTCACCGACCCACGCGGCGCGTCATCAGGCCACCGCGAGATGGCCAGGCGGACAGTGGGATCGACGGGCTCGTTTCTGCTCACCGCCCATTTTTACCGGCGAAGTGTCACCACCAAGAGCCACGGAAGTGTCACCGATGTCCTGATACAGAACTGTCACCGATGTCCTGCGACATAACACGGCGCCCGCATCGGTCGTCACGGTACAAAACTTCGCGGCGTCGCCGAGTAGGTCGCTGCCACGGGCGGCACGGCCGAGTAGGTCGCTGCCACGGGCGGCGGGGGCTCGGGCGACGCGCATCGGACGCTCACGTCCCGGGCGACGCGATCCGGCGGGGCCACAGGATCGAGACACGCACCTCTCACAGGCTCGAGGCGCGCACCTCCAGGCGCGGCGCGAGCACCTGGCGCCGCGGGGGCTCGGTGCGGCCCTCGACCAGGTCGAGCAGGGTGCGGCCGGCGAGGCGCCCGAGCTCGGCGAGGCCCATGTCCACTGTGGTCAGCGGCGGCCGCGAGGCGAGCGCCATGACCTCCCAGTTGTCGAAGCCGGTGACGCGGACCTGCCCGGGGACGTCGATCCCCTTCTCCCGCAGTCGGTCGGTCACGCCGCGCGCGATCTGGTCGGAGCCGCACACCAGGCCGTCGAGGTCGGGATGGGAGGCCAGCAGCATGTCCACGGCGGTGCGGCCCCATTCCTCGGACCAGTGCCCGAACAGGGCGGGGGTGATCAGGCTGTCGCCCAGCGTCTCCTGCACGGAGACCGCTCGGGCGTCGGCCGAATGGTGCCGCTGCGGACCGGTGACGTGGGCGATACGGCGTGACCCCATGGCCAGCAGGTGCTCGGCGGCCATCGCCGCACCGGCCCCTTCGTCGGCCACCACGGCGTGGTCCTCGGGGTCGTCCGAGGGCGAGAACGCGTAGACGGTCGGGATCTGCAGCCCGACCGACGGCCGCGGATCGGTGGTGCGACCGGTGATGATCAGCCCGTCGACCCGGCGCTCCTGGAGGGAGGCGAGGTAGTGGCGCTCGCGCAGGACGTCGTCGCGGGTGTCGCACAGGATGATCGCCATCCGTCCAGCGGCAAGGGCGTCCTCGACGCCCATCAGCAGCGGGATGGTGAAGCGTCCGAAGCTGTCCGTGGTCAGCAGGCCCACGGTGTAGGTGCGGGTATCTGCGGGCCCTCGCCCTGCGGCGCCGACGACGAATCCGAGGCGCGCCGCGGCCTCCTTGACGCGGGTGCGGGTGTCCTCGCGCAGCTGCCCGGTGTCGTTGAGGGCCTTGGACGCGGTGCTCACCGAGACCCCGGCGAGCTCGGCGACGTCGACGATGCGCGGCACCGCGTTCTGCAAGTTCTTCACGTGACCTCCAGTGATGTCCCGGTGCTCCGCGCCAGGGTCGGAGCGAGGGGTTGTCGCGTGGACGCGACCGTGCCATTATCGTCACAGAAACACAGTTTCCGCATTTTCCGCAACGACGCATCCTGCGAGGTTCCTCCATGGCCGCTGCGCCCGCCCAGCTCTCCGCCCCCGCTGTCCCGACCACGCAGGCGAGCGCTGCCCTGCGACCCCTCGCTCCCGGCGACGCCCGCATCACCGACGGCTTCTGGCACACCCGACAGCAGCGCAACCGCTCCGCCGGGCTCCGCTCGGGGTACGAGCAGCTCGAGGCCTCCGGCACGTTCCGCAACTTCCGCATCGTCGGCGGCGCGGAGCAGGGCGAGGCGTCCGGCATGATCTTCCAGGACTCGGACGGCTACAAGTGGCTCGAGGCGGTCGCCTACGAGCTCGGCCGCGAGGACGACCCCGAACTGCGCGGGATGGCCCAGCAGGTCACCGGCTGGATCGCCTCCGCCCAGCAGGAGGACGGCTATCTCAACAGCGTGCACACGCTGCGCCACTCCCCCGAGGAGCGCTACTCGAACATGGCCTGGAACCATGAGCTCTACTGCTACGGGCACCTGATCCAGGCCGCGGTCGCCCTGTCCCGCAGCGCCGGCGAGGAGGAGCTGCTGGCCGTCGCCCTGCGGATCGTCGATCACCTCCGCAGCGTCTTCGGGCCGGATCTGCGCCACTCCACCTGCGGGCATCCGGTGATCGAGATGGCGCTCGTGGAGCTGTACCGCCTCACCGACCGCACGGACATCCAGGACCTCGCTCGGTTCTTCCTCGACGTGCGCGGCGCCGACGAGCGGTTCCCCGGCGCCCACCCCGGGCCCGGCTACTTCTCCGCCGACGTCCCGGTGCGCGCCGCCCACTCCGTGGAGGGCCACGCCGTGCGCGCCCTCTACCTCTTCGCCGGAGCCACCGACCAGGCGATCGAGGACGGCGACGCGGAGCTGCTCGCCCGCAGCGAGGCCGTGTTCGCCGACCTCCTGGCCACCAAGACCTATGTCACCGGCGGGATGGGCGCCCGCTGGGACTGGGAGGCGTTCGGGGACCCGTACGAGATGACCACCGACCGCGGCTACGCCGAGACCTGCGCGGCCATCGGCGCGATCCAGTGGGCATGGCGGCTCCTGCTGGCCACCGGCAAGGGCGTCTACGCCGATGCCGTCGAACGGCTCCTGTTCAACGCCTTCCTGGCCGGGGTCTCCCTCGCCGGCACCGAGTACTTCTACGTGAACTCGCTCCAGCTGCGCGAGGGCGCGAAGGCCGACGAGGGCCGCTCGATCGCGCACGGCCGACGCGGCTGGTTCGACTGCGCCTGCTGCCCGCCGAACATCATGCGCACCTTCGCGAGCCTCGACCACCTCGTCGCCACGTCGACGAGCGAGGGTCTGCAGATCCATCAGTTCGCCGCGGGCACCTGGTCGACCGGAGAGGGGACGGAGCGCCTGAGCGTCTCCGTCGCCACCGGCTACCCCGTCGACGGACTCGTGCGCGTCACCGTCGAGGAGGCGCCCTCCTCCCCGACCAGCCTGTCCGTGCGGATCCCCCACTGGTCGCGCGGCACCGCCCGCCTGAGCGTCGGCGGCACCGACGTCCCGCTCCTGGCCGACGACGACTACGCGACGATCGAGGCGACCTTCGACGTCGGCGACGTGATCGAGCTGCACCTCGACCTCACCCCGCGCTTCGTCGGCACCCATCACCGCCTCGACGCCTCCCGCGGCGCCGTCGCCCTCGAGCGCGGGCCGCTGGTCTACGCGATCGAGAACGAGGACATCGCAGACACCGAGGGCACCCACGACACCCACAACACCCACAACACCCGGGACACCCAGGACACCCAGGACACCCAGGACACGCAGGACACGCAGGACAATCGGAGCCAGGACGAGGCGCTGACGGTCGACGACGCGGCGGTGGATCCGAGCGCGACTCCGGTCCCCGGGGCGCCGATCGCTGCGCTCGACGGCGCGATCCCGCTGGCGATCCAGGGCAGCTCCGTGACGGTCTCGCCGTCGGCATCCGCCTGGCCGTACCCGCTCCACGGATCCGCCGAGGCCGCGAGCACCCGCATCCCGGCCACCTGGACCGCGATCCCCTACTACGCGTGGGGCAACCGCAGCGTCGCCCCGATGCGCGTCTGGCTCCCCCTCGAGGTCGACTGATGCTCTCCCGGCGCCGATTCCTCCACGGAGGTCTCGCGCTCGGGACAGCCGGCGCGGGTCTGGCCGCGCTCGCCGGCTGTGCGGGCACCCTCGCCCCGGTCGACACCACCGCAGACGGCTTCGGCGAGGAAGCCGCCGGTACCGTCACCGTCTGGTGCCGCGCCGCGACGCAGACGGCGATCCAGGCAGCCGCGACCTCGTTCAATGAGCTCCACGAGGACCTCGAGGTGCAGGTCCTGCCGATCCCGGACGCGCAGTACGTCACCAAGCTCGCCACCTCCATCCGCGGCGGCTCGGTGCCGGACATCGTCGACTTCGACCTCATCAACTGCCCGCTGTTCTCGGTGCGCGATGCCTTCGCCGACGTCACCGAGCTGGTCGAGGCGCTCCCGTTCCGGGACGCGCTGTCCGCCGGGCATCTGGGCCTGGCCACCTACGAGGACCGGATCTACGGGATCCCCTTCATCGGGGACTACTCGACCCTTTTCGCGAACACCGACCTGTTGGGGGACGCCGGGTTCGAGCTCTCCGAGATCTCCGGCAGCCTCGAGTCGTTGATGGAGACCTGCCTGTCCGTGAAGTCCGCTCTGCCGGACGTGCACCCATGGACGTTCCCCGGCAACGCGTCCGGTGCGATGGGCTTCACCATCCAGCCGATGATCTGGGCGGCGGACACCGACCTGATCACCGGCGAGCTCGGCGACCAGTCCGGGAACGTCGTCGGCAACGACACGGTCGAAGCGGTGCTCGAGTTCCATCGCCAGCTGTGGGTCGACGAGCTGGTCCCGCGGCGCAGCTTCGTCGAGGACGGCGCGCAGTGGGGCCACGACTACCGCTCCGGCGAGGTCGTCTTCTTCCCCGGGGCCTACGGCTCCGCGGTTGCCGAGGCCGACGCGGACTTCCGCCCGATCTCCCAGAACGTGCTCCTGCCGGGGCCCGAGGGAGGACACGCCACCTTCTCCGGCGGGGACAACATGTGTCTGCTCAACGGCGCCCCGAACGCCTCAGGCGCCTGGATGTTCATGGCGCACACCCTGGAACTGAACGTCCAGCGCGCGCTGCCGGACAGCGGCTACATGCCCGTCCGGTCCGACAGCGTCGACGCCGAGTTCGCCGAGTCCTACGAGCAGGCCGTCGTGCCCGTGTCGAACCTTGACGAGGGCTATGTCCCCTCCACCCTCGCCTACAACCTGCTCTACAACCAGTCCGCCAGCCCGTGGCTCGCCATGATTCGCCGTGCCGTGTTCGACGGGGACGTCGCCGGCGCCATGGCCGAGGCGCAGTCCGAATACGACCGCATCCTCACCCAGACACAGCTCTAGGAGTCCGTCATGACCGCTCTCAACGCTGAGGCGCGACCCGGACCAGCGGGGCCTGCTCCCCGCACGGGACCGCCCCGCCCACAGCGCTCCGGCCGACCGCGCTCCCTGACGCACCGTCCGACGACAGGCATCGTGCTGGTCGCCCCCGCGATAGCCCTGGTCACCTTCTTCGCGCTGATCCCGCTCGCCTTCGCGGTCTACATCTCCTTCACGAACTGGCCGCTGATCGGTGAGTACAGGTTCGTCGGCCTCGACAACTACGTCCAGGCCGTGCGCGACCCCGGGATGTGGAAGGCACTGCGCTACACGCTGCTGTACACCGCGATCGTCACCGTCCCGATCCTGCTTCTCGGGTACGGGCTGGCGGTCCTGGTGCGTGCGAATCGTCGGGGATCTACCCTCCTGCGCACGATCTTCTTCATCCCGTACGTCGTGGGGCTGACCACCCTCAGCTACATGCTGGTGCTCGAGGCGCAGCCCGACTCCGGGGCCCTGAATCGGATTCTCGCAGCGATCGGCGTCTCCGACGGGAGCACGGCCTGGCTGCTCGACGGCACCACGGCCACGATCCTGCTGTCGGGCCTGGTGATCTGGGCGGTGCCGGGCCTGACGATGATCCTTCTGCTCTCCGCGATGCAGGGGATCCCGTCGGAGGTCTACGAGGCCGCCGACATCGACGGCGCGAGCTGGCTGCGTCGCGAGCTGTCGATCACCGCCCCCATCATCCGACCGGCCATCGGAATGTCACTGATCATCTCCGTGATCGGCTCATTCCTGGCCTTCAACCAGTTCTTCATCCTCACCAAGGGCGGGCCGGGGACCGACACGATGACCATCGTCGGCTACATCTACAACCGCGCCTTCGTCGAGCTCCAGCTCGGCTCCGCGACCGCGATCTCCCTGATCCTCGTCCTGTTCACGGCGCTGATCACCGTGCTCCAGTTCGTTCTGCTGAGAGGGAGTGACGAGTGATGAGCCGTCCCCAGCCGGCCACCCGGGACCGACGTGCGGCGTCCGCCGCCGAACGTCGACATTCACCGCACGCCACCGGCGACCACCATTCAGCGCGCGCCATACGGGATCGTCGGAAGGTCCCCTACGCGATCATCGGTGTGCTCTTCGCGCTGATCTTCATCGTCCCGCTGCTCTGGTCGATCCTGCGAGCCTTCCAGCCGCACGAAGTGATCCTCGGGACCCCCGGTCTCGGAGAGATGTTCGATCTGACCTGGGAGAACTTCTCGTTCTTCCTCTCCTCGGACGGCACGATGCTGCGCCCCGTCATCAACAGCATCATCGTGTCGCTGTCCACCGCGGCGCTGACGGCTGTGGTGGCGACGCTCGCCGGGTACGGATTCTCCAAGTTCCTGTTCCGTGGGTCCCCCTCGCCTTCAGCCTCATCCTGCTGTCGATGATGGTGCCGTTCCAGGCGATCCTCACTCCCCTGTACCTGCTGATGAACTCCGTAGGACTGACGGACTCCCTGCTGGGCCTGGTGCTGTTCTCGACGAACTTCGCCCTGCCGTTCGGCATCTTCCTCATGAAGAACACCTTCGACACGGTGCCGCAGGCGCTCGAGGACTCCGCGATCATCGATGGTGCCGGGACCGTGCGGATGCTGGTCAGTGTGCTGCGGCCGATGATCCTTCCGGGGATCGCGAGCTCCGCGCTCTACGCCTTCCTCACCTCGTGGACCGAGTTCCTGGGGGCGCTCACCTTCCTCACCACGGAGAGGTACTTCACCCTCCCCATCGCCCTGCTCAACATCCAGGTGGGCACCTACGGCGAAGTCGACTTCGGGCAGCTGGTGGCAGGTTCCGTGATCGCGATGATCCCGTGCGTGATCCTGTTCCTCTGCCTGCAGCGCTTCTACGTGCAGGGCCTCGCCGCCGGCGCCGTCAAGGGCTAGGCGACGGACTCAGCCTCGGACTCAGACTCAGACTCGGACTCAGACTCGGGCACGGACACGGGCACGGACACGGGCACGGGCACGGGCACGGGCACGGGCACGGGCACGGGCACGGGCACGGGCCGACACTGCCCCGCGCCGCGCCGCACGTGGGCGTCCCTGCTGCAAATGTGAGCTGGGGACCTATGTGAGGTGCTCACATAGGTCCCCAGCTCACATTTGGTGACTGCGACGCCGCGGACCGGACCAGGGCGCCAGCCGGGCGCGCCCGGGTTCGCCGCGCCGCCGTGCCCCGTGCCCCGCGCCGCCCGGGTCAGTCGAGCGCGCTGCTGAGCTCCTCCCACAGCGGCTCGGTCAGCTCACGGCTGTAGTGCGCCGTGAGGTGATGGCCGTCGCGGTAGACCAGGAAGTTCCCGATGATCATCGGGCACTCCTCCTCGTTGCAGAGGTAGTCCGAGAAGTCCAGGTAGCGGGCATCGGTGTCCTCCGTCGCCGCCTTCTCGGCCTCCACGACCGCCGGATCGAAGGCCTCGGCGCGCGGGATCGCGCACTCGTCGGCGCTCTCCAGATCCTTCGAGAGGCAGACTGCCGGAGTCACGTCCTGGTGGGGGACGTCGGCGATCACGTCGACCTGCGGGCCATCGATCGCGGAGATCGTGGATTCCATGCTCTGCTGCCAGTCGGCGCCGAAGTCGTCCGTGCCGCCCACGCGATCGATCCGCTCGGCGCCGTAGTTCGCCATCAGCACCAGCTCGGGCTGCTCCTCGTTGATCCGGTCGATCACGCCCTGGCGCCACTGGTCGCAGTCGGTGTACGGCACACCCTCGAGCTCCTCCTGCACGTTCGCCGAGTAGCAGGAGCTCTTGGTGTTCGTGTCCAGGCGGATCTTGCCGTCCTTCGCGAGCTCCTCGAGCGCCGGATACCAGCTGGCCGCATGGGAGTCGCCGAAGAGGAACACCAGCGGGGCGTCCTCGTTGTCACCGATCTGGCAGCCGCTGGAGTCGGTGCCCTCCTTGTCGCGATGGCAGTCGTTGTCGTAGATCGCGGGGTTGTCGTCGTCGGCGTCCTCGAGGGTGGGCGTGAGGTTCGCGGGGACGAAGTCGGTGCCCTCGGGCTCCTCCGTGACCTCCTCCGCCGAGGCCGTCTTGTCCGTGGTCGTGTCCTCCTGCTCGGTGGCGAGATGCGCACCGCTGCCGGCCGCGATCAGCACGGCGGAGGCGGCCAGGGCGGAGACGCCCGTCCACAGCTGCGAGCGGGTGCGCAGCGGGGACCAGGCGATCACCGGGCGCTCCACGAAGCGGAACAGCAGCCAGGCCACCGGGACCGCGAGCGCGCCCAGGGCGAGCGTGCTCCACAGGGGCAGCGGGTTCTCCTCCCCCACGGCGACCTGCGGGATCACCAACAGCGGCCAGTGCACCAGGTACAGCGAGTACGAGATCGCGCCGACGAACTGGAACGGGCGCAGGCTCAGCAGACGATTCGCGTTCAGCGCGCCCGGCGCGGCCCCGCCGATGATCAGCAGAGCCGTCGCGATCACCGGCAGCGCGGCCGTGTAACCGGGGAAGGGGGTCTCCTCCTGGTACAGCAGGCCGACGCCCAGCAGGAGTCCGAGGCCCACCCAGGACAGCAGACCGATGCCGACCCGCCGCAGCCACGGGGCTCCGGTGCGCATCAGGAAGGCGACCAGCGCGCCGGCGCCGAGCTCCCACGCTCTCGTGGGCAGGGAGAAGAACGTCCACGGCTGGGAGACGCCCATCCATGCCACGCACAGCGCGAAGGATCCGGCCGTCAGCACGGCGGCCATGATCAGCAGCCGTTTCTCGCTGCGCCGGCCGAGCCAGAAGCCGAGGGCGAGGATCGCGGGCCAGAACAGGTAGAACTGCTCCTCGATGCCGAGCGACCAGTAGTGCTGGAAGACCGACGGACTCGTCTCCGCCAGATAGTTCGTCTCCTGCGAGGCGAAGAGCATGTTCGGCACGTACAGGGCGGCGGCCACCGCGCCCCGGGCCACCTCGTTCATCAGCAGCGGCGGCATCCAGATCCAGGCCGCCACCACGGTCAGCAGACCCACCAGGAGGGAGGCCGGCAGGATCCGCCGGGCGCGCTTGGCGTAGAAGCTGCCGAAGCGGATCCGTCCGTGCGTCTGCAGCATCTCCAGCAGGTGCGTGGTGATCAGGAATCCGGAGATCACGAAGAAGACGTCCACTCCGACGTACCCGCCGGAGAGCCGCGAGACGCCTGCGTGGTAGAGCACGACGAGCAGCACGGCGATCGCCCGCAGCCCCTGGACGTCCGGACGGAAGCCGGATTTCTTCGAGGCCGGGGCTTCGGTGGACTTCCCGGTTGCTGCTGTCACAGGGATCCTTCCCGCGGAGTTCTCGGCCCGTGGAGTGTAACGGTTCCCTGGGAGAACGAGCTGGACGGAGGAGGCCGACGCTCAGCGGGTGCCGGTGCCGCCCCTGCTGCTGACATCGGCGGCCGCGTCGGAAATGGGCTCTGACCAGGTGTCCGAGGCTGGCTCAGAGGGGGTGTCGGAGGTCACATCCGTGCTGTGGTCGGTATCGGCCTGTCCAACGGCATCGGCATCGGTGCCCTCGATATCCAGCGACCGCTCCGCCGCCCGCAGCGCCGCGGGGGTCAGGTGGGCCGGCTGCGGCGGCAGCGGGCCCGCGAGCGCCGTCTCGGCGTCGATGTGCAGCCAGACCGCCTGCGGACGAGCAGGCTCGGACGCCGCGGACCTGGACCTCTTGCGAGCGCGCGATCCGCTGCGTCGGCGCGACGACGAGTCGCCGTCCCACGGACGGGTATCGGCCGACGAGCTGGCAGCGTCCGACGAGTTGGCAGCGGAGGACGAGCCGGCGTCAGCCGACGAACTGGCAGCGGCCGACGAGTTGGCATCGGCGGATTGGCTGGTTTCGGCCGACGTGCGTGCTTCGCTCTGCCCGTCAAAGGCGACTGGCCGGTCGGCATCGCAAGCCTCGTCGGCGTCAGGAGGCCGGTGGGCATCGCGAACCCCGTCGGCATCGCAAGCCCCGTCGGCGTCAGGAGCCCGGTGGGCATCGCGAGCCCCGCCGGCAGCGCGAGCCCGGTGGGCATCGCGAGCCCCGTCGGCAGCGGGAGCCCGGTGGGCATCGCGAGCTCGGTCGACGTCAGCGGATCGCTTGGTGCTGGCGGAGCTGCCTCCCTCGTCCTCCATCGCCGCCTGGGCCGGGAGCACGGCGATCGCGGCGACCGGGATCAGCACGGAGCGGGAGCTGAGCTGGCGGCGCACCACGGTGATCGCGGCGAGCTCGCCCGTGGCGTCCTGCAGATAGATGTCGCGCACATAGCCCACTGCGCCGCCATCGCTCCCCCGCACCGGTGCGCCGGCCATCGCCTGCATACGCTGCCGACGCTCGCCCCGCTCAGCTTCGGTGAGCGGGGCGGGCCCGGCAAGCGGAGCGGCCCCGGCGAGCGGAGCGGACCCGGCGAGCGGGACGGCCCCGGCGAGCGGGACGGCCCCGGCGAGCGGGGCGGACCCGGTCCCGCTCGATGCGTCAGCACCCGCGTGGGCCATGAATGCCTCGCTCCTCAGCTCACGACGCAGAGTCGCACGAAGTCGTGGACATCCCGGCTCGGATCGGCCGAGCGGTCCTGCTGCAGCTCACGCACCGAATGTTCGCGCACCGTGAGGCTGAGCAGCAGCGAGAAGAGCGACCGGGCCACGAACGCGGGCTGGGCGCCCGGCACCAGCTGCCCCTGCTCGGACAGTCCGATGAGCGCCTTCTCCAGCACGTGCTCGTGGACCAGTCGCAGCCGCGCGACCCGGTAGCGGCCCGGATGGTCGGGATTCACGGTCTCCGCGGACAGCGTCGCCAGCAGCGCCATCTCGTGCTGCGTCGGATCCCACGGGCCCGACAGCGCCGCGATCAGCGTGGCCGGGGAGCCCTGGATCGACTCGACCGAGTTCAGCAGGCCCTGGGCATGGTCCTCGAGCCGATCGATCACCGCACCCAGCAGCGTGTCCTTCGAGGCGAAGTGATGCAGCATCCCCGGATGGGAGATCCCCGCCCGACGGGAGATGTCCCGCAGGCTCGCACCGTGATAGCCGCGCTCGGCGAACAGCGAGGAGGCGGCGTCGAGGATCGCTTCGCGGCGAGCCTGTCCCGGACCGGTCGTGACCGGCGTGGTGGCCGCCTCTTCCAGCTCCACGGTGCGCACAGCACCCGGCTCCGAGCCGTCCGGAGCCGGCGCACCGCCGTCGGCCTCGGAGACCGTCGACGCAGGCGCCGCCGACCCGTCGGCCGACGTGTCGAAGTCCGCGCGCACTCCCGTGCCGACCTCTCCCTCTGCGGCAGTGATCTGATCGAGGGTGCGCAGCACCCGGGCCAGAGGATCCACGTTCATGCTCATCGAACTCCCGTCGGACGATTCGCCACCGACCCGATCGGAGAAGAACGAGGACACCGGGGCCGGTCCGGTCCCCGGCCCCGGTGTGCCACTCGTGGCGGCACTCGTCATCGTGCTCCCTCGGCGATCAGTTCGGTGATCTGGATGGCGTTGAGGGCAGCGCCCTTACGCAGATTATCCGCCACGGCGAACAGCACAAGGCCCTTTCCGTCAGGAACTGACTGATCCTGGCGGATCCGCCCCACGAACGTGCCGTCCTTGCCGGCCGCATCGAGCGGAGTGGGCAGGTCCACGACCGTGACGCCGGCGGCTCCCTCGAGCACCTCACGGGCGCGCTCCGGGGTGATCGGCTGATCGAACTCGGCGTGGATCGCGACGGCGTGGCCGCTCATCACGGGCACGCGCACGCAGGTCCCGGCCACCGGCAGATCCGGCAGGCCCAGGATCTTGCGCGACTCGTGGCGGAGCTTCTGCTCCTCGTCGGTCTCGCCCGAGCCGTCGTCGACCAAGCTGCCGGCCATCGCGAGCACGTTGAAGGCGATCGGCTTGACGTAGACGGAGGGCTCGCCGAGGTCCACGGCGGACCCGTCGATCGCGAGCTCCTCGACGTCGTCGACGCCCGCGCGCACCTGCTCGGCGAGCTCGGCGACCCCGGCCACGCCGGAGCCCGAGACCGCCTGGTAGGTGGCGATCTTCAGGCGAGCGACGCCGGCCTCGTCATGCAGCGCCTTCAGCGCGGGCATCGCGGCCATCGTGGTGCAATTGGGGTTCGCGATGATCCCGCGCGGCGGGTTCACGAGCGCCTCCGGGTTCACCTCGGAGACCACCAGCGGCACCTCGTCGTCCCGGCGCCATGCCGAGGAGTTGTCGACGACCATCGCACCAGCGTCCGCGAACCGCGGGGCGAGCGCCTTGGAGGTCGAGCCGCCGGCGGAGAAGATCGCGATGTCGACCTTCTGCCCGTCGGAGGCGATGTCCGCAGTGGTGGCGTCCTCGACGACCAGTGCCTGGCCGGCGTATTCCACGGTGGAGCCGGCGCTGCGGGCCGACGCGAAGGCGCGCACGCCGCTGTGGGGCACGGCGCGGTCCGCGAGCAGCGACAGCATCACGCGACCCACCTGGCCGGTCGCGCCCACCAGGCCGATCACAGGGCCGTCGGGGGTGTAGCCGGGGGTGGCGGTGATGTCGAAGGCGCGCTCGGCGCCGTTGCCAGCCGCGGCGGTCGAGGCCGCCTCGGCCCCGTCCACGCCGACGTCGTTGCTCACGCTGGTCCTGTTGTCCTCGGGAAGCTGGGTGCTCATCGTCCGGTCCCTCCGTACACGACGGCTTCGGTCTGCTCGGAGTCCAGGCCGAAGGCCGAATGGATCACGCGCACCGCGTCGTCCAGGCGCGACTCCTCGGTGACCACGGAGATGCGGATCTCCGAGGTCGAGATCATGTCGATGTTGATGCCCGCCTCGCC
Organism: Brachybacterium sp. JB7; assembly: GCF_003335205.1. Taxonomy (NCBI): domain Bacteria; kingdom Bacillati; phylum Actinomycetota; class Actinomycetes; order Micrococcales; family Dermabacteraceae; genus Brachybacterium; species Brachybacterium sp. JB7. The sequence continues at coordinate 50,261 of NZ_QPGN01000016.1, read as the reverse complement.
GAGCGAGCGGAACAGCGTCGCCGAGACGCCCGGGTGCGAGCGCATGCCGGCGCCGACGATGCTGACCTTGCCGATCTGGTCGTTGTAGCGCACCTCGGTGTAGCCGATCGCCTCGCTCGCCTCCTCGATCGCCTTCAGCGCGGCCGGGGCGTCCGTCTCGGGGAGGGTCAGCGAGATCGCGACGGTGTCGTCCACCGTCGAGGAGTTCTGCACGATCATGTCGATGTTCGCGCCGGAGCCGGCGACGACGTCGAACAGCAGCGCCGCACGACCGGGGACGTCCGGCACCTCGACGACGGTGATCTTGCCTTCGCTGCGGTCATGCGCGACGCCCGAGATGATGGGGGCTTCGAGACCGGGATCGGAATGGTCGTCCATGGGGAGCTCCTTGGTCGGGTCGGTGGCGTCGCGTCGGGCGACGTCCGCAGTGCGGAGGGTGACGTCGGGGTCGATGGGGATCACGCGCTCGGGATCATCGGAGACGATCGTCCCCAGGCGCCCCGAGTACGAGGAGCGCACGTGCAGCGGCACTCCGAAGCGGCGCGCGTACTCGACGCTGCGCACCATGAGGATCTTCGCGCCGTTGGCGGCGAGGTCCAGCATCTCCTCGCAGGAGATGTACGGGACCCGACGGGCCGCGGGGGCGACGCGGGGATCCGCGCTGAACACGCCGTCGACGTCGGAGTAGATCTCGCAGATGTCCGCCTCGAGCGCGGCGGCGAGCGCCACGGCAGTGGTGTCGGAGCCGCCGCGGCCCAACGTGGTGATGTCCTTGGTGTCCTGCGAGACGCCCTGGAAGCCGGCGACGATCGCCACCGACCCCTCGTCCAGCGCCTCCTGGACGCGGCCCGGCGTGACGCGGAGGATGTGCGCCTTGCCGTGCACCTCATCGGTGATCAGGCCGGCCTGCGAGCCGGTGTAGGCACGGGCCTCGATGCCGACGTCGTTCAGCGCCATCGACAGCACCGCCATCGAGATGCGCTCACCGGCGGTCACGAGCATGTCGAGCTCGCGGGCGGGCGGCGCATCCGTGACCTGCTCGGCGAGGTCGATGAGCTCATCGGTGGTGTCGCCCATCGCGGAGACGACGACGACCACTTTGTGGCCCGCCTTCGCGTACTTCGAGATCCTCTGCGCGACGCGCTTGATCGAGTCGGCGTCGGCGACGGAGGATCCTCCGAACTTCTGGACGACCAGGCTCATGAGACGAGTTCCTTCACGGTTGCGGGCTTCGGGCAATCCTGCGGGCAGGGCTGCTGGGAACAGCAGGCCGCGTGGACCTGCCGGGACGGCAGATCGCGTGGCCCACCGTGGGTGGCGGGCCGGGTGGCCCACCGTGGGTGGCGGGCCGGGTGGCCCACCGCGGGTGGCGGGCCGAAGTGGCCCACCGCGAACGACGGGCCGGGTGGCCAGCTGCGATCAGCTGGCCGGGTGGCCTGCCGCGAACGGCGGGCCGGGTGGGCCGTGACCGAGTGGGGCCACAGCCCTCGCGGACTTCGGCCGGGGCGCAGTTCACTCCGGCACCGTCCACGCAGGACCAGCAACCAGTCTACGAGGGCTCCCGCCAAGACGCTCGTGGCCTCACGCTTCGAGACGCTCCCCCTGGTCACAGCAATACTGAGACGTGGCCCACCCAACACTCGCCCGGGAGCGTCGCCCTCCCCGGCGCGGCACCAGCAGCCTCTGCCCACCCTCCCCAGGCCCTCGCATCCCGCTCTCCTTGCCCCGTGCCCGGTCCCGTGCGCGGCCCCGTCCGCGGTCCCGTCAGTGGCCCCGTCCGCGGCCCGGTCCGCACGCTGCTCCGTACGCGCGTTGCTCGGTCCGCGCGCTGCTCCCGCCCCCGTCCCGCGCCAGTTTTGTCCCCGAACGACCGATGCCGGCACGCGCATCGGTCGTCTGCCCAGCAAAACTTGCAACTCCACCCTGATGGACTCGGAACTCCACTCTGATGGACTTGGGACTCCACCCTGATGGAGGAGCGACAGAGGGGCGGCAGGGCGTGGGCGCCGCGCCGAGGCAGTGCCTGGACGACAACCAACCGTGCGGGCCAGAGTCGGCAGCCATGTGGACCCGAGTCCGCTGCCGTGCGGGCCAGAGTCGGCAGCCATGTCGCACCAGCACAAGCAGAGGGCCGGATGAGCGAGAGCGGAGCCGGGATCGACGGTGTTGAGCGGGGCCGCAGCAAGGACCTCTCCTCCACAGCGCGTCCTCCTCCTCACCGCACGGCAGACCGCCACGCAGTCTGTGAGGAGAAGCTAGCGTCAGCCTGCATGCGAGCTACTCCGCTCCCACCGGGGGCACTGCTATCCCGTGAAGAGTGGCGTGCCCTCGGCGTCTCTGCGCAACGCCTTGCGGGACCGGTACTCATCACCGTGTTCCGGGGGTTCTCGACGCCGACCTCCGCTCCGGCGAGCGTCAACACCATGTGTCGAGTGCTCCAGCGGAGAGTGCTTCCCGGTGCAGTCATCAGCCACACGACCGCTGCGGCGATTCTCGGTATCGCGATCCCGTGGTGGGTGGACCGCGAGATGGGAGTGCTGTCCAGCGCCTCCTATCAGTTCGACGGGAAGCGCGTCGTCCCGAGCACGCCTCCTGTCCCGCACGGTGGACACGCTCCAGTGTCGAGCGAGGGCACAGGCAGAGTCGCAGGCAGAGGCGGAAGCGCAGGCGCAGGCGCAGGCGCAGGCGCAGGCGCAGGCGCAGGCAGAGACACCATGGCGGACGCATGGGCCACGCGCGTCGAATCCGGCCTCCCGCTCGATAGGTCGGGAGTCCGCTCAGTCCCACCGACAGCGGTCCGTCCCTTGATCGAGCCCCCGCTGCTGCATTGTCGGATCGATCCGGGGAGGCAGCGGTCCGCCGGTCCGCACGTGGTCGTGCACCGGACCACACGGCGTCCCAGCTTCACCTATCGCGGGTTGGAGCTGTCGCACCCGTATGTCGTGCTGCTGGAACTGGCGAGCATGCTTGAGCACGACGACCTCGTCATCGCCGTGGACAGCCTGATCTCCCGCGATCCCCCGTTGCGCGGCGCGAGCCTGGAGGCGATCTGGGCCGCGACCGACTCGTACGAAGCACGCTGGGGAGCCCCCGCACTCAGGAAGGCTCTGCTCGATGCGCGGCCGAACACCGACTCACCCGGGGAGACCAGGACTCGGCTGCTTCTTCTCCGCGCCGGGTTCCCAGAGCCGGTCATCAACCACCCCGTGACGGATCCCGGCACGGAGACGACGCGGTACCTCGACCTCGCTTTTCCGGAGTACAAGATCGGCGTGGAATATGACGGGGACTATCACCGCACGGTCAAGAACCAATGGCGTGCCGATCAGGCCCGCAAGGATTCGCTCGCGTCACTGGGATGGGATCTGCGCACTGTGACCAGCCAGGACATCAAGGAGCCGCGACGAGCACTGGACGCATTGCACCGCAGCTTCGCCCGCGCTGGGGCCCGTCCCCCTGCGGCAAGCAACTGGTCCGGCCGCGCCCTGGAACTGCTGGGACGTTCACTCCGCCCACCAGCCACGACGTGAGCCGGCCTGGATGCCCACCCAGTCGCTCGCCCTGTCCTCGACGTGTCGCCGTCGTCCCGCTCGCGCGCCGGTCTCCAGCCACGCGCGCCAGGCCGGCGGCGGCCAGCCATGCCCGATCGTCCCAGCCGTGCCCGACCGTCCCACCCGTGCTCGGCCATACCCAGCCGTCCCCAGTCGCGCCCAGCCATGCCCAGCCGCGGCCAGCGATGCCCAGCCGTGCCCAAGAAATGCACCGAGACGACCGATGTTGGCGCTCGCATCGGTCGTCACGCCACAAAACTCGGGCAGGCGACGCCGGGCCGCGCCGCGCCGCCGCTCAGGCCATGTCGACCAGTTCCTTTCAGCGCTCAGGCCGCGTCGACCAGCTCCTTCAGGAGGGCGCGGGCGCCGTCGGCGCGAAGGGTCTCGAGGGCGTGGAGATAGGGCGTGGTGAAGGCCTCGTGCTCGACCAGGTTGCCGAACAGCTCCTCATCGCGGAGGAAGGCGAGCGGATCCTCGTCGTGCTTCGCGGCGGCCGCCGTGACGCGGTCGCGGAGGCGGTCCACGATCTCCCACTTCTCGCCGTTCTCGCCCGTGCCCTCGGCATAACGCGCCCAGGAGGCCACGATCGCGGCGCTCGCGGTGACGTCGCGGCCGGCGTCGAGGTTCTCGTGGATCACGGGGACGAGCCAGGTGGGGATGCGATCGGAGGATTCGGCGGCGAGTCGCGCGAGGGTGTCCTTGATGCTCGTGTTCGCGAAACGCGCCATGAGCTCGTCCTTGTAGGCGGTCAGGTCCATGCCCGGCACCTCGGGGACGGTGGGCGTGCCCTCGCGATCCATATAGAGGGTGCGCGTGAAGGGAGCGAGGTGCTCGTCGACAGCGGCCTCGTCGGCGTAGGTCTGCCCGAGCAGCAGGCCGAAGTAGGCGATCGACTGGTGCGAGCAGTTGAGCAGTCGCAGCTTCATGAGCTCGTAGGGCTCGACGTCCTCGACCATCTGCACCCCGACCTCCTCATAGGCGGGGCGGCCGCCGGGGAAGTCATCCTCCAGGACCCACTGCACGAAGTCCTCGCTGACCACGGGCCAGGCGTCGTCAATGCCGTAGTCCGCGGAGATCATCTCGATGTCTCCGGGGGCGGTGACCGGGGTGATCCGGTCGACCATGCAGTTGGGGAACGCCACGTCGGACTCGAGCCAGTCGGCGATGGGCGCGTCCCCGTGCAGACCGTTCTCGTCGCGGCGGCGCGCGTAGGCGAGGATCATGCGTTTGGCGAGGTCGCCATTGCCACGCACGTTGTCGCAGGACATCACGGTGAACGGCGCGGTCCCGGTCTCGCGGCGGCGGCGCAGCGCCTCCACCACGTAGCCGAACATGGTGGTCGGGTGACCTGCGGCCACAGAGGTGTTCGCCCCACCTCGGTCGTCCGCGGCATCAGCGGCAGCCGCGGCTCCCACGGCATCGAAGCTGGTCGTCAGATCCGCGGCGACGGCATCGGTCTCGTACTGGAACTCGCCGGTGGAGGGGTTGTAGTTGTAGCCGCCCTCGGTGACGGTCAGCGAGACGATGCGCACCGCCGGGTCGGTCATCTGCGCGAGGACCGCCTCGGGGCCGTCGGGCGCGAAGAGGTACTTGGCGATCGAGCCGATGACGCGGGGATCGCGATCCCCGTCGGGCGCCTTGGTGACCAGCGTGTACAGGCCGTCCTGCGCAGTGAGGGCGTCACGCATGCGGGAGTCGCCCGGCAGCAGGCCGACGCCGCACAGCGCCCAGTCGCGGTCGCGCCCGGCATTGAACAGGCGGTCCAGGAACATCGCCTGGTGCGCTCGATGGAAGCCGCCCACGCCGAAGTGGACGATCCCGATCTTCCGCTCATCGAGCGGATAGTCGGGCACTGCGACCTGTCCGTCGGCGGCGATCTCGGACAGGGCAGAGGCGTTCAGGGCGGTCATGGCTCATCCTTCGTCGGCGAGTGCTGCTGACAACGACGATACACACCGTATCGCCAAATGAGCACCCCGCGATGCTCATCTGATCAATGCGGGATGCGCGAGCCCTCTCCCGGTGCACGCCGATCACCCCCGGCGGCGTCCGTTGGCGCCCGTGCTCGTGTCTGCACCCACCCCCGCCCTCGCCCCCGCCACCGGCACCGCGAACGGCAACGGCAACGGCAACGGCAACGGCGAAGTCGATGTCACCCACGCCACCACCGGCACCGGCACCGGCACCGGCACCGGCACCGGCACCGGCACCGGCACTAGCACGCCTACCAGCAGCACCCACACCAGCACCAGCACCAGCACCAGCACCAGCACCAGCACCAGCACCAGCTCACTCGAGCAGGGCGGCCACCTGGTCGGCGAGCTCAGGAGCGAGCACGATGTCGTCGACGAGCCCGGAGCGGGCCGCGGCGAGGACTGCTTCGGGGCGGCCGACGGCGGGTGCCGCGGCGACCACACGGGCACGACGCAGCTGATCAGCACGCACTCCGATCACCCGATCCTCCATCGCGGAGTGCCAGACGGCGCCCGTGGGGCCCAGCAGGATTCCGCAGATCTCGGCGACGACGCCGGCGTCGTGAGCACCCTGCTGCTCCGTCACACCGAGGCGCGCCCACAGTGTCGACGCACCGGCAGACCAGGCGCCGATCGAGACGACTGCGGCGTCCAGCGAGTCGGCCGCGTCGAGGGCAGTGCGCACCTCCTGCATGGAGCGCAGCGAGGCTGCGACCTGGGCGGAGTCCACGATCAACGGGGTGGGCAGCGCCCAGATGCGACCACCGGTGCGGGCGCCGAGGGTGTGGACGAGCTCCGAGGACTGCGCGGTGGAGTAGCCGGGGGTGCTGAGGGGACCGACGAGCTGGACGACGTCCGCCGCAGGCAGGGCCTCGAGCGAATCGGGCAGGTGCATGAGCGTGCGCGACCAGGCGACGCCGAGGCGACCACCCTCGTTGAGCACCGTCGGCAGCAGCCGCGCCACCTGCCGGGCGATGGCCGCCCGCATCGACTCGCCCGGGCGCGGATTGGCGACGGTGACCGAGGAGATGCCGAGCTTCTCGGCGAGCGTGGCGTGCTCGTGACCGGAGGCGCTGGGGTCGACGATCTGGATGCGCACGATGCCCTCCGCGCGCGCCTCGTCGAGCAGTCGCGCGACCTGGAAGCGCGAGAGGCCGTGGCGCCTGGCGATCTCGACCTTGGAGAGCCCGTCCAGGAAGTACTCGGTCGCCAGCGACACCTTCAGCGACCCGGCCGGCGCCGCTCCTGGCCCGCCCGCCGAAGGCCCCGCTCCGGCGTCAGCGGGCCCTGCCCCGGCCTCAGACGTGCGCGCCGCGACGCCCGTCGGCCCGTGGGCGGCGCGGGCGGAGCCGTGCTCGTCGGAGGTGCGCGATTCGTCGCGAGCGCCTGCGGCGTCGGCCGGGATCTGCCCGCTGACCAGGGAACCCTGCGGACCCGTGCTGCTGTCGTACGCCATGCGACCCCTTCCGTCACCACCCCGAACGCGATCATCTGTGTCGCACCAGTTGCTCAAGTGAGGGTATATGACTACGCTCACTCTCAGTTGAGCATCATGGGTTCATCACATGAGTGCTCCGGTCGTCTAAGTGCGTCGGCGAGGTCGCCGATGCCATCGCACCCCAGCGGGACCCTCGCCGTTCCTCCGCGACGGACCTGCCGGGCCCCACGCCGTTCAGAGGAGAACTTCGCATGGGACGTCCCCGCCCGCCCCGCACTTCCCGCCCTCCCCAGCCACCCCGCACGCCCCGCTCACCGCGCGCGTCCCGCCCACCCGGCACGATCTCTCCGAGCCGGCGCTCCGTGCTCGGCGCCGGCCTGACCGCCGGACTCGCCAGCGCCGGGCTGGCCGCCTGCGGCTCCGGATCCGGATCCGGCTCCGGCTCCGGCTCCGGCGACCGCGAATCGATCGTCGTCGCCATCGTGTCGAACCCGCAGATGCAGGACGCGATCAGCCTGATCGACCACTTCACCGAGCAGCACCCCGACATCGACGTCCGCTTCGTGTCGCTCCCGGAGAACGAGGCCCGGGCGAAGATCACGGCATCCGTGGCGTCCGGCGGCGGCGAGTTCGACGTCGTGATGATCTCCAACTATGAGACCCCGCTGTGGGCGCCCAACGGCTGGCTCACCGACCTCGAGCCCTACATCGCGAAGACCGACGGCTACCAGCCTGACGACTTCGTGCCCACCATCAAGGACGCGCTCACGGTGGACGGATCGATGTACTCCGTGCCCTTCTACGGCGAGAGCGCGTTCCTGGTGTATCGGGAGGACCTGTTCGAGGAGGCGGGTCTGGAGATGCCGGCGCATCCCAGCTGGGACGACCTGCGCTCCTTCGCCTCGACCCTGCACGACCCCGAGGGCGGGATGTCCGGCATTGCGCTGCGCGGCCTGGCCGGCTGGGGCGAGAACCTGGCCCCGATGAGCACCGTCATCAACACCTTCGGCGGCTGCTGGTTCGACATGGAGTGGGCCCCGAGCCTGGACTCCCCCGAAGTGCACGACGCGGTGTCGATGTACGTGGACACGCTGCGCTCCTACGGGCAGCCGGGCGCCGCGACCTCCGGCTTCGGCGAATGCCTCACGCAGTTCAGCCAGGGCAACGCCGCGATGTGGTTCGACGCCTCCTCGATGGTCTCGGGCGTGGAGAACCCCTCGTCCTCCACGGTGGTCGGCAAGACGGGCTACGCCCTGGGGCCGACGCTCGAGACGCCGTACGCCGGCTGGCTGTACGCCTGGTCGCTGGCGATCCCTGAGACCAGCCAGAAGAAGGACGCGGCCTGGGAGTTCATCGCCTGGATGACCCACCCGGACTACTTCCAGCTGGTGGGCGAGGAGCTCGGCTGGGAGGCGCTGCCGCCGGGTTCGCGGCTGTCGACCTACGAGATCCCCGAGTACGCCGAGCTCTCCGAGAACTACGCCGAGCCCACGCTCGACTCGATGGAGAACGCGACCCAGGAGAACTCGATGACGCAGGAGGTGCCCTATGACGGCCTCCAGAACGTGGTGGTCCCGGAGTTCCAGGACCTCGGCACCCGCGTGGGCCAGCAGTTCTCCGCCGCGATCGCCGGCCAGAAGAGCGTCGACGAGGCGCTCGAGCAGTCCCAGGGATTCGCCGAATCCGTGGCCCGCACCTACGGATGGGAGGGCTGAGCGACGCCCGCTTCCGGCCGACGACCCCTGAGCGACGATCTGAGCGACGATCTGAGCGACGATCTGAGCGACGAAGGGCAGGAGAAGACCCGATGAGCACCGCCACGGACACGCCCGTCGGCCGCGGAGCCGACGCCCCGCCCGCCCCACCTTCGGACGGGTCCGACACCCGCCCGCCGCACGGCGAGTACTCGAAGGCCGAGGCCTGGCGCCGTCGGCTCCCGCTGATGCCCGCGTTCCTCTTCGTGGTCGTCTGCACCCAGATCCCGTTCCTGCTGACCATCTGGTACTCGCTGCGCTCACGCAACCTGCTGCGCCCCGAGGGCGAGAAGTTCGTGGGTCTGCGCAACTACCTCGACATCTTCGTCGACTCCACGTTCCGCAGCGCGGCGCTGAACTCGATCCTGTTCACCCTGGGCTGCGTGGTCGTCTCGTTGCTGCTCGGCCTCGGGCTCGCCCTGCTGCTGGACCGGAAGTTCGTGGGCCGCGGCTTCATCCGCACACTGCTCATCACGCCGTTCCTCATCATGCCGGTGGCCGGTGCGATGCTCTGGTCGATCTCGATGTTCGACCCCACGTACGGCCTGGTCAACTGGCTGATCGGCACCGTCGGCATCTCGCCGGTGGACTGGACCAGCCAGTTCCCGATGGTCTCGATCATCATCGCGCTGGTGTGGCAGTGGACGCCCTTCATGATGCTGCTGCTCCTGGCGGGCCTGCAGTCCCAGACCGGTGACGTGCTCGAGGCCGCCTCGATGGACGGGGCCGGACCGCTGAAGACCTTCGTGCACATCACGCTCCCCCACCTGCGGTTTTACCTGGAGCTGTCGGTGCTCCTGGGCGCGATCTACGTGGTCAACACCTTCGATCAGATCTACCTGATGACCGCGGGCGGGCCCGGCACGGCCAGCGCCAACCTGCCGTTCTACATCTATCAGCGCGCGTTCCTCGGCTTCGACATCGGGCAGTCGGCCGCGATGGGCGTGATCACCGTGATCGCCACGATCGTGATCGCCACCTTCGCGCTGCGCCTGATCTTCACCAGCATCAACAGCAAGGAGCAGTCATGAGTGCCACGACCGCCGACGCCGTGCGCGTCACGCCTCCGGCCGCGCCCCTCCGCCCGCGCCGCTCCCGCGGCACGGCGACCGGCCACCTGCTCACCGTGCTGGCCTGGGCGGCCGGGCTGATCTTCTTCGCCCCGGTGGCGTGGATGGTGCTGACCAGCTTCAAGCAGGAGAGCCAGGCGGCCTCGAACCCGCCCACCTTCTTCTTCACGCCTACGCTGGACCAGTACGCCTCGATCATCGGCTCCTCCGGGGCCGGCTCGTACCTGCTGAACTCGGTGATCGCGACGGTCTGCTCGACGCTGCTGGTGCTGATCCTAGCTGTGCCCGCCGCCTATGCGGTGAGCATCAGACCGGTCAAACGCACCCAGGACTTCCTTTTCTTCTTCATCTCCACGAAGATGCTGCCGGTGGTCGCCGTGATCATGCCGATCTACGTGATCGCCGGGCAGATCCGCATGCTCGACAACATCCTCACGCTGATCGTGCTGTACACGGCGATGAACCTGCCAATCGCCGTGTGGATGATGCGCTCGTTCTTCCTCGAGGTGCCCGGGGAGGTGCTCGAGGCGGCGTCGATCGACGGGGCCTCGCTGATGCGCACGATGCGCACGGTGCTGCTGCCGATGGTCGCGCCGGGCGTGGCCGCCACCGCGCTGATCTGCGTGATCTTCGCGTGGAACGAGTTCTTCTTCGCCCTGAACCTCACGGCCGCGAATGCCGCGACCGTGCCGATCTTCCTCATGTCCACCATGACCTCGGAGGGCCTGTTCCTGGCGCGGCTGTCCGCCGCCTCGGTGCTGGCCTCGCTGCCCGTGGTGCTGGCCGGCTGGATCGCGCAGAAGCAGCTCGTGCGCGGCCTGTCGATGGGCGCGGTCAAGTAGGGCCGAGCAGGTCGGTGGGTAGGCGGGCCGGTGGGTCGGCAGGTCGGTGTGTCGGTGGGTCGGTGGATCAGCAGGTCGGTGGGTCGGTGGATCAGCAGGGCAGCAGGTCACGAGCGGTGCCGACGAGCCGACGCACAGGTTCCGGGCGGCGAGAGGCGCCGACGCGCCGGAGGCGCCACGGGCCGACGCACCCCGTCCGCACTCCGCACCCCGTCGGCACCCCGCACCCCGCACCCCGCACCCCGCACCGAGCACCACGAGTTTTGTGGCCTGAGGACCGATGCCCGAGCTGTGTTATGTCGCAGGACATCGGTGACAGTTCTGTATCAGGACATCGGTGACACTTCCGTGGCTCTTGGTGGTGACACTTCGCCGGTAAAAATGGGCGGTGAGCAGAAACGAGCCCGTCGATCCCACTGTCCGCCTGGCCATCTCGCGGTGGCCTGATGACGCGCCGCGTGGGTCGGTGAGCACGTTCTGCGTCGAGCACGGCATCTCGCGCAAGACGTTCTACGTCCTCCGTGCTCGCGCCCGCGTCGATGGGCCCGCGGCCGTGCTCGAGCCCCGCACCAAACGACCACATACCTCCCCGGGCCAGCTCGATGAAGAGGTCAAGGACCAGGCTGTTCAGGTCCGCGCCGCACTCGAAGCGTCTGGGCTGGATCACGGTCCGATCAGCGTCCACGACCGGATGAAAGCGATGGGACTTGAAGCGCCATCGATCGCGGCCCTGGCACGGATCTTCCGCGAACGAGGCGTGGCTCGACTGGAGCCGAGGAAGCGGCCTCGCGCGTCCTGGCGGCGGTTCGTCTATCCGGCACCGAACGCGTGCTGGCAGCTGGATGCGACCCAGTACGTCCTCACCAACGGCCGGACCTGCGTGATCTTCCAGCTCCAGGACGATCATTCGCGCCTCGCGGTCGCCTCTCACGTGGCGGGCAGCGAGACCGCTGAAGCAGCGATCGCGGTGTTCAACAAGGGCACCGCGCGTTGCGGAACTCCACAGCGTCTGCTCACCGACAACGGAGCCGCGCTGAACCCCACGCGCCGTGGGATGAAGGGCCAGCTCGTCATCCACGTGACCGCGCTGGGAGTCGAGGCGATCACCGGGAAGCCCTACAAGCCGACCACGCAGGGCAAGAACGAACGATTCCACCAGACCTTGTTCCGCTGGCTGGACAAGCAGCCCATCGCGGGAAGCATCGAAGAGCTCCAAGCACAGGTCGACGAGTTCGACGTCATCTATAACGAGCAACGCCCTCACCAGGGACTTCCCGGACGGATCACACCACGCCAAGCCTGGGACGCGACTGAGCCGGCACCGTCTCCCCGGCCTGTCGTGGAGCCCAGCCTGATCATCGAGTCCGTCGGGGACAGCAAGAAGCGTTCCCGGAAGCTCCCCCGGGAGCGGGTCATCCAGACCGGTGAACGAACACGGGTGGTGAACAACAACGGCACGATCACCCTCCACGGCGTCGCGTTCCAGGTCTCCTACCCTCATGCCCAGCAGGAAGTGCACGTCCTCGTCGAACAGGCCAGCGTCACGTTCGTCGACCTTCACGGCGAGATCCTGGCCGAGCACGCTTGGCCCCCGCTCGGCATCCGATACGCCTCCAAGCACACGGGTCAACGGAGCGGCAAACGCCGAGGCCGGCCACCGAAGAACCCCGAACCGTCACCGATGTCCTGAGACATCAACTGTCACCGATGTCCTGATACAGAACTGTCACCGAAGTCCTGAGACATCACACCGATGCCCGAGCTGGCATCGGTCCTCAGGCCACAAAACTCGACACAGCGAGCGGTGGCATACGCCGGCGGATCAGTCTCCCGGCACCTCGACCTCGAGCTCGGCGATCCAGGCCTTCGACGTCGCGTCCGAGGGCATCCGCCAATCGCCGCGGGGGGACAGCGAGCCGCCGGCCAGCACCTTCGGGGCGTTCGGGGCGGCGGAGCGCTTGAACTGGTTGGAGAAGAAGCGGCGGGTGAACACGGTCAGCCAGTGCTTGATCTCGGCGCGGGTGTAGGCGCGCTTGTCGCCGTCGACGTATCCGGCGGGCCACTCGCCGGCCTCGAGGTCGCCCCAGGCCTGATGGGCGAGGTAGGCGATCTTGGCGGGGCCGTAGCCGCGGCGCAGCTGGTGATAGAGCGTGAAGTCGTGCAGCGCGTAGGGCCCGATCGAGTCCTCGGTGGACTGCGCCTTCTCCCCCTGTTTGGTGGGGATCAGCTCCGGGGAGATCTCGGTGTCGAGCACGGCCTGCAGCAGATGCCCGGTCGCCTCATCGAACAGGCCCTCGGCGATGACCCAGCGGATCAGATGCTGGATGAGGGTCTTGGGCACGCCGGCGTTCACGCCGTAGTGCGACATCTGGTCGCCCACGCCGTAGGTGCACCAGCCCAGGGCCAGCTCGGAGAGGTCGCCGGTGCCCACGACGATGCCGCCGTGGTGGTTGGCCAGGCGGAACAGGTAGTCATAGCGCATGCCGGCCTGGACGTTCTCGAAGGTCACGTCATAGACCTCCTCGCCGCTGCCGGCCGGGTGACCCATGTCGCTCAGCATCTGGGTGGAGGCGGGGCGGATGTCGATCGTCTCGAAGCTCGCCCCGATCGCCTCGGAGAGCAGCTCGGCGTTCGAACGGGTGTGCTCGGTGGTCGCGAAACCGGGCATCGTGTAGGCGAGGATCTCGGAGCGGTCGCGGCCCAGCAGGTCCATCGCCCGGGCGCACACGATCAGCGCATGGGTGGAATCCAGGCCGCCCGAGACACCGATGACCGGCCGCGTGCCGCCGGGCGTGTCCCCGCCGATCGCCTTCAGCCGACGCACCAGGCCCGCGACCTGGATGGAGAAGGCCTCGTAGCTGTCCTGCGCGAGGCGCGCGGGATCGTCGGGCACGAAGGGGAAGCGGTGCAGCGGCCGGCGCAGCGGACCGGTTGCCGGGTGCGGCGTCGGGGGCTCGTCGTCCTCGAACGGGCCGAACAGGTGCGCCTCGTGCCATCCCTCGAACTTCGCGAGCGCGTCGGCGTGAGTGCGGCGATTGTCGTCGAACGTGCTCTGGCGGCGCCGCTCGGCGACGACCCGGTCGAGGTCCACGTCCACGATCGTGGCGCGCGGGCCCTGTGGGAAGCGCTCGGACTCCCCCAGCAGGTTCCCGCACTCGTACACGAAGGTCTGGCCGTCCCAGGCGAGGTCGGTCGTCGACTCCCCCTCGCCGGCGGCGGCGTAGACGTACGCGGCCTGGCAGCGGGCCGACGCGGAGCGCGCGAGCAGTTTCCTCTCCTCCGCCCGGCCGACGGTGATCGGCGAGCCGGACAGGTTCGCGACGACGGTCGCGCCGGCGAGCGCGGCCTCGGCCGACGGCGGCACCGGCACCCACATGTCCTCGCAGATCTCGACGTACAGCTTCAGGCCCGGGACGTCGTCGACCGTGATGATCGCGTGCGGGGTGAGCAGGTGCTCGTCGCCGTCGATGCGCACCAGCACGTCGGCGGCGTCGTCCCCGGGAGCGAACCAGCGGCGCTCGTAGAACTCACGGTAGGTGGGCAGGTTCTGCTTCGGCGAGATGCCGAGGATCTCGCCGCGGTGGATGACGACGGCGCAGTTGAAGATCCGGGAGCGGTCGCGGGCCCGCAGCGGAGCGCCGACCACGATGATCGGCAGGAGCTCACGGCTCGCCTCGACGAGGGTGGCCACCGCCTGCTCGGCGGCGTCCAGCAGAGGCTCCTGCAGCACGAGGTCCTCCAGCGAGTACCCGGTCAGCGACAGCTCGGGGAACACGGCCAGCCCGACCTGCTGCTCGTGCAGGTCGCGCAGCTGCTCGAGGTGACGCTCGGCGTTCGTGGCGGGGTCGGCGAGCGCGACCGGGAGGGTCACCGCCGCGACCCGCACGAAGCCGTGGTCGTAGATGCTGGCGTGGGGGTCGGTGACCGGCGCGTCGGCGCCTGCGGATTCCGTCGCTGAGCTCATGTGCCGAGCGTAATGGAGCGCCGCGCCGCCGACGTGACACCACCGCCGATCCGCCGCGGCGGCAGTCGGCCGACCGGGCGCTCGGGCGCTCGGGCGCTCGGGCGCTCGGGCGCTCGGTAGAGGGTCCGATCGGATCACCTGGAAGCTGCGCCGTTCGGATCATGTGGAAGCTCCGCCGTCGGCCGACGGGTGCGGGATTCTGCCGGCGGGTGCATTCCCGAGCCTGCCGGCCCACCTGCACCTGATCCTGCCGAATCCTCGCCGCCTGCTATACCGTGACCTGGTGAATCGTCGCCAGTTTCTGCATCGAGGGGAGGCCCGATGAACGCCCGTCGGCCGCTCCTGGGATGGCTGCTGATCGCGCCCAGCCTGATCGGGGTGACCGCCTTCCTGATCCTGCCGGTGCTGCTCGCCTTCGTGGTCTCGCTGTTCCGCTGGGATCTGCTGGGCACGCGGGACTTCATCGGCCTGGACAACTACGCCTCTCTGCTGGCCGACGGGGCGCTGATCAACTCGCTCGTGGTCACGGCGCTGTTCACGCTGATCTCCGTGCCGGTCTCGATCGCGCTCGGTCTGGCCCTCGCCTCCCAGCTGGTGCGGGCGCTGCCGGGATCGGCGATCGTGCGGGTGATCGTGGTGGTCCCGTGGGTGTGCGCGCCGCTCGCGCTGGGCGTGGTGTGGAAGTGGATCTTCCAGCCGTCGGTCGGCGCGCTGAACCAGATCCTCGGGGTGCGCATCGAGTGGCTCACCGATCCGAGCCTCGCGCTGCCCGCCGTGGCCTTCGTGGCGATCTGGCAGAACGTCGGCTACATCTCGCTGTTCTTCCAGGCCGGCCTGTCCCGGATCCCCGGCTCGATCTACGAGGCGGCGCGGATCGACGGCGCGGGCCCCTGGCCGACCATGCGCTATATGACCATCCCGCTGCTGCGGCCCACCACGTTCTTCCTGGCCGTCACGCAGGTGGTCGCGAGCTTCCAGGTGTTCGACATGGTCTATGCGCTCACCGGCGGAGGCCCCCAGCACCGCACCGAGGTGATCGCGTCGCTGGTCTACCACGAGGCGTTCACGTCCTCGAGCCTGGGCCGGGCGAGCGCCGTCGCGGTCATCCTGTTCGTGCTGCTGGTGATCATCACGCTGATCCAGCAGCGCTATTTCGCCCGCCGCATCACCTACGACATGAGCTGAGGGGAGGCAGACGATGCAGCACCGCACCCAGCCCCACGGGGCTCACGGGGCCGATCGCCCCGACGGGGCCGACGGGTCCCACCAACCCAATGGGGCTGCCGGGGAGAACGGGGCCAACGGGGCCAACGGGGCCAACGGTCCCTCCGGCCCCGTCCGATCCGGTGGCGCCGACGTCTCCACGGCGCCCCCGGCGCAGGCCAACGTCGGCCGCTCCCCCGCAGCGTCCCATCGACCAGCTCCCCGCCGACGCCGCGGCTCCGGCTCGATGCAGATGCGTGCCCTGGCGGGCTACGCCGGCACGTACGTGGTGCTCGCCGTCGCCGCCGTGCTCACGCTGGGCCCGTTCCTCTTCTCCGTGCTGACGGCCTTCACCCGCTCCCAGCAGTTCGCGCAGGAGGGTCCGCTCTCGATCCCCTCCCCGCCGGCACTGGAGAACTTCGTGTCCCTGTTCACCTCGGCGGACGGCTTCGTGACTCCGGTGGCGGTCACCGTGCAGGTGGTCGCCGTCATCCTGGTGGGGCAGATGGTGTTCTCGGTGCTCGCCGCCTATGCCTTCGCCCAACTCCGTTTCCCTGGGCGTGACCTGCTGTTCTGGGTGTACGTCGCCACGCTGATGGTGCCTCAGGTGGTCGTCGTGGTGCCGCTGTATCTGATGATGAGCGAGGTAGGTCTGCGCAACACCTTCTGGGCGCTGATCCTTCCGTTCGTGCTCGGCTCCCCCTACGCGATCTTCCTGCTGCGGGAGAACTTCCGCGGGGTGCCCACCGAGCTGATGGACGCGATGCGCATCGACGGTGCCGGCACCCTGCGCCTGCTCTGGCACCTGGTCGTGCCGCTGAACCGGCCGATCATCGTCACGCTGGTGCTGATCACGGTGGTCACGCACTGGAACAACTTCATGTGGCCGATGGTGATCACCTCCGGGCCCGAGTGGCGCGTGATCACCGTGGCGACCTCAGCGCTGCAATCGCAGTACAACAACAACTGGACGCTGGTCATGGCGGGCACCACCCTCGCGATGCTGCCCCTGGTGATCCTCATGATCGTGTTCCAGAAGCAGATCACGAACTCGGTGGGCGACACGACGATGCGCTGAGCGGAGCCACCCCTCCGGCGCCCTCCCGCACTCCGGCCCCGGCCCTGTTCCCGCCCCCGGCCCTGCCCCCGACGTGTCCCCGACAAATGTCGCCTGGGGACCCATGTCAGCAGCCCACATAGGTCCCCAGGCGACATTTGCACGCGCCCCCCCCCCCTGCACGCGGCCGGACACGACGTCGCAGGCGTGAGCTGCCCCCACGCAGCACCGGAATTTGTCAAGGTGAATGAGGCCAGTGGGAGTCAGGCGGCGGTCTGGTAGGCCTGCTGGTCGTCGTGGTTGGCGGGCTTGTTGATCCAGGCTGCGTCGGGCAGCGTGAGGATCTTCGGGACGGCAGTTGGGGTGCTGAACCGTTCGGGGTGGGCGTTCCGGGCGGTGTTGAGGACGTCGGCGCGGTCGGCGGCCTTCGCGGCGGCGAGGCCGTAGTGAACCTCCGCCGGCGTGTGCAGGCCCAGACCGCCGTGGTGGTGCTCGTGGTTGTAGCGGTCGCGGAACGCGTCCATGAACGCCCTGGCATCGCTGAGAGAGCCGAATCGGTCGGGGAAGACCGGGGCGTACTTCAGCGTCTTGAACCAGGCCTCGGAGTAGGGGTTGTCGTTGGAGACCTTCGGGCGCGAGTGCGAGCGGGTGACCTCCAGATCGGCGAGCAGCGTCGCGACGGTCTTCGAGGTCATCGAGGTGCCGCGGTCGGCGTGGACCACCTCGGGGATGCCGTGGATGGCGAACACCTCGCGCATCATCTCCTCGGCCAGGGGCCCGGACTCGCGGGCGTGGACGTGGACGCCGACGAGGTAGCGGGAGTAGATATCGATCATCACGTAGGCGTCGTAGTAGACGCCCCGGACCGGGCCAGGCAGCTTGGTGATGTCCCAGGAATAGACCTGCCCAGGTGCCGTGGCGACCAGCTCGGGGATCGCCCTCGCCGGATGCCTGGCCTGCCTGCGACGCTCTGTGACCAGGGTGTTCTCCCGCAGTACCCGATACATCGTGGAGACCGAGCACAGGTAGATCCCACGGTCCAGCAACTCGGCGAAGATCTGTATCGGGGTGGCATCGACGAACTCGTCGCTGGTCAGCACCGCAAGCACCCTCGCCCGTTCGGTGCGCGAGAGCCGGTTGGCCGGCACCACCTCCCGCGGCACGGGTGGCCCCGGGCGCTGCTGCCGGCGACTGGCTGTCGCCCGCGAGATGCCGGTCAAGACCGACGCGGCCCGGGTGGGTGTCCCCTGGACGGTGAGGTCGGTGTAGGCGTTCATCAGCGCTTGTTGCGCTTGGTCTCGGTATCCGCGCTCTCGGAGATGTCCTCCAAGAGCGCGCGTGCTTTTCCCATGATCTCCAGCGCGGTCTCGGTGCGATCCAGGCGCTGCTGGGTCGTCTCCAGCTCGCGCCGCAACCGGGCGATCTCGGCCTGCTCCTTGCTGGGCCGGCCGATCGCCTGCCCGGGCTGTTTGCCCTGCAGCACGCCGGCATCGCGCAGCCGCCGCCACTCGGTGATCAACGAGGAATACAGGCCCTCGCGGCGCAGGTAGGCACCGCCTTGCTGCTGCTCGCAGGCCTCCTCGTAGGCGGCCAGGTGGGCGAGCTTCTGCTCGGGCGTGAACCGGCGACGGCGCGGACCATCGGCGCGGGGATGCGAACTGCTCATGGACCCATCATCGCGGGTCGACGACGGCAGCGTGGAGAGAGTCGAGATGCTCATCGGGGTCGTTCCTGATCTCGCCCTGCGAAGGCGGACTTGCTATGAACCACTGGTCTCAACTCACCCTGACACGCAGGGCACGGCCCCGACCAGCGGATGCGAAACCCGCCCCGCCCCTGCCCCCGCCAAGCAGGTGGCGCGCCGAGTTTTGCACCCCCACGACCGATGCTGACCACTGTTATGTCGCAGGACATCGGTGACAGTTCTGTATCAGGACATCGGTGACACTTCCGTGGCTCTTGGTGGTGACACTTCGCCGGTAAAAATGGGCGGTGAGCAGAAACGAGCCCGTCGATCCCACTGTCCGCCTGGCCATCTCGCGGTGGCCTGATGACGCGCCGCGTGGGTCGGTGAGCACGTTCTGCGTCGAGCACGGCATCTCGCGCAAGACGTTCTACGTCCTCCGTGCTCGCGCCCGCGTCGATGGGCCCGCGGCCGTGCTCGAGCCCCGCACCAAACGACCACATACCTCCCCGGGCCAGCTCGATGAAGAGGTCAAGGACCAGGCTGTTCAGGTCCGCGCCGCACTCGAAGCGTCTGGGCTGGATCACGGTCCGATCAGCGTCCACGACCGGATGAAAGCGATGGGACTTGAAGCGCCATCGATCGCGGCCCTGGCACGGATCTTCCGCGAACGAGGCGTGGCTCGACTGGAGCCGAGGAAGCGGCCTCGCGCGTCCTGGCGGCGGTTCGTCTATCCGGCACCGAACGCGTGCTGGCAGCTGGATGCGACCCAGTACGTCCTCACCAACGGCCGGACCTGCGTGATCTTCCAGCTCCAGGACGATCATTCGCGCCTCGCGGTCGCCTCTCACGTGGCGGGCAGCGAGACCGCTGAAGCAGCGATCGCGGTGTTCAACAAGGGCACCGCGCGTTGCGGAACTCCACAGCGTCTGCTCACCGACAACGGAGCCGCGCTGAACCCCACGCGCCGTGGGATGAAGGGCCAGCTCGTCATCCACGTGACCGCGCTGGGAGTCGAGGCGATCACCGGGAAGCCCTACAAGCCGACCACGCAGGGCAAGAACGAACGATTCCACCAGACCTTGTTCCGCTGGCTGGACAAGCAGCCCATCGCGGGAAGCATCGAAGAGCTCCAAGCACAGGTCGACGAGTTCGACGTCATCTATAACGAGCAACGCCCTCACCAGGGACTTCCCGGACGGATCACACCACGCCAAGCCTGGGACGCGACTGAGCCGGCACCGTCTCCCCGGCCTGTCGTGGAGCCCAGCCTGATCATCGAGTCCGTCGGGGACAGCAAGAAGCGTTCCCGGAAGCTCCCCCGGGAGCGGGTCATCCAGACCGGTGAACGAACACGGGTGGTGAAC
The DNA here is from genome assembly GCF_003335205.1 of Brachybacterium sp. JB7. Lineage (NCBI taxonomy): Bacteria > Bacillati > Actinomycetota > Actinomycetes > Micrococcales > Dermabacteraceae > Brachybacterium > Brachybacterium sp. JB7. The sequence goes on along the minus strand of NZ_QPGN01000016.1, from coordinate 30,358 downwards.
AACAACGGCACGATCACCCTCCACGGCGTCGCGTTCCAGGTCTCCTACCCTCATGCCCAGCAGGAAGTGCACGTCCTCGTCGAACAGGCCAGCGTCACGTTCGTCGACCTTCACGGCGAGATCCTGGCCGAGCACGCTTGGCCCCCGCTCGGCATCCGATACGCCTCCAAGCACACGGGTCAACGGAGCGGCAAACGCCGAGGCCGGCCACCGAAGAACCCCGAACCGTCACCGATGTCCTGAGACATCAACTGTCACCGATGTCCTGATACAGAACTGTCACCGAAGTCCTGAGACATCACAACCGATGCTGACCACACGATCGGTCGTGGGCGCACGAAACTCGTGGCTTCACCGTCCGCCCGGCCCACTCGACCTGCCCGGCGCAACTGGCCCGCCCGGCTCACTCGACCTGCCCGGCGCGGCTGGTCCGCCCAGACCAGCCAGTCCATCTGGCCCGTCCAACCCTCTCGACGCACGCGGCGCGGCTGGTTCGTCCAACACGCCCAGTCCGCCCAGCCCGCCCAGCCCGTCCAACCCGGCCCGCCCGACCCGCCCGGCGCCATCGGGGGACATATTCGCCCCACCCTGTGACGACATTCCCCGTATTCGAACCCGGCGGACGATAATGAGGAAAACCCTCCTCGGAAGGACACCCCATGTTGAAGCGTCGCACTCTCCTGTCGTCGTTCGCCGCCGCCGGCCTGCTCACCACGGCTGCCGCCTGCTCCCCGTCGAGCGATGACGGCGGTGGCGACGGGACCAGCGATGGTTCGAAGGGCTCGCTGACCTTCCGTCTGTGGGACGAGAATGCGGTGCCCGCCTACGAGGAGTCCTTCAAGGCGTTCACGGCGGACAGCGGCTGGGACGTGAAGATCGACGTGGTGCCCTGGGGTGACTACTGGACTCGACTGCCCTTGGACGTGGCCAGCGGCGATGCGGCCGACGTCTACTGGATGAACTCCGCCAACTACATCCTGTACAAGGATTCCGAGGACCTGCTGGACATCAACGAGATCATTCCTGACGGTGCCTCCCAGTGGGAGAAGAGCGTCGTGGATCTGTACACCCGCGACGGCGGCCTGTGGGGTGTGCCGCAGATCTGGGACTCGATCGCGCTGTTCTACCACAAGGGTCTCGTCGAGGAGGCGGACGTGGACCCGTCGGCCCTGAGCTTCGATCCCACCGCCGAGACCGATTCCCTGCGCGATGCCGGCAGGGCCCTGACGGTCGACGGCGACGGCAAGCATCCGGGGGACGACGGCTTCGATGCCGATTCCCGCACCCAGTTCGGCTTCAACTCGCAGGCTGACCGCCAGGCGATCATCGGCCCGATGCTGGCCGCCAACGGAGCGGACTGGCAGGAGGAGGATGAGTACACCTTCGCCTCGTCCGAGGGCATCGAGGCGTTCCAGTACATGGCCGACCTCATCAATACCGAGAACATCGCTCCGAGCGCCTCGGATACCAACGAGAACGGCGACTTCACCCGCGATCTGTTCACGCAGGGCAAGCTCGGCCTGTTCCAGTCCGGCCCGTACAACCTCGCTGCGATCGCCGACGGCGTGGGCGACTCGTTCGAGTGGGCGCTCGCGGCGCCGGTCGCGGGCCCCGAGGGCCCCAAGTCGCTCGTGCACGGCGTGGTGGCCGTGGGCAATGCGAAGGCCGACGACGACCAGCAGGAGGGCATCGCCGCCCTGCTGACCTGGCTGGGCAGCGTGGATGGTCAGATGCCGCTGGCCGAGAAGGGCGTCTCCTTCCCCGGTCACGTCGATGCTCAGCAGGCGTTCCTCGATTTCTGGGACGACAAGGGCATCGACGTGAGCGTTTTCGTCGAGGCCGCGAAGAACGCGGCCGAAGCGGACACCGGCTCTCGCGCCAACGCGGGCCTCGAGGCCGCGATCCCGATCTTCCAGGAGGTCTTCATCGGTCGGCTGACCGCGGAAGAGGGCATTCCGCAGGCCCAGGAGGAGGGCAACAAGGCCATGGCCGAGTGAGCCCTCTGCTCTGACCATGCTTCGGGTGGGGCTCGCCGTCAGCGGCGGGTCCCACCCAGCATGGCAACGACAGCCCCCTCCCATGTCAACGGCAAGCCCCTCGCATGTCAGCGACGGGTCTCGCCCCGTATGACATCGGTGGTTCCCGCCCCGCATGACGGCGTCGGGCCGACACGGTGGGCGAGTGCGTTGGGCGAAGACCGCGAGGGCCTACGCGGTGGGCAAGTACGGTGAGCGAGGGCCGACGGGGGAGGCGAGTGCGGTGGTCGAGGGCCGGCCGGATCGAGGCGAGCGCGGCCGCCCTGGCTCGTCGGCTGGCCGCCCGTCTGACTGCCCCTCCGGCTACTCGGCCGAGTCGGTCTCGTCGCGATCCTCGACAGAATGCTCGCGAGGAGCGGCCTGACGACGCAGGCGCTCCTTCAGCAGCTGCGCCGTGCCCATGGCGAGGAACACCCCGAGGAGGGTGACGATCACCTTGTCGTTGCCGGAGACGAGCGAACTGAACGCGATGAGCACCGTCGCCGCCATGATGACGCCGACGACGAGTGTGATTCCCCTGTTCCCGATGACAAGCATGTGTTTCACGCTACACCCGGCTCAGAGGGGGCCTTCAGAGCGACGACGCGGCGGCTCCCGACCCGGCCACACGTCCGCTCCCGTCACCGTCCTCACTGCCGTCCGTACTCGCCGTCCCCGTCCCCGTCCGCAGCACGCCCCGCGACCCCAGCAGGCCCCGCACGCCCCGCGGGTCCAGCAGGCCCAGCAGGCCCAGCAGGCCCAGCAGGCCCAGCAGGCCCAGCAGGCCCAGCAGGCCCAGCAGGCCCAGCAGGCCCCGCACGGTCCAGCAGGCTCAGCAGGCCACGCAGGCCACGCAGGCCACGCAGGCCACGCAGACCACGTCACCTTCACACCTTCCGCACCATTCGTCTGCGGAACGCGCCCGGTGCGCCGCTGTCATCGCTGGTCGCACCGTGAGAATCTGAGCGCATGACGCAGAACACAGCCCCGGCCGACGATCCCGGCCGGGAACCCCAGGGGGATTCGGGTCGGAACGGCTACGCCTACGACGCGCAGCAGCAACCAGCCGGCGAGGGGTCCTTCGGCCCCGGTGCAGCGGCCGACGGGTCCGTCGGCCGCCGTGGGACAGCCGACGGGTCCTCCGACCCCGACGCAGCGGCCGACACCGCCTCCGGTCTCCGCGGGACAGCCGACGCCGCCTCCGGCCTCCGTGCAGCGGCCGACGCCGCCTCCGATCCCGGCGCAACAGCCGACGCCTCCTCCAGCCACCGTGCAGCGGCCGAGGCTCCGGGCATCGTGTGCGAGCACGTCAGCCGCTCCTTCGGCACGGTCCGCGCCGTGCACGATCTGTCGTTCACCGCCCCGCGAGGAGCGGTGACCGCGCTGGTGGGTCCGAACGGCTCCGGCAAGTCCACGCTGATGCTGATGCTCGCCTCGCTGCTCGCACCGGAGTCGGGCCGCGTGCTGGTGGGCGGTGTCGATCCCTCGCAGGACTCCGCCGCCGTGCGCGCCATGGTGGGGTGGATGCCGGACCAGTTCGGGGCCTGGGACTCGCTGCGCGTCTCCGAGGTGCTCGAGGTGATGGGACGCGCATACTTCATGCCGTCGGCCCAGATCCGCTCGCGGGTCCAGGAGCTGCTGACGCTGATGGATCTCGAGCCGCTGGCGCAGCAGCCGGCGCACGTGCTCTCGCGCGGGCAGAAGCAGCGTCTCGGTCTCGCCCGTGCCCTCGTGCACGGGCCGCAGGTGCTGATTCTCGACGAGCCCGCCTCGGGCCTGGACCCGGCCTCCCGGCGCCGGCTGCTGACCGTGGTGCGGCAGGTCGCCGAGCACGGCGCGACCGTGCTCGTCTCCAGCCACATCCTCACCGAGCTCGAGGAGATGGCCGATCACGTCGTCTTCGTCGACCACGGCCATGTCGTCGACTCCAGCAGCGTGCGCGATCTCGCCGCCCGGCCTCGCGCCTGGAAGGTCCAGTCGCTCGACCCGTCCGTGCTGCACCGGGTGCTCGGCGATCTCGGCGTGCGCCATCACGGGGTCGTCGGTCCCGACCGCACCACCAGCGGTCACGCCGAGGCCGTGGTGGACCTGCCCGACGAGGGCACCGCCGTGCGTCTGCTGCGCGACCTCACCGCGAAGGATGCCGCCGTCGTCGCGTTCGGCCCTGCCACCGGACGGCTCGAGGCCGCTTACCTCGCGTCGGACGCCGCCACCCGCGAAGGAGCTCTCTGATGAGGAACGGAACGTTCTCCCTGCGTCCGCGCGGTCTGTGGCTGATGACGTCGCTCGAGCTGCGCCAGCGGATCCGCTCCGTGCGCTGGTATGTCGCGCTCGGGGTATGGACGGTGGTGCTGCTGGGTATCGGCCTGCTGGCCCTGGCACCGGCTCTCTACACCTCGGAATGGGGCGCGGTCGCCCCCGTCGCGCGGGTCATGTTCAGCCTGCAGATGCTGCTCGTGCTGTTCGCGATGCTGCTGGTCACGCCTGCGCTGTCGGCCGGATCGATCAACGGGGACCGCAGCGCGGGCACGCTGGCCACGCTGCAGGCGAGCCTGCTCAGCCCGCTCGAGATCGTGCTCGGCAAACTGTTCGCGGGACTGCTCACCGGCCTCGCCTTCCTGGTGCTCGCGATGCCGTCGGCCCTGCCCCTCGCGTTCCTGGGGGACATCAGCGTGCTCTACGTCGTGCGGGTGGTGCTGATGATCTGCTTCCTGACGTTCTGCGTGACCGCGATCGGGCTCGGCCTGTCCGCGCTCACGCAGCGTCAGCTGGGATCGGTGGTGCTGGCCTACGTGCTGGTGTTCGGCGTGACCGTCGTCGGCCCGATCCTGTGGGGCACCTCGATGGTGTTCCTGCATCAGGAGAAGGAGGTCACGACGTACTACACCGAGTACACGGACTACGAGAGCGATATGGACAGCGGCGTCTGCACCGCGCACACCGAGACCCAGGAGGTCTTCCGGATGGATCTCTCCCAGCCGGTGCTGTGGCCCAATCCCGTGGTGATGCTGGCCGAGACCGCGCCGAGTCCGCGCCCGGACTCGTCTCTCGAGAACATCGACGACTCCGACCACCTCGATGCCCTGGTGCTGCTGAAGACGGGGATGCGGGAGGCCGCCAGCCCGCCGCACCCTGCGGACCACAACTACTGCAGTCCGCAGGACGAGGGCTATCCGACGGATCTCGGCCACCCGACGTCGTTCCCGGTGTGGCCGATGGGCGTGGCCGCGTGGGGTCTCCTCGCTCTCGCCTCGCTCGCGGTGGCGGTGCTGCGCGTGGCGGTGCCGATCAGACGGCTCGGCAAGGGCACCCGGATCGCCTGAGGGACCCCTCGCTCCGCCGCGCGCGTTCAGGGCTCGCGCAGGCCCGTGATCGAATCGGGGATGGGGTGCCGGTGCGACTCGTCGGCGCGCGAACCGTCCGAGCGTGCGCCGTCGAAGTAGGCGTCGTCACCGGCCCGGTAGCCACCGGCGCCGTAGCCGCCAGACCCGCCGGCCCCGTCGGCCCCGCGGGTGAAGGGCGAGCCCTCGCCGCCGAAATCCGGCAGGCGCCCCCGACCGAGATCCGCCTCGCGCACCGCAGTGTCCGTCGTCCCGGGGGCAGAGTCGTCCATCCAGAGCCGCTCCCCCGCGACATCGACGTCCAGGAGCGCCACGCCCTGGGCGGCACCCTCGGCCTGCAGGCGGCGGCGCATCTCGGCCCGCACGGCGGGGTCCTGTCCGCGCTGGGTGCGGGTGCCGATGTCCGGGGCGATCAGCGCATACGGGGTCTCGCGCCGGGTGTAGTCGCCGGCCGGTCCGTAGAGCACGTCGCGCAGGCCGGTGCGCATCGCGGCGGTCGCACCGACACCGAGCAGCGGCACGAGCACCAGAGCGATCGCGACCAGCCCGGACCACACCAGCGGCGTCGTCTCACCCAGCAACACCAGCAGCACGGTGCCGGTGAGAAGACCGAGCAGTCCGAGCACGGCGCTGAACACGCCGGTCAGCGTCACGACCCGCGCTTCCCAGGGGTTCACCCGAGCGCGCTCGGGCCAGGTGGCATAGGTGCGCTGGTCGACGACCTCTGCCCGCTGCCCCTCGGCGGCGAGCACCGCGAGGCCCGGCACGAACGCCAGCCCCACAGCGACCAACCCCAGCAGAGGAAGGCCGACGGCGAGGACCGGCCAGCGCAGCGCCGAGCGGATCTCCACCAGGTTCGTCTCGAGCATGCCGCCGAAGGTGTTGATCGCGTCGGCCGTCCCGAACAGGAGCCAGCCCAGCCCCACCGCCGTCGGCGCCACCCAGACCAGACAGGCACGGGCGATCCGCACGAGAGCGGTCAGCAGACCGCGGGGGCTGAAGGCCCCGGACCGCGCGGCGGTGCCGGGATTCGGCGGCAGGTGCCGACGGTCCTGGGCGAGCACCTTCTTCGCGGCCGCGAGGCGCACGGCGGGATCACGATCCAGGCGTCCGGCAGTCTCCACCTCGCCGGCGTCGGGCACTCCGAGCAGCGTCGGGACGGCGAGGGTGCGGCGCACGAGGACCCAGGCCAGCATGATCGCGCCGGCCCCGAGCGTGAGCGCCATCAGCGGACCGGCGCCCAAGGCGCTCCATGGCTGCTTCAGCCCCAGGACGACGCTCAGCGGCAGCGCGAGGAGCACGAGGAGCGGCGGCGCGAGCAGGATGGCCGTGATGCGGGTGGCGACCTCCCGCTGGAAGCCGCGTTCGCTGAGGTGTCGACGCGGGTCCATCCCCGCGATCGCACTGGGCGCCAGCTGCATCATGGCGAGGCTCAGCACGGTCCCGGCGAGCGGGAGCAGCCCGAACGCCGTCGCGAGACCGCTGCGGGAGAACCCCAGCTGGACGGTCGCGGCGCGCAGATAGGTCGGCTCCCCCAGCGCGACCAGGGCGGAGAGGAACCAGAACGTCGGGGACGCGCCGAGGACGTACAGGCCCAACAAGGCGTACCAGAGCCCCAGGATCACCAGCCCCGGCGCCCAGGAGCGCCGCAGCAGGCGCCGTCGCAGCAGGCCCTTGGACTCGACCATGATCGCGTCCGGCGGGACCAGGCTGGGTGACTCCCGCGGCAGCACCCGCGGGGCCGGCAGGTTCGTCAGCGGCGGCAGCGCCCGAGAGTGCGGGGAGGTCATCGAGGCTCCAGGTGGGGTCTCACACGGTGCGTCGGCCGAGGAAAGCGCGGCCCAAGGTCATCTCGTCGGCATAGTCGAGGTCGCCGCCCACCGGGAGGCCGGAGGCGAGGCGGGTGACGGACAGCTCGAGGGGTCCCAGCAGCCGCGAGAGGTACGCGGAGGTGGCCTCGCCCTCGATGTTGGGATCCAGCGCGAGGATCACCTCGGTGGTCTCCCCGGAGCCCAGACGGCTCATGAGCTGGGTGATGCGCAGGTCGTTGGGGCCAACGCCGCCGATGGGATCGATGGCGCCGCCGAGCACGTGATAGCGACCCTTGAACTCGCGGATCTTCTCGATCGCCACGATGTCCTTGGACTCCTCGACCACGCAGATCACCTCGTCGGTGCGGCGCGGATCGGTGCAGATGCGGCAGGTCTCCTCCGCGGAGACGTTCCCGCAGATCTCGCAGAAGCGCACGGTGTCCTTGACGGTCACCAGCACCTCGGCAAGACGGCGCACGGCCGCGTCGTCGGCGTCCAGCAGATGGAACGCGATGCGCTGAGCCGACTTGGGGCCGATGCCCGGCAGCTTGCCGAGCTCGTCGATGAGGTCCTGGACGATGCCTTCGTACACGCCCCCACTGTAGTCGCCGCTCCGGGCGCCGGGCGCCGACGGTGACGTGCCTCCGCGCACGTCACGGCAGGGCGCCCCCGGCCACGGCATGTCGCCGTGCCGCGTCCCGTGGTCCATCCCTCGACGAATATGTCCATCGCCATGACATATCCGGATAGCCTGGTCATGAACAGCCCGACCTTCGATGAGGAGCCCCATGGTCCAGCTGCCTGCCACCCTGCTCGACGCCGTGCACGAGCGCGTGCTGAGCGGTCTCGACGACTCGCCCCAGCGCGAGGAGATCGCCCGACGCGTGGTCGCCTATCTGCGCAACACCGCCGAGACCACGGTCAGCGTCGAGGAGGACGGGACCACCTTCGTGATCACGGGCGACATCCCGGCGATGTGGCTGCGGGACTCCGCCGCCCAGCTCACTCCCCTGCTGCGCCTGGTCGTCGCCGGGATCGGCTCCGACGAGGATCGCGCCGTGCTGGTGGGGCTGCTGACGGGCCTGCTGCGCCGGCACTGGCAGTACATCGTCATCGATCCCTATGCCAACGCGTTCAACCGCACCGAGGACTCCTCGCACTGGGACATCGACGACACCGACCGCGACAACCCTTGGGCCTGGGAGCGGAAGTTCGAGCTCGACTCCCTCTCCTACGGGCCCGATCTCGCCTGGCGGGTCTGGAAGGCCACCGGTGACACCTCCTGGGCGGACGAGAAGTTCGTGACCGCGGCGCGCACGATCCTGGAGACGGTGCGCACCGAGCAGCATCACGAGGACCGCTCGACCTACTACTTCCGCCGCAGCGACTGCCCGGCGCAGGACACGCTGGAGCGGGACGGCCGCGGTTCCCTCACCGAGCCCAACGGCCTGGTCTGGGCAGGGTTCCGCCCCAGTGACGACGCCTGCGAGCTGGGCTACAACATTCCCGGCAACCACTTCCTCGCGCTCTCCCTGGACCGGCTGGGCGAGCTGCTCGCCGAGGTCGCCGGGGAGCAGGAGGACGCCGCCGAGGCCCGTCGGCTCTCCGCGGAGATCCGTGCGGCGCTGCAGGAGCACGGCCTGATCGACGGCCCCGAGGGGAGGCGGATCTGGGCGTACGAGGTCGACGGCCGCGGCCAGCACGTGTTCCTCGACGATGCGAACGTGCCCAGCCTGCTCGGCCTGCCCTACCTCGACTGCGTGCCGGCGGACGACCCCGTCTACCTCGCCACCCGCGCCGCGGTGCTGTCCCGGCAGAACCCGTACTACTACGCGGGTCTGTACCTCGAAGGGGTGGGTTCCCCGCACACGCCGAAGGACCACGTGTGGCCGATCGGCAAGAACATCGAGGCTCTCACCGGCACCGACGACGCCGAGCGTCTGCGAACCCTCGAGCTGCTGATCCGCACCGACGGCGGCACCGGGATGATGCACGAGGGCGTCCATGTCGATGACCCGTCGATCTTCACCCGCGAGTGGTTCTCCTGGTCGAACTCAATGTTCTGCGAGCTCGCGCTGGACACCGCCGGCGTGCACCGCGACCCCGCTCCCTGAGCCGACGCGGTGACCGCGCTCATCACGGGGTGACCGCAGACATCCCGGGGGTGGTCACCGCTGGTCACCGGGGGATCCGACGGGTACCGTCGAGCCGGGTCGTCGCACCGTGCACGGCCCGTTCTCGACTTCGAACAGGATCTGCACGATGACGGCGTTGCCACCCCCCTATGACGCCCAGGAGCCGATCACCGAATGCAAGGTGAGCATGGCTCCGGAGATTCCGACTGCCGTGGTCAGCCAGCGGGACTTCCCGATGTACGAGATGCCGGCCCTGATGGATGGGGTGTTCTCGCACCTGATCACCGCGCTGGAGGAGGTGGGCATCCACCCCTCCGGTCCGGCGTTCTCGCTGCACCATCGCGCGCCCGTCTCCACGGCGGATCTCGAGGTCGGGTTCCCCGTCGACACCCCGCTGACGGAGACGCTCGAGCTGCCCAGCGGCTACGAGGTCGTGCCCTCCGTGCTCCCGGGCGGGCGCATCGCCTGGCGCAGCCACATCGGGGGTTACGGCGGTCTGGCCGAGAGCTGGGGCGCGTTCACCGAGGAGGTCGGTGAGTCCGAGGAGCAGATGACCTACCCGTTCTGGGAGTTCTACGTAACGCCTCCGATGCCGGACATCAACCCGGCGACGCTGCGCACCGACCTGTTCTCCCTGCTCGAGCCGCGCGAGGTCTGAGTCCCGCCGGTCGAGGCTGACGCGCCCGGCCGTGGACAGCGGGGCATTGCTCTCAGGCGTCGGCCCGTAGTGGTCGGCACAGTGCTCTCAGTGCTGCTCAATGCGGCTCGTCGGTGCTGCACCACACGTCCGCACCTCGCTGCGCGTCCGTACCGCACCGCGTGTCCGTATCGCACCGCGGGTCAGTACCGCACCGCGGGTCCGTATCGCACCGCGGGTCAGTACCGCACCGCAGGTCCGTATCGCACCGCGCGTCAGTACCGCTCGGTCTCGTCGATGACCTCGAGGACCTTGCCGCCGAGCACGGACTCGATCACTTCGCGGCCGTTGCGGGTCGCGACGACGGCGTCGTCGTCATCCCGGGTGGCGCCGCCCGTCGGATCCGACTCCACCGGCTCCGGCTCCGTGCCGCGTCCCGTGCGCAGACCGGCGCTGCGGGAGGCGTGCGCTGCTTCGCGCACGAGCGCTGCGCCGCTGCGTGCGGGCTCCGGGGCGGACGGGGACCCCGCGGGGGGCGAGGAGCTGCCTGCGGGCGTCGGTGCGGCGGATGCGGCCGACGGAGCACCCCAGGATGCCGCCGCCCGCGCAGACGCCGACCCCTGCGGAGCAGCTGAGTTCTGCGCGGGCTCCTGCGGCGGTGCGGCGGTCGCCGACGGGGCAGACGGGGACGACTCCTCAGTGTGGTCCGATGGCTCATCGTGGCCCGACGGCAGGGCCTGCGCCGGGGCCGGATCCTGCGTCGTCGTGATGCCGCGCGCGGGGATCGAACGGACCACGCGACCTTCGGCGATCGCGCGCCGCAGAGCGTTCTGCCCGTAGGTGCGCGGCTCCTCCGGCGGCAGGGAATCCCGCCCGGCGTCCTCGACCTCCGGGATCTCGCCCGAGGTCTGCAACGCACCGGCGTTCCCATCCGACGTCTGCGACGCTCCGGCGTTCCCATCCGGCCCAGCAGAGGGAGCCTGACCTTGTCGCCCGGGTGCTGCCGGCGCGGCCCCCGTCTGGGGAGCCAGTGCGTCGGACCACCGATCGAGGTGTCCGGACGGCGGCGTGCTGTCCGCGACCTGCGGGACGGGCTGCGTCTGGCCGTAGCCGTCCTCGGGATCCGGCGGGTACGGGTCGTCGGGCTCCGGGGCAAAATCCTCCACGCGGTCGGGCACACCGGGCTGCGACGCGCGATTCTGGGAGGCCCGCGCAGCGGCCTGCATCGCGCGGTCCGCCGCACGCTGGCCGACGGAGGCCTGCGGAGCCTCCTGCCCGGAGGGGGATGCCGAGGAAGCGGACGCCGGCGCTGCGCTCGCGGAGGCGCCACCGCTGGCAGACCCCGGCCCGTTGACGGAGGCCGCTTCAGGCCATGCCGGAGTGGAGGCTGAGGGCGCCGAGGCCGGTGCGGACGGCGCGGACGCCGTGGCAGGAGTGGCAGGCATCGCTGACGGCACTGCCGCAGACGGAGCCGACGCAGGAGGCGCTGAGCCCGTCGGCGTCACCGCATCTCCCCACCGAGGAGCACCCCCGGGACCTCCACCGGGACCTGCGCCCTGGCGCGGCCCGCCCTGCGGAGCCTGCTGAACGGGCGGCCCGGACTGGCCCTGCGCCGTCCCCGGGGCCTGCCCGCCCTGGTTCCCGGAACCGGCCTGTGACGCTCCGGGACCGGGGCGCGATCCGCCGCTGGGGCCGGGCGCACCCGATCCGCCGCCGCCACCGGATCCACCGCCGGGGCCGGGGTCCTCGCCCACGACCGCGTCGACGGTGATCTCGGTGTGCAGGATGCGGCGCACGGCGTCGGCCAGGTTCTCCGCAGCGGTGCCGCGATGGAAGGCCGAGACCAGGCCTTCGGTGCGGAACCCGAGCACGAGTGTGGTGCCCTGCGCGCCGTGGACGTGAGCATTCTGGGAGACCAGGGCCCAGCTCGGCCGACGGATCTGGGAGAGCTCGTCCAGGATCGCTGACCAATGCTCGCGCACGTCGTCCGGGTTCACGCCGCCAGCGGCCGGAACCTGAGTCTGACTCGGAGCCGGAACCTGACCCGAGTCCTGATACTGGGGCTGGCCGTGATCCTCGGACGCCGACGGGACGTCCTGCTGCGGCTGCGGTGCGGAGGCCGCGCTGCGCACCTCCGGTGCCGGCTGCTGCGGCGCAGACGCTGCACCGCGCGCATCCGGCCCAGCCTGCTGATCCTCGGTGGCGGTCCCCCACGAAGCCTGGGACGACTGACCCTGCGCGGGCGCTCGGTCAGCCTGCGCGGACGCACTGTCTGCGCGGTCGTACTGTCGGGCGGGCTCGGACGCCTGTGCCGGCGCAGCATTCGGGTCCTGCGAGGACGCTGGTTCCTGCGGTGCCTGCGGTGCCTGCGGTGCCTGCGGTGCCTGCGGTGCCTGGGCAGTCTGCGCCGCCTGGGACACCTGGGCAGCGTTCCAGGCGGGCTGACCGCCGGGCTGCTGGCCCACTTGCTCCGGGCGTGCACCCTGCGGTCGGCCACCGCGAGCCTGGCGTGCGGCCTCCGCCTCTCCTGGCGATCCGGCGGGCTTCCTCGCGACCACCGGCGCCGCGCCGGTGCCGGGGCGCTCGCCGGGCTGGGCGGTCGCGCCGCGGGTGTTCTGCGCCGGAGCGGGACGACCTCCCGCGCGCGGGCACCTCGCGGGGACGGCGAGCGCTGCCCGCTCGTCGCGCGCAGCACGAGGCGCGCCGCGAGCAGCTCGAGGTGCAGCCGCGGAGAGGTCGCGCCGCTCATCGTGGACAAGGTCTCGTGGACCAGATCACCGCACTGCGAGAGATCTGCCGGGGCGAACAGCGTGGCCTGGGTGCGCATGCGCTCGAGATCGTCGGCCGGAACCTGCGGCAGCAGGTCGGCCCCGCGGTCCGGGACCGCTGCCAGCACGATGAGGTCACGCATCCGCTCGAGCAGGTCCTCGACGAAGCGACGCGGTTCATGCCCGGTGGCCAGGACATGCTCGACCGCGCCGTAGAGAGCAGCGGCGTCCCGCTCGGCGACGGCGGTGATCGCCGTATCCAGCAACGCGGTGTCGGTGAACCCGAGGAGCGCGATCGCGGTGGCCATGTCCAGCCCGCCCTCCGCGGCGCCGGCCATGAGCTGGTCCAGCACCGACATGGAGTCACGGGCAGACCCGCCGCCGGCGCGCACCACCAGCGGCATGACTCCCTCGCCCACGTTCACGCCCTCGGCCGCGCAGACCTCCTCGAGGTAGGGGGCGAGCACCTGCGGCGGGATCAGACGGAAGGGGTAATGGTGGGTGCGTGAGCGGATGGTGCCGATCACCTTGTCCGGCTCGGTCGTCGCGAAGACGAACTTCACGTGGTCCGGCGGCTCCTCGACGAGCTTCAGCAGGGCGTTGAAGCCTGCCGAGGTCACCATGTGGGCCTCGTCGATGATGAACACCTTGTAGCGGTCGCGCACGGGCGCGAACGAGGCCCGCTCACGCAGCTCACGGGCGTCGTCCACACCGCCGTGGCTGGCGGCGTCGATCTCGACCACGTCGAGGCTGCCGGAGCCGCCGGTGGCGAGGTCGCGGCAGGAGTCGCACTGACCGCAGGGGGTGTCCGTCGGCCCCTCAGCGCAGTTCAGACAGCGCGCGAGAATGCGCGCCGAGGTGGTCTTGCCACATCCCCGCGGCCCCGAGAAGAGGTATGCGTGACCGATCCGGCCCGCGCGCAGAGCACGCCGCAGAGGCGTGGTGACATGGTCCTGCCCGATCACCTCGGCGAAGGACTCCGGGCGGTAACGACGGTACAGAGCAGTGGCCACCCACACAGGCTAATGGAGGGCACCGACGTCTGCCGCCGCTGGGGATGAAGAGGTCCTGTGGAGGAGAGGTTCCACCGTGCTGGTGATCACCTCTCGGAGGCGTCGTCGACCGGTTCTCGCGTCTCCCCGACTGCATCCGCGCGCACGATGCCCGCGGAGTTGGGGACCCCGGGGGCAGTCGCGTCGTCCGATGTGCTCGCGACGGGCGACGTGCGCGACACCCGATCAGTCCCGTCAGCCTGATCAGCGCCATCAGCGCCGGCGGCCCGATCAGTCCCGTCAGGCCCACCAGCGCCGTCAGGCTCCTCAGGGGTTCCCGCCCCGCCCCGCATTCCAGCCGACGCGGCCCGCGTCGCCGCCAGCTTCTCCCGGCGACGGCGCAGCCTGCCGAAGGTCACGGCGAACACCACGAGGACGACGATCACCGGCACGGCCAGATCCACGACCCAGCCGGGCACGGAGAACGGCAGGGAGAGATCGGGGATCCATCCGAACAGCAGCTCCCTCAACCAGGCCGCGGCCCTCTGGAGGGGTCGCAGCATGGCAGCGATGGCTTCTCCGATCGGCGCGAACAGGGCCGCGAGGAACTCCCGCACCGGTCGCAGCAGCTCGTCGAACCAGTCCTTGATCGGCTGCACGAACGCATCGATCGCCGCGATCACTGGGCGGACCCGCTCCCCCACCCATGCCTTGACGGGGTCCAGGAGACCGCTGAACAGCGCGCCGATGCCGAGCAGCGGGATGAGGTAGCCGGCAGCCTTCGGGAGGGCCGCGAGCAGTGCGTACCGGGTCGGCTTCGCGGTCCGCTTCTCATCACGCAGGGCCGACGGGCTGCCCGGCGTCGGCACCAGCAGGGTGCGTTCGAGCCCGTGGCGCACGTCGACCTCGCCGGCACCCCCGAAACCGGCAGTGCTCACCACGATCGTCTCGGCATCCGTGAAACCGCCCTTCTCGCCGCGGCGGCGCACCGTGCACCTGACATAGGTGAACGAGTCGCCGATCGTGAACCTCAGGTCGTCAGCATCGGCATCGGCATCGGCACGGTCGTCCTCGTCCGCGCCGTCGGCCCGGTCGACCTTCTCGGCGTCCCCTGACTTTCCTGCCTTCTTCCGGGCCTTCTCCTCGGCCACGGGGTCGTGCTCGACGCCGTCGATGTCCACGGTGAAGCGGGAATCGAGGAAACGGTGCTGCACGCGCACCACATAGTCGTGGCCGTCGGCGCGTCCGCTGTACTCGACGTCCGCAGCGAACCGCGTGGGCTCCTGAGCACCGAAGGGCCCCTCCTCCGCCGGCTCATCGTCAGCAACGGTCTCGGCGTCGGCGTCGGCGTCGGCGTCGGCGTCGGCGTCGGCAGAGGGTCCTTCGGCCTCGGCGTCGGCGGGATCGACGTCGTCAGCGCGGTCATGCTCGGCAGAACTTTTCGGCATGCTGCCAGCGTGCCATCCGAGGTCAGCCGACACATCCGCCGCACGGAGACGCCTCATGGGGCGGCATCAGCCGAACGGACGAGGCGGCGAGCGATGCCAGCCGTTCGGCGTCGGCCTCGCCTCAGACCCTCAGACCCTCAGACCCTCAGACCCTCAGACCCTCAGACCCTCAGACCCTCAGACCCTCAGACCCTCAGACCCTCAGAGAAAGAGCTTGACCGAGACGTCGGCAGCACGAACCCTCTGGAGATGGCCTCCTTCATCTCCCATACGAGCATCGACTGCCATGACGCCTTCGCACTCAGCGAATGGTGGCGGATGACGCTCGGCTACGAGACGGATCCCGCGGACCCGAACCGGCCCGGGGACGACGAATGCCCGATCAGCGATCCCGATACCGGTCACACACTGCTGTTCCTGCAGGTCGGTGACCACGTGCTGCCGGACAAACGCATCCACTTCGACCTCAGGCCTCGCGAACGGACCCAGGACGCGGAGACCACCTGGCTGCTCGAGCACGGCGCGACCGTCGTGGCGGACCGCCGGGGGATCTACGGCCCCGGCTCCGGCTGGACGGTGATGGCCGACCCCGAGGGGAACCAGTTCTGCGTAGTCCGCTCCCCGGACGAGCTCGCGTCCCTCCGCGCCGGGTCCGGCACCGCCTGACACCGCCAGCCTCCCGAGCCTCCGGCGTCGGGGCACGTCACCGCGGGCACGATCGGCAGCAGCCCGCGCCGCCTACCGGAGGCCCTGCCAGGGAGCGCCGCCAAACCCATAAGCTCCCCTACTGTGACCCCCTAACCAATGCATTGATGTCGCCCTCGCAACGGCGTAGCGTCGCTCGACGTGAGCACATCCACCGCCCCCGCCCTCGCGACCTCGCGGCGCACGCGCAACCCGTTGCGCGCGATCGTTCGCATCCCCTTCGGCTGGCAGGTCCTCATCGGGCTCGTCCTCGGCGTGGTCCTCGGACTCGTCGCCGCCCAGATGGGCCCCGGCACGGGCGAGGACGGCGCCAACTGGCTGACCACCGCGCTGAACACCATCGGCACGATCTTCGTGACGCTGCTGAAGGCGCTCGTGCCGCCGCTGATCTTCCTCGCGATCATCACCTCGATCGCCAACCTGCGCGGCGTCACCAACGCCGCCCGCCTGGCCGGGAAGACCCTGCTGTGGTTCGCGATCACCTCGCTCATCGCGGTGTCGATCGGCATCGCGCTCGGCGCCGTGACCTCCCCCGGCAAGAACTCGAGCGTCTCGGCGGACGCCGCCCAGGCCTCCGACACCCAGGGCGGGTGGATGGACTTCCTCACCGGGCTCGTCCCCACGAACTTCCTGGGCATCGAGGGCAGCGCGGGGGATGACGGCACCGTCTCGCTGAGCTTCAACGCCCTGCAGATCCTGGTCATCTCCATCGCCGTGGGCATCGCGGTGCTCTCCGTCGGCGATAAGGCCGAGCCCTTCCTCAAGGTCACCGGCTCCGCGCTGGAGATCGTGCAGAAGCTGCTGTGGTGGGTCATCCGCCTCGCCCCCATCGGCACCGTGGGCCTGCTCGGCAATGCCGTGGCCAGCTACGGCTGGGACGCGATCGGGCAGCTCGGCGTGTTCGTCGCCGATGTCTACATCGGTCTGTTCATCGTGCTGCTGGTCGTCTACCCGGTGCTGCTGAAGCTCAACGGGCTGTCCATCGGATCGTTCTTCCGCGGCGTGTGGCCCGCGACCTCGCTCGGCTTCGTCTCCCGCTCCTCGCTGGGCACCATGCCGATGACGCAGTCCGTCACCGAGCGCATGGGCGTGCCGCGCCACTACGCCTCCTTCGCGATCCCGCTGGGCGCGACCACCAAGATGGACGGCTGCGCCGCGATCTACCCGGCGCTGGCCGCGATCTTCGTCGCGAACTTCTACGGGGTGCCGCTCGGCGTCACCGACTACCTGCTGATCGTGCTGGTCTCGGTGCTGGGCTCCGCCGCGACCGCCGGCATGACCGGCGCGACCGTGATGCTCACGCTGACGCTCTCCACCCTGGGCCTCCCGCTCGAGGGCGTGGGCCTGCTGCTCGCCATCGACCCGATCCTCGACATGGGCCGTACCGCCCTGAATGTCACCGGCCAGTCGCTGGTGGGTGTGATCGTCGCCAAGCGCGAGAAGATCCTGGACAAGTCCGCCTATGACGCGGCTCGTCGCACGTCCTTCCAGGCCATTCAGGCCGAGGAGGCGCAGGAGACCGCCGATGCGGAAGCCCCCGCGAAGACCGCCCCGGGATCGGCCGACGACGAGCTGGCGGCGGACGGCGCGACGGAGAAGCAGCCCGCCTCCGTCTGACGCCTCCCCGTCGCTCCCGGCCCGCTCCGAGCCCGCTCCGCCATTCCGGCGGGGCGGGCTCTGTGGTGCGTCGACCCGCTCCAGCTCGGCCCGCGCGTCGGCCCAATCCGGCCCGGCCCGCGCGGCGCTCGCTCCGGCCCGGGTGAACGGGCGAGGCCGGGCCGCATCTGCGCCGTCATCGGGGCCAGCAGGGACCCGTGTCTTCGGTGGGCAGGTGCCCGTGGCTTCCGTGAACCGGTAGGTGCCCGCGCCATCGGGGCCGGTCGGGCCCGTGTCTTCGGTGGGCCGTGGGTGAGGAGCACTGGCTATATCGCCAGTGCTCCTCACCCACGGCCCGGCGGCGACAGGTCGCCCCGAAGACGACAGACCCCGCGGGGCCGCAGCAGCGAGTGCGGTGGACAGGCGCGGTGACCGGAGGCGGAAACAGGCGCGGTCAACGGATGCGGTGAACGAGCGTGGTGAGCAGGTGCAGTGGCCGCCGTGGTGACACCGCGCACCGCCGCGCCGTGAACCCTCGCCGATCCCCCGGGCCGTCCTTAGGATGGGGCCGTCAGATCGGCCCGGCTCCACGGGCCCCCGCAGTGCATCTACCTCGGGTCCCTCGTCGGACCGTCCAAGGCGGCACCTCACCGTCCGGAGCAGCGATGTCCACGCCTCACCTCCCCGCCACCGATGCGCAGCAGGCACCCGCCACCCTGCGCGGGGTCGCCGGCGCCGCCTATTTCCCGATCGCGTTCATCGCTCGCTTCCCCTTCGCGATGATGGTCGTCGGCACGCTCACCCTCGTCGTCTCCGCTCGTGAGTCGATCGCGCTGGGCGGAGTGAACTCGGCGGTCGTCGGCCTCGGCTCGGCGCTGATCGGCCCGTTGCTCGGCGCCGCGGCCGACAGGATCGGCCAGCGCCGCGTCATCCTCGCCGCGGGGATCGTGAACTCCCTGGCGCTGCTCGCGATGGCCGCGGTGGCGTTCAGCCCGCTGCCGGATGCTGCGGTGCTCGCCGTCGGCTTCGTCATCGGCGCGACCTCACCGCAGATCGGACCGTTCTCGCGCAGTCGGCTGGTGCAGCTGATCCTCACCCGTCTGCCCTCGGCGCGCCGTGCGAAGAGCCTGAACGGCACGATGGGCTACGAGTCCGCGGCCGACGAGACCGCCTTCGTGTTCGGCCCCGTCGTGGTCGGGCTGCTCGCGACCACGCTCAGCCCGGCCGCGCCGATGATCGGCGCCGCCGTGCTCACGCTGGTGTTCGTCACGGCCTTCGCCCTGCATCCGACGGCGAAGGTGGCCGCTCCCACCACCGAGGAGCCGGTGACCCAGGCGCCCGCGCGTGAGCTGCGTGCCCTCGGTGTGCTCGTCGTGGTCGCCGGCGCGCTGGGCGTCGGGCTCTTCTTCGGCACCGTCCTCACCTCGCTCACGGCCTTCCTGGCCGAGACGGGTCATGGCGACTCCGCCGGCCTCGTCTACGGCGTGATGGGCATCGGCTCCACGATCCTCGCCCTGAGCATCACCCTGTTCCCCGAGCGGTTCCGGTTGCGCGCCCGCTGGCTCGTGTTCTCCTCGCTGATGCTCGCCGCGATGATCGCCTTCGGGCTCTCCGGTGGGCTGGCCGGGATCATCGGGGCGATGGCGGTCGCCGGCATCGGCATCGGGCCGACGGTCGTGACGCTGTTCAGCCTGGCCGCCGCGCGCAGCCCTCAGGGACGCTCCGCGACCGTGATGACGATGGTGGGATCGGCGACGATCGTCGGCCAGTCCGGCGCCTCGGCCCTGACCGGCGCGGTCGCCGAGAGCGCGGGCGTCCAGGCGTCGATGTGGCTGCCCATGGGCGCCGCCGGCCTCGTGGTCATCGCGGCCCTGCTCAACGCCCTGGCCTGCCAGGAGCCTGTCCAGGACTTCACGGAGGACGGCGCGACCCTGGCGAGCTCCACCACGGGAAGCGGCCCGTCCGAGGACACCCCGTCCGAGAGCACTGCGTCGCAGGGCAGCGAGCTCTCCGTGGCCGACGAGGAGCTCCTCGAGGAGGCCCGGCTGCTCGCCGAGCGCCCCTCCGAGCACCTCTGAGCGGCCCGCTCCCCTCCGAGCCTCTCTGAGCGGACCGCGCCCTTTGAGCGCTTCTGAGCGGACCGCGCCCGTAAGCGGCCTGCACCCCGTTGAACACCGCTGCGCTGCCCGCGCCCACCCGGCGGCATGCCAGCAGGGTGGAGCACGGCAGCCGGCTCAGCTCGCCGGCGCGACCTCGATCGGGGTCTCCTGCCCGTCGACGACGACCACCGCGCTGCCCACGGCCCCCGGCGTCGCCGCCTCCACGGACCAGTCCGTGACCGCGCCGTCCTGCCAGCTCACGCTCACCTCGAGCCCGCCGCGGGCGCGCAGCCCGCTCACCGAGCCGGCAGGCGCCCAGGCGCTGGGCAGCGCCGGCAGCAGGCGCACCAGCACCTGCCCGTCGGCCGTGCGCTCATGGCTGTGCACGAGCATCTCGCCGATCGCTGCGGTGATCCCGAAGTTCCCGTCCATCTGGAACGGCGGATGGGTGGCCCACAGGTTCGGCAGCGTCGAGTAGCGCAGCAGGCCGCGCACCATCGCATGAGCGGCATCGCCGTCCCCGAGGCGTGCGAACAGCGCCGCCCTCCAGGGCCAGGTCCACGACCGTCGCGAGTCGCCGCTGACGTGCGACTCGAAGTCCTCGGGGACCGGGGAATCGGCCGGCTGGTCCGTGCCGTCGTCGGTGGGAGGCAACCCGCAGCGGGCGAGCAGCGAGACCTTCGCGGCGCGCTGCAGCTCGGGGGTGGCGGGGGTGATGTGGCTGCCGGGGAACAGGGAGAACAGGTGCGAGGTGTGGCGATGGAGGTCCGCTGGATCATCGCGGTCCTCCTGCCATTCCTGCAGCTGACCCCAGGATCCGATCTTCTCCCCGGCGATGTTCTCGGCGACCGCTCGGAGCTCGTCGCGGCGGATCTCGTCGGCCCCGACCGCCTCGGCCAGGGTGGCGGCGCCCTCGAACAGCTCGCGCACGATCTGCTGGTCGTGCATGACACCGTCCTCGCGGGGGCCGTGCTCGGGTGACCAGCCATCGGGCGCGAGGAGCGTCCCCTCCTCCCCCTCGATCAGGCGGTCCTCCCAGAACTGGCACACCTCGTCCACGAAGGGCCAGGCGATCTCGCGGGCGAAGTCCTCATCGCGTCCGTGATCCCAGTGCTCGATCACATGCGTGGCATACCAGGCGCTGGCCACGGTGTTCCACTCCCAGGCGTTGCCGCCCCAGGGCGACTGGGAGGTGCGGGCTGTCCAGCCGCGCACCGGGCCGAAGGCGTTCCGGGTCGCCCGACGAAGCGACTCCCTGCTGGCGATCAACCATCCGATCAGCGCCTCATGGGTCTCGGGGATCGCACTGATCTCGGCAGGCCAGTACGCCATCTGGAGGTTGATGTTCGAGTGGTAGTCCGAGGACCATGCCGGAGAGTTGGAGTCGTTCCACAGCCCCTGCAGGTTCGCGGGCAGCCCTCCCTCCCGCGAGGAGGACAGCAGCAGGTAGCGCCCGTAGGAGAACAGCAGCCTCTCCAGCGAGGGGTCCTCCTCCCCCTCCGCAACGCGCTCGAGCCGCTGATCCAGGGGCAGCGCCAGCACCTCGGCCGACGAGTCGATCCCCTGCAGGTCCACCCGCGACGTGCGTTCGGTGAGATGGGTGAGGTGCTGGCTGCGCAGGTCGGCGTGCCCGGTGCGGGCGGCGCCGGCGAGGTGGCGACGGGCGGTGTGCGCGGGGTCGGCGCCGCGCCAGCCCTTCTGCGGGTCACGCACGTAGTCCGTGGCCTGGTCCACCAGCAGCACGAGCCGGGTCACCTCGTGGATCTGCGCGGACACTCCGTCTGCAGCGAACTCCACCGTCCCATCGCTCTCCAGGATCCGCACGGCCGTCGCATGCTGCAGAGCGTTGCCGAGCGTGCCGGTCGCCCAGAGCGTCCGCTCGTCCACATCGGCCGACAGCTCCGTGCCCTCCTGGTCGCTCTCCAGCGCCAGCTCCACACGGAGCGGCTGCTCGGCGTCCAGAGCGAGCACGAGAAGATCCGCCGGGGTGGAGGCGAAGGCCTCCTGGCGCACGACGACTCCTCCGGGAGCCTGGGAGGTCATGGTGTGCAGCCCGGTGGCGACGTCGAGCTCGCGGCGCAGCTCCGCACCCTCGACGGGTTCGTCGGAGCCGTCGGCCCCGAGCACATCGATCAGCAGACGGCCGCCGGAGAGGTAGGTGCCGAAGCCGGTCATGGACGTGTCCATGTCACCGTCGTCGTCGCCGTTCAGCGCGTTGTCGTAGTCGATCGCACCGGCCCAGAGGCTGATCTCGTTGAGCTGGACCACGCCGCGCACGGGATCGCCGAAGAAGGTCGCGCCCACGCGGCCGTTGCCGATCGGCAGCGTGCCGTCGGCCCACTCGGTCGCCGGGGCGTCGAGGAACAGCACCGAGGCGGGGTCCGGGGCATCGGCCCAGCCGTTCCCCTCGCCGGAGCCGTCGCCGGCAGTCGCGGTGACGGTCCCCGCTTTCGTCGCGCCGGGACCGACAGGATCAGGAGCGGGAGGATCGGCAGCCGCCGGAACGGTGGCGCTCGCGGCACCGAGCGCTGCGGCGACGCCGAGCATGCGCCGGCGCGTCGGAGCGGGATCGTGTGAGGGATGCATCTGGTCAATCCTTCCTCGGACCTCCCAGGGCGCCAGGCCACCGGTGATGGTCGGTTCTCGACGATCACCCGCAGACATCGGGTCACTGAGGACGCTCCGCAGGCACCATCGCGTCGGACTCTCCGCGAGGAACACTATCCGAAACCCCATTCGCGGGCACGGAAAATGCAGCATTCGCGAATCCTGTCCGGCGTCGGCCGTGGCGAGGTCGTAGCGAGGTCGTGGCGCGGACTCACCCAGACCTCCGACCCCTCGGCTCGAGCGAGACGGGTCTCGTCGGGCCTCAGCGCCGCAGCACGTGCCGCAGCGCGTCCTCGAGCGTGGCGTGGGCCGGAACGAATCCGCTGGCCTCGAGACGGGCCGAGGAGACGTTCTGGTCGACGCTGATCAGCTCGTCGGCGGCAGCGCTGCCGAGCACGAGCCGCGGGCCGGCCGGCGGTACCGGCACCACCGCGGGACGACGGAGCACCTTCCCCAGGGTACGGGCGAACTCTCGCGCGGTGACGGGCTGCGGGCCGACGCCGTTCAGCGGGCCCTCGACGTCGGCCGAGAGCGCCGCATGGCCGAACGCGCGCACGATGTCGTCGAGCGAGATCCACGAGGTCATGGCCTCACCATCGGTGAGCCGGCCGCCCACGCCGGCAAGGAACAACGGCAGCTGCGGCAGCAAGGAGCCGCCGGCGTCGCTGAGGGCCATCCCGGTGCGCACGTGCGCGACCCGCACACCCGCCTCGGCGGCGGCATGGCTGGAGCCCTCCCAGTCGCGGACCAGGTCAGCGAGGAACCCCTCGCCTCCGGGGTCGGCCTCGGTGAGCAGCTCCCCGGGTCGCCGAGGCCCGTACAGGCCGATCGCGGAGGCCTGCACCAGCGCCGCGGGGCCCTCCCGCATCCCGGCCACTGTGCGGGAGATCAGCATGGTGCCGTTGATCCGGGAGTCGCGGATCTCGCGCCGGGACGCAGCGGACCACCGGGTCGCGATCGAGCGGCCGGCGAGGTTCACGACTACGTCGACACCCTCCAGGTCCGACGGGTCCAGTTCTCCGGCCCGCGGATCCCAGGAGATCTCCCCCGGTGCGACGTCGTGCTCGCGGACCATCCGATGCACGGTGTGCCCTCCGGTCTCGAGCAGGGCCGCGAGCTGGGTGCCGATCAGGCCCGAGGAGCCCGTGATCGCGATGGTGCGGCGAGGCACGTGGGCGTAGCGGGCATGGAAGGCGAGATCGTCGTGCAGCTGGCGGGCGCGGAACGCGAACAGGCGTCGCAGCTGGGACTCGACCACCGGGGCCAGCCGCTCCAGCCGGCGCGGCAGCTCGACCTCGACGCTGTCGCGGATCGCGGTGCCGCTCCCCTCCGCCTCGAGACGGTGCTCGTGTCGCCAGGTGCGCCAGGGGCCGTGGACCTGCTGGTCCACGAACCGTCCCTCCGGCTCGTGCTCGACCTGGCGCAGGATCCAGTGGGGTCGCAGCAGGTCAGGGAGGATCGGCGGGCCCAAGCGGGTCCCGACCAGTCGACCGCCGCGCATGCCGCCGACGGTGGGATCATCCGCCGACGCGAGCCCGGGCGGGGTCAGCCTCACGAGCGCTCCAGGATTGTCGTACCAGGCCAGGACGTCGGGCTGCGGACGTGCGACCCGATGGACGGTCTCGATCCTCACGGCGGCTCCCTGCCTCGCAGAAGTGGTCCCGTCACGCTACGGCTCGTGCGGCCGCGGGGGAAGGGCGTGAGGCACGGGGCGCGGGAGGCGCGGGGCGCGGGATGCCGGCGG
Organism: Brachybacterium sp. JB7; assembly: GCF_003335205.1. Taxonomy (NCBI): domain Bacteria; kingdom Bacillati; phylum Actinomycetota; class Actinomycetes; order Micrococcales; family Dermabacteraceae; genus Brachybacterium; species Brachybacterium sp. JB7. The sequence goes on along the minus strand of NZ_QPGN01000016.1, from coordinate 6,460 downwards.
CATGGGAGGCGCGGCGCCCCGCCCCGGCTCAGGCACCGGGGACGGTACCCGCAGGACCGTGCTCGGTCACGCTCTGCGGCGGGAGGTTCTCGATCCGCCCTGCGCGCCCGGCCGACGTGAGCGCTCCGCCGACGCGCAGCACCATCCAGGCCGCCACGATCCACAGCAACCAGGAGCAGAGATCCAGCAGCCAGGCGGTGCTCGGGCCGACGGGCCCCAGCACATTCTGCTCGAGGGCGACGCGGACGCTGGTGAACAGGGCGTGCCCGAGCACGGCCGCCCAGGCGGTGCCCGAGATATCGCGCAGCGCGGACAGCAGCGGCGCGACGGCGACGATGGTGCCGAGATAGGTCACGGCCTCGCGCGGGCCGAGGCCGAGGGCGAGCACGATCGGGGCGTGCCAGAGCGCCCAGGCCACCCCGATGAGCAGCGACATCGGCCAGAACCCGAGCGGTGCGAGCTCGCGGTGCAGCCAGCCGCGCCAGCCCGCTTCCTCACCGATCGCGAACAGAGCCTGCATGATCAGCACCGGCGGCACGGCGAGCAGCAGTGCCTGTACAGAGACCGTGTCGGCAAGCAGTGGGGCACCGGCACCGATGCCCACCAGCGCCCGCGCCAGCGGCACCATCACGAAGGCGACGATCGCGGCGAGGGACGCGATGGCCAGGGCCGACCACGAGGGGACGGTCAGACCCAGGGAGCGGCCGACGGTCTCGTCGCGCCGTCGCACGATCAATCCCGCCAGCAACGGGGACAGCTGGGCGAGTGGCACCACGAGGCCGACGGCGGACCCCGGCAGCAGGCCGGTCGCGAAGGGGACGGATGCGGCGGTGCTGACGACGAGCGCGATGCCGAGGAAGGTGAGCACGCGGCGCAGGTCGGGGGCGGAGATAGTGGTGGCGGAGGAGGGCGCCGGGGAGTCGGCGGCAGTCGGCGAGGCGGCGATCGGGGACATCGTGCGCTCCTGGTGAGGATCCGCGGGCACCAGGGCGGGCTCCGCGTGGTCTCCCACGCTAGGAAGCGGGCACGCGTGCCCGGAACCAGGAGATCCACCCGGCTCGGGTGGGGGCAACCCCCGGTCGGCGCAGGCGGGGCACGAGGTGCATCCGGGCATGAGGCGACCCCTCGTGCACCTGCCAGAGCTCACCTGCCCTTGCTGCCGTCAGGCCCTGGGGGAGTTCAGCAAGATGACACCGCACGAGGGGTCGTGACCAGTGTAGGGGGCGCTCACGCTGGTTCCAAACGGGAGGGCGCACATCACGTCGGCCCCTCCGCGAGCCCCGTTCCGCGCCCCGCCGCCCCGTGTCCGCACCCATGCCCGCACCCATGCCCGCACCGACCGCGCCCGCTTCATCCGTCGCCCCGCACCCGGCACGAACGTGGTCACGAGAACGTCACGAGACCCCCGGTTCGCCCCCGGATCGCGCGATCCGGCGCCCCGAGCGGTTAGTGTGCCTTCAGCGCCGATCCGTGACCGCCTTCACATCCCAGCTCGCCGAAGACGTCAGCTGGCCGGTCCGCGGTCCGGTTCTTCCGGTCCCCACCCCCTGCGCACATCCTTATCCTCTACCCAGGAGCAGCTCATGAGCATCGACTTCCTGATCGAAGGTGCGAACAACCTGATCTGGTCGGTCCCCCTGATCGGCCTGTGCCTGATCGTCGGGCTCTTCTTCACGATCCGCACCGGACTTCTCCAGATCCGCAATCTCCCTGACATGCTGAACCAGCTCAAGAAGGGCAACGTCTCCCCGGACGGCACCTCCTCCTTCCAGTCGCTGATGATGTCCCTGGCTGGCCGCGTCGGCATGGGCAACATCGGCGGCGTCGCCACCGCGATCGCCTTCGGCGGACCCGGTGCCGTGTTCTGGATGTGGGCCTCCGCCTTCCTCGGCGCCTCCACCTCGTTCATCGAGTGCACCCTCGGGCAGATCTACAAGGAGAAGGACCGCGACACGGGCGAGTACCGCGGCGGCCCGGCGTACTACTTCGAGAAGGCCTACAAGCACAAGGCTCCCGGCCTGTCGCTGTTCTACGGGATCCTGTTCGCGATCGTCACGATCATCGCGATGAGCTTCTTCCTGCCGGGCGTGCAGGCCAACGGCATGGCCTCCGCGATCGACAACGCCTGGGGCATTCCGACCTGGGTCACCGCCATCGGCCTCGTGATCCTGCTCGGCTTCATCGTGATCGGCGGCGTCAAGCGCATCGCGCACTTCGCCGTGGTCGTGGTGCCCGTGATGGCGATCTTCTACATCATCGTCGCGGTCGTCGTGTTCCTCATGAACTTCGAGGACATCCCGCGGGTGTTCGGCCTGATCTTCGGCAGCGCCTTCGGCGTCCAGCCGATCTTCGGCGCGATCGTCGGCCTCGCGATCAAGTGGGGCGTGCAGCGCGGCATCTACTCCAACGAGGCCGGGCAGGGCACCGGCCCGCACGCCGCAGCCGCCGCCGAGGTCTCGCACCCGGCCAAGCAGGGCTTCGCCCAGTCGTTCTCGGTGTACATCGACACCCTGTTCGTCTGCTCCGCGACCGCCTTCATCATCATCTCCACAGGCATGTTCAACACCTTCCAGAACGAGGATTGGGCCGACGGGGAGTCCCCGGTGATCGGCTCCGGCGTCGGCGACCTGTCGACCGATGTCGAACCCGGCCCGGGCTACGTGCAGCAGGGCCTGGACTCGGTGTTCCCGGGCTTCGGGCCGACGTTCATCGCGATCGCCCTCGGGTTCTTCGTGTTCACCACGATCGTGGCCTACTACTACATGGCCGAGGTGAACCTGAACTACCTCACCCGCAAGCTCAAGAACCGCACGCTCGCCCGGGCGCTGCTGCGCATCCTGCAGGCCCTCGTGCTGATCTCCGTCGCCTACGGCGCGGTGAACACAGCCGGTGCTGCGTGGGGCCTCGGCGACATCGGCGTGGGGTCGATGGCCTGGCTCAACATCGTCGGCATCCTGTTCTTGCAGGTCCCGGCCCTCAAGGCGCTCAAGGACTATCGCGCACAGAAGAAGCAGGGCCTGGATCCGCAGTTCGATCCGCGCAAGCTCGGCATCGAGGGTGCGACGTTCTGGGAGCTGCGGGCCGACGGCCTCGAGCTCCAGGGCAAGACCGGCGACGACCTTCCGCCCGAGAAGCTCGGGATCCATTCCGGAAAGGACTGACCCCGGAGCACGCCGCAGGACACCACGAGGGGCCGATCCGTCATCGCGACGGGTCGGCCCCTCGACCTGTCCCGGCCGGGTTGGGCTGGGCTGGGCCGGGCTATCTTGTCGAGCCCTGTCCTGCGCGGGCCGCTGGTGAGGTGCACTGGCAATATCGCCAGATGACCGCACCTACGGCCCGTCCGCGACAGCGAGCCAGCTCCTGCAGCTGGTGCGGGCCGAAACGGGGCGGCCCCATTCGCGCAGGGCGGGCACGCAAGCTGCAACGACAGCGCACCCAGCCGGCCGGCCCCGGCCCGGCCCGGCCCGACCCGACCCTGCCCTGCTCAGGCCAGGCGCTGCGCCGGGGAGACGGTCTTGGCGGCGTCGGTCTCGGGGATGTCGCCGAGGACCTCGTCGATGCGGGCCTTCACGTCGGCATCGAGCGTGATGCCCGCTGCCTTGACGTTCTCGGTGACCTGCTCGGGGCGGGAGGCGCCGATGATCGCTCCGGCCACGTTGTCGTTGCTGAGCACCCAGGCCACGGCGAGCTGCGCCATGGAGAGTCCGAGGTCCTCGGCGATCGGCTCGAGGCCCTGGACCGCTTCGAGCACCGGGTCGTCCAGGAAGCGCTTGATCATGTCGGCGCCACCCTTCTCGTCGCGGGCGCGCGATCCCTCGGGCGCCTCGGCGCCGGGCTTGTACTTGCCGGTGAGGATGCCCTGAGCGATCGGCGACCACACGATCTGGGAAATCCCCAGCTCACGGGAGGTGGGCACCACGCGCTCCTCGATGACGCGCCACAGCATCGAGTACTGCGGCTGGTTCGAGATCAGCTGGATGCCGAGCTCGCGGGCCAGCTGGTGGCCGGCGCGGAGCTGGTCGGCGTTCCACTCGGAGACCCCGATGTAGAGGGCCTTGCCGGAGTGGACGACGTCGGCGAAGGCCTGCATCGTCTCCTCGAGCGGGGTCGCGTAGTCGTACCGGTGCGCCTGGTAGAGGTCGACGTAGTCGGTCTGCAGGCGCTGCAGCGAGGCGTCGATCGACTCGCGGATGTGCTTGCGGGACAGCCCGGTGTCGTTGTGGCCCTTGGGCCCGGTCGGGAAGTAGACCTTGGTGAAGATCTCGAGCGATTCGCGCCGCTCGCCCTTCAGCGCCTCGCCGAGCACGACCTCCGCGGCGGTGTTGGCGTAGGTGTCCGCGGTGTCGAAGGTGCTGATGCCCGAGTCGAGCGCGGCGCGCACGCAGGCGCGGGCGCGTTCGTCCTCGACCTGGGAGGCGTGGGTGAGCCAGTTTCCGTAGATGATCTCGCTGATCTTGAGGCCGCTGCGGCCGAGGTGACGATGTTCCATGCGCCCACACTACGGCCGCTCGACAGGGCTTATCCTGGTGACCCACGCCACAATGCGTCCGTCGGCCGCAGAACCAGAATCCGAGCCCGAACCGGAGCCCGAATCGGAATCCGAACCGGAATCCGAACCGGATCCCGAACTGGAGTCCGAGGCCGAGGGCCGCATTCCCGACTCGACGACGAGAACCGAGGAGAGCACATGACTGCCTACACACACCCAGGGTCCGAGGGCGCGAAGGTCACCTTCAAGCCGCGCTACGAGAACTACATCGGGGGCCAGTGGGTCCCACCCGTGAAGGGCGAGTACTTCGAGAACCCCACGCCGGTGACGGGCGAGGTGTTCACCGAGGTGGCTCGCTCCACTGCAGAGGACATCGAGGTCGCGCTCGACGCCGCGCACGCCGCGGCACCGGCCTGGGGGAAGACGTCGGTCGCCGAGCGCGCGATCATCCTCAACAAGATCGCTGACCGCATCGAGGAGAACCTCGAGCTGCTCGCCGTCGCCGAGACCTGGGACAACGGCAAGCCGATCCGTGAGTGCCTGAACGCGGACCTCCCCCTCGCCGCGGATCACTTCCGCTACTTCGCCGGTGCGATCCGCGCGCAGGAGGGCTCCCTCTCCCAGATCGACGACGACACCGTCGCGTACCACTTCCATGAGCCGCTCGGCGTGGTCGGCCAGATCATCCCGTGGAACTTCCCGATCCTCATGGCCGTCTGGAAGCTCGCTCCCGCGCTCGCAGCCGGCAACGCCATCGTGCTCAAGCCCGCCGAGCAGACCCCGGCCTCGATCCTGGTGCTCGCCGAGCTGATCGATGACCTGCTGCCCGACGGGGTGCTGAACATCGTCAACGGCTTCGGTGCCGAGGCCGGCAAGCCGCTGGCGTCGAACAAGCGCATCGCGAAGATCGCCTTCACCGGCGAGACCACCACCGGGCGTCTGATCATGCAGTACGCCTCGCAGAACCTGATCCCGGTGACCCTCGAACTGGGAGGGAAGAGCCCTAACCTGTTCTTCGAGGACGTCGCCTGGGCGAAGGACGACTACTACGACAAGGCGCTCGAGGGCTTCGCGATGTTCGCCCTGAACCAGGGCGAGGTGTGCACGTGCCCCTCGCGCGCCCTGGTGCAGGAGTCGATCTACGACAGCTTCGTGGCCGACGGTCTGCAGCGCGTCGAGGCCACCACGCAGGGCGACCCGCTGGACACCGACACCATGATCGGCGCCCAGGCCAGCAACGACCAGCTCGAGAAGATCCTCTCCTACCTCGACATCGGCAAGCAGGAGGGCGCCAAGCTGCTCACCGGCGGCGAGCGCGCGGATCTCGGCGGGAACCTCTCCGGCGGCTACTACGTGACGCCGACGGTCTTCGAGGGGAACAACTCGATGCGGATCTTCCAGGAGGAGATCTTCGGCCCGGTGCTCGCGCTGACCCGCTTCAGCGACTACGACGACGCCATCTCCATCGCCAACGACACCCTGTACGGGCTCGGCTCCGGCGTGTGGAGCAGGCAGCAGAACACCATCTACCGGGCGGGTCGCGCCATCCAGGCCGGCCGGGTGTGGGTGAACAACTACCACTCCTACCCCGCGCACGCCGCGTTCGGCGGCTACAAGTCCTCGGGCATCGGCCGGGAGAACCACCTGATGATGCTCGACCATTACCAGCAGACCAAGAACCTGCTGGTCAGCTACTCCGAGCAGAAGCTCGGATTCTTCTGATCGATGCGGCCGACGGTGCGGTGCGGGCACTCCGCGACCGCACCGCCGGCCCTTCTCCTGGAGGAGAGATCATGAATGAGCCCGCAGTCCCCCAGAGCAGCAGCATCCCGCCTCCGAGCGAACCGCCGATGACGCCGCCCGGTCAGCCGCCGGGGCCGCCGCCCACCGAGCCTCCACCCGACCCGACCGCGCCGCCGCCGGGCCCTTCGCCCTTGCCGATGTCGAGGTAGGAGAGGATCTTCTCGA
>NZ_QPGN01000015.1:0-82396 GCF_003335205.1 Brachybacterium sp. JB7 | reverse complement strand
GGAACCCGCCGGGCAGCACCGGGATCCGGCCGGGCGGCACCGGAGGGACCAGGCCGATGATCCTGCGAGGAACGGCGACGGACGATGCCCGCTACGACCACGTCGCCCAGGCCAGCGCCCGCACTGTGATCGCCGGCTACTCGACCTCGTTCGGCTGGGCCGCACGCCTCCTGGCGGAGCCGGTGCGCACCCACGTGCGCAGCATCTACGCCCTGGTGCGCGTGGCCGACGAGACGGTGGACGATCCGGACCCGCAGCTGTCTCGCGCCGTGCGCACCCAGATGCTCGATGACCTCGCCGCCGAGACCGGGAGGGCCGTGCAGCGAGGGCGCTCCACCAACCTCGTGGTGCAGGCCTTCGCGATCACCGCGCGGCGCCACGGGATCGGCGCCGACCTGATCGACCCGTTCTTCGCCTCGATGCGCGCCGATCTCACCGTCGCCGAGCACGATCAGGCCAGCCTGGACGAGTACGTGCACGGCTCCGCCGAGGTGGTCGGGCTGATGTGCCTGCGCGTCTTCGTCGCCGGGGACGAGACCGCCTACTCCCGGCTGCGGGCACCGGCCCAGTGCCTGGGTTCCGCCTTCCAGAAGGTCAACTTCCTGCGTGACCTCGCAGAGGACCACGACCAGCTGGGGCGCACCTACTTCCCGGGCCTGGACCCCTCGGACTTCTCCGATGCGCACCGCGACCAGCTGCTCGACGACATCGATGCGGAGCTCCGTCAAGCGGCCACCGCGATCCCCCACCTGCCCGCGGACAGCCGTCGGGCCGTGGCCGCCGCGCACGGGCTGTACAGCGCACTGTCCCGCAGGCTGCGTGCGACCCCCGCCGCGCAGATCCGCCGCACCCGGGTGCGGGTCCCGGATCGTGAGAAGGCGCGGATCCTCGCGGGCGTCCTGCTGGGCAGGCGGCCATGAGCGGATCCGCGCACATGCCTCGCCCGGGGACCGACCCGACCGCCTCCCCCGCCGACGCTCCCGCCGATGCCTCCGCGGTCGTCGTGATCGGCGGCGGCATCTCGGGTCTCGCGACGGCGGCGCTGCTGGCTCACGACGGATGGAGCGTGGACCTGGTCGAGGCCCGCGACGAGCTCGGGGGCCGCGCCGGCTCCTGGGAGCAGGACGGGTTCCGCTTCGACACCGGACCCTCCTGGTACCTGATGCCCGAGGTCTTCGACCACTTCTTCCGTCTGCTCGGCACGTCCTCCGCCGACCAGCTGGACCTGCGGCTCCTGGACCCGGGATATCGAGTGCTCTTCGACGGCTACGAGGAACCGCTCGACGTCCACGCCTCCGCGGCCCGCAACGCCGATGCCTTCGAACAGATCGAAGCGGGCGCGGGGCACCGGCTCGTGGAGTACCTCGATTCCGCCGCGACCACCTACGATCTGGCACTCGCGCACTTCCTGTACACCTCGTTCAGCGCACTGCGGGGGTTCCTCGATCCCGCCGTGATCGCGCGAGCGCCCCGGCTGCTGACCCTGCTCCTCCAGCCGCTCGAGACATTCGTCGCGCGACGCTTCCAGGATCCACGGCTGCGGCAGGTGCTCGGCTATCCGGCGGTGTTCCTGGGCTCTTCCCCGGACCGCACTCCGAGCATGTACCACCTGATGAGCGCCCTGGATCTGACGGGCGGTGTGCAGTACCCGCAGGGCGGGTTCGCCCGGCTGATCGATGCCATCGTCGCTCTCGCCGAGCGCGAGGGCGTGCGCCTGCACACCGGCACCCGCGCGACCGAGATCCTCACGACGCAGCGGGACACGGCCGGGCACCGGCGGCGCCGATCGGGACCCGGGGCGCTTCGAGGCACCGACCTGCCAGCGCGCGACGCCGAGGTGCAGGGGGTCGAGGTGCGGACCGCCGACGGCGGCCACCGCACCCTCCGCGCCGACGTCGTCGTCGCCACCGCGGACCTCCACCACGTGGAGACCACTCTGCTGCCGCGCACGCTGCAGACGTATCCGGAGTCGTGGTGGCGCAGGCGCACCAGCGGCCCCGGCGCCGTGCTGGTGATGCTCGGCGTGCGCGGTCCGCTGCCGCAGCTGGAGCATCACACGCTGTTCTTCACCGAGGACTGGCGCGAGAACTTCGGGGCGATCCGCGCGGGCCGGGTCCCGTCGCCGGCCTCGACCTATGTCTGCCGGCCCTCGGCGACCGATCCCTCGGTCGCTCCTGCCGGTCACGAGAATCTGTTCGTGCTGGTGCCGGTGCCGTCGGACCCGTCGCTGGGTCACGGCGGCGTGGACGGCGCCGGCACCCCGGCCATCGAGCGCATCGCCGACGAGGCCATCGCCCGGATCGCCGAGCAGGCCGGGATCCCCGATCTCGACGAGCGCGTCGTCGTGCGCCGCACGGTGGGCCCCGCCGAGTTCTCCGAGGACCTCGGCGCCTGGCAGGGCAGCATGCTCGGCCCTGCCCACACGCTGCGGCAGAGCGCCTTCTTCCGCGCCGGCAACGCATCCCGCCGGGTGCGCGGGCTGCTCTACGCGGGCTCCAGCACCCTCCCGGGCATCGGACTGCCGATGTGTCTGATCAGCGCGGAGCTGGTCGCCAAGAGGCTGCGGGGCGACCGCTCGTCCGCGCCGCTGCAGGAACCGGCGGCCCGGACCGCGGGCGTCGGGGACGAGACCTGATGCCCGGGCTCTACCTCGCCGCGCTGCTGGTCCCGACGGGGTGCATGGCGCTGCTGGACCGTCGCTTCCACCTCGTGCTGTGGAGGGCGCCGCGGCGTTCCGTCCTCGCCCTGGCGATCGGGATCGGGTTCTTCCTGCTCTGGGATCTCGCGGCGATCGCCTCCGGCCACTACCGCATGGGACAGAGCCCGGCGATGACGGGCGTCCATCTCGCCCCCGAGCTGCCTCTCGAGGAGCTCGTGTTCGTCAGCTTCCTCGCCTATACGACGCTCGTGCTGTGGGGCCTGCTCGATCTCGCAGCACGCCGTCGGCGCACGCACGGCGGGCCCCGGGGCGGACGGAGGGCACCATGACCTATGGCCTGCTCGCCGCCCTCTTCCTCCTGCCCCCGGTACTGGTGACGGTGCTCGCCGTCGTGGTGCGACGGCCCGGACCGCGCTGGTGGGCGATCACCGGTGCCACGATCACGGGGCTCCTGCTCCTCACGATCGTGTTCGACACCGCGATGATCGCGGCAGATCTGTTCCGCTACGACGAGGACCAGCTGAGCGGCGTGCTCATCGGGATCGTCCCCCTGGAGGACCTCGCCTGGCCGGTCGCCGCCGGACTGCTGCTGCCCTCGCTCGCCCTGCTGCTCGACTCTCCGGAGGACCGATGATCGCTGTGACTGATGCCCCCGGCGCCGTGCGCCAACTGGTCGGCTCGTCCCGTCCGCTGAGCTGGATCAACACCGCCTACCCCTTCGCGGCGGCGTACCTGCTGGCCGACGGCGGGATCACTCTCGCGCTGGTGCTCGGCACCGTGTTCTTCCTCGTGCCCTACAACCTGCTCATGTACGGCATCAACGACGTCTTCGATCACGAATCGGACCTGCGCAATGCGCGCAAGGGCGGCGTCGAGGGGATCGTGCTGGACCGACGCTGGCACGCGCTCACGCTGTGGTCCGCCGGCCTGCTCGCACTGCCCTTCGTGGTCGCTCTCGTGGTGCTCGGCTCGGTGGCCTCCACCCTCGTGCTCGCCGTGGTGCTGGCCGCGGTGGTCGGCTACTCCGCCCCGGGGATCCGCCTCAAGGAGCGGCCGGTGCTGGATTCGCTCACCTCGTCGACGCACTTCGTGGGCCCCGCTGCGGTGGGCCTCGCCCTGTCCGGCGCACCGCTCGGCGTCACCGCGTTCGCGGCGCTGGCGGCGTTCTTCCTCTGGGGCATGGCCTCGCACGCCTTCGGGGCCGTGCAGGACATCGTGCCCGACCGGGAGGCGAGGATCGGGTCGATCGCGACCGAGCTCGGAGCCCGCACGACGGTCCGCCTCGCGATCGCGCTGTACCTCGCCGCCGGACTGACCATGCTCCTCACCGGATGGCCCGCCGCTCTGGCCGGTCTGCTGGTCATCCCGTATGTCGCGAGCATCTGGGGGTACCGCTCGCTGCCCGATGCGCACGGCGACCGGGCCCATCCCGGATGGCGGCGCTTCCTGGTGCTGAACCTGCTGACCGGCTTCCTGCTCACCCAGCTGCTGATCTGGATCGTCGTGCGCGGCTGACCCTCGCACGTCGCCCGTCACCCGTCGCACCTCGCACCTCGCACCTCGCACCTCGCACCTCGACCCTCGACCCTCGACCCTCCACCGATCGGTCCCCTTCCGCCCCCGTCCCCTCCCGACGAGTCCCGCAGGCAGGTGGCCGGGCCGGGCGCTGGTGCACGCCCTCCCGGGCGCACGCCCCTCGGCGCGACCCGTTGTGCGCCGGATGGCACGTCGAGACAATGAAGCATGACGGTCACACTGAGATCCTTGGAACTCGCGGTACCCAGCACGGAACTCGCCCAGCAGGAGCTGCGCGATGTCTTCCTCGCCCAGCCGGACCTGAGCCGGCTCGGGTCCCGCCTGGTCACCTCCGCTTTCGACAACTCCGGGATCGAGCGCCGCTACTCCGCACTCACCGAATGGGGAGAGGGAGCAGCCGACGAGGACCCGGTGTTCTTCGATGCCGGCACCCACGACTTCCTGAACCCGACGACCGGTGCCCGCAACGAGGTCTTCGCCCGCGAGGCCACCGAGCTCTACGTGCGCACCGCGGAAGCCGCGCTGGAGGGCTGCGAGGGTCTCGAGGCGGCGGACGTCACGCACGTCATCACCGTCTCCTGCACCGGGTTCTTCGCCCCCGGCCCCGACTACCGCATCGTGCGGGCCCTGGGTCTGAACCCCTCGGTGCAGCGTTACCACCTGGGCTTCATGGGCTGCTACGCGGCGCTTCCCGCCCTGCGCCAGGCCCAGACCATCTGCCGGGCGGACCCCGACGCCGTGGTACTGGTGGCGACCGTCGAGCTGTGCACTTTGCACGTACGCACCTCGAACGACCCGGACACCATCGTCGGCTCGTCCCTGTTCGCCGACGGCGCCGCGGCCTCCGTGGTCACCGGCCGCGATCTCCCCTCGGACCGTCCGGTGCTCACGCTGGACCACTTCGAGACCGTCCTGACCCCGGTCGGCGAGGAAGCGATGGCCTGGAACATCGGCGATCACGGGTTCGAGATGGTGCTGGGCACCTACGTGCCCCACATCATCGATGACCACATCACGGACGCCCTGGAGCCCCTCCTCGCGCACGAGCCGTCCCTGGCCGCGCGACCCCACGCCGAGATCGAGCAGTGGGCGATCCACCCGGGCGGCCGCAGCATCCTGGACAAGGTCGAGGCGCGCCTGGGGCTGAGCACCGAGCAGCTGCTGCCGGCCCGCGACACGTTGCGCGATTACGGGAACATGAGCAGTGCGACCGTGATGTTCGTGCTCAAGCACATCCTCGAGGGCGGTGCGGCCGACGCCGACGCCGATGAGCGCGTCTGCGCGATGGCGTTCGGACCGGGCCTGACCGTCGAGACCGCCCTGATGACCAGGGTTCCCGGCAGCCTGCGCGGCGCCGGTCGGCGCAGCGTCTCGCCAGCCGCCCTGCGGATCGCCCCGGTGGGGCCGGCCGCCGCCACCGCGGCGGATCGGTGATCCTCCCGTCCCTGGCCCATCGGGACCGCGACGCGCGAGAGTGGATGGATGACCCGGGCTGTGATCGCGAGACCCTGGACCGCACCTATTCCCAGTTCCGGGTGGTCAATGCCCTGGTCGCCGGGTGGCATGCGACATATCGACGGCATCTGCGCCCGGTGCTGCCCCGTGACCGACCGGCCACGGTGCTCGACATCGGGTGCGGCGGCGGGGACGTGGCCCGGAACCTGATCCGCTGGGCCCGGCGCGACGGATTCTCCCTGCAGGTCACCGCCATCGATCCGGACCCGCGGGCACTCGCCTGGGCACGACGTCGGCCGCCGGTGCCCGAGCTCACGTTCCGTCCCGCGCTGAGCCGCGAGCTGGTCGACGAAGGCCGCTCCTTCGACCTCGTGATCTCCAACCACCTGCTCCACCATCTCGACGAGCAGCAGTTCCCCGCGCTGCTGGCGGACTCTCAGCAGCTCGCGAGGGTCCGTGCGGTGCACAGCGACATCCGGCGCGAGCGCTGGGGCTACCTGCTCTTCTCCGCCGGGACCAGACCCTTCTTCCGCCGCTCGTTCATCCGGGAGGACGGGCTGATCTCGATCCGCCGCAGCTACACCGTTCCCGAGCTGCGGGCTGCCGTCCCGCCCACCTGGCGCGTCGCACCGCAGCGCCCCTCGCGAGCCCTGCTGATCCACGATCCGGATCCACGGTGAGCCGCATGCTGACCGATGCTGCTGACAGCCTCGGCCGGTCGTGCGAGGTCCTGATCGTCGGCGGCGGCCCCACCGGACTCCTGCTGGCGATCCTGCTGCGGCAGCGGGGCGTGGAGGCCGTGGTGCTGGAGCGCCGGCAACGGCCCGGGGCCCATTCCCGCGCCATCGGCCTGCATCCCCCGGCGCTCGACGCACTGCAGGCCGTGGGCCTCGAGGAGATCGCTCTGGCCCGAGGCGCGCGGATCGCGCACGGCACCGCACGTCGCCACGGCAGCAGCACCAGCCACCACCGCGAGCACGACCAGGACCGAGGCCAGTACCGGGGTCGGGAGCACGAGCACGAGCACGAGCACAGTCTGGGCTGGCTGAGCTTCGAGCGCTCCTGGCCTGCGCGCCCCTTCGTGCTCTCGCTCCCGCAGAGTCTCACCGAGGAGCTGCTGGCCTCGCGGCTCGCGGAGCTGGCGCCCGATGCCCTGCGCCGCGGCGAGGACGTGGTCGGCCTCGAGGACGCGCCCACCGGCATGCGAGTGTGGACCCGTTCGAGCCGGAGCGACGGCACGGACGCGACCGCGGCCCGTCCCCGCGTCACGAGATGGCACGCATCGGTGCTGGTCGGGGCGGACGGCAGCCACAGCACGGTCCGTGCCCTGGCGGGTGTGGAGACCGCGCTGCGCACCTACCCGGACACCTACCTCATGGGCGACGTCGCCGACCCCGCACCTCCCGGACGCTCCGAAGGCCACGGACACAGCGAAGACCACGGACGCAGCGAAGGCAGTGCCCGCACCGCGGACCCGCCGGGCACCGGACCGCCCGTCGGGACCTCGAGCACCGCCACGATCCACCTCGGCCCCGACGGCGTCGTGGAGTCCTTCCCCCTTCCCGACGGGCGACGGCGATGGGTCGCGCACACCGGGACCGCTCCCTCGGCCTCCTCCGCGGAGGACCTCGCCGCCCTGGTCAGAGCCCGGACCGGGCAGCGGATCGACCCCCTGACCTGTTCCATGGTCAGCGCCTTCACCGTCCGCCGACGGACCGTCCGGACGATGCTGAGCGGCCGCCTGGTGCTGATCGGGGATGCCGCCCACGAGATCAGCCCCATCGGCGGCCAGGGCATCACCCTGGGGTGGCTCGACGCACTGGCCCTGGCGCCGCTGCTCGAGCAGGTCATCACCCGGGACCTGCGCCATCGACTGGAGGACATGCCGCTGCTGCGGGAGGCCGCGCGTCGTCGTCTTCGTGCGGCACGCCTCGCCAGCCGACTCGCCGAGCTGAACATGGTGCTCGGCCGGCCCCGGTCCGGACCGCTCGCCCGCGGACGGGACGCCGTGATCCGTGCCGTCTTGAGATCACCGCTGCGACACCGCATGGCCTGGGCGTATGCCATGGGCTGGGCCGTACGGGGGCGTCCCGCAGCGCTCCCTCGGCGTCGCACGTAGCACGGCGCTCGCAGAGCCCGTGAGCGGACCTGCGCACGAACCCGTGCACGAAGCTGCGCAGATCCGGGACCTATCATGTGCGCATCCACCCGCCTCGCCCGCCCGCGGCGATGCGGCGGTGGAGCCCTCTTCCCCGGCGTCATCGCCACCCAGACCCGGAAGCAGCTCATGACGCGGAAACCCTCCCGACCGACCGTGGCCACGATCGCTCGCGATCTCGGCATCTCGCCCGCGACGGTGAGCTATGCCCTGAACGACAAGCCCGGCGTGAGCGCGGCGATGCGCGAGCGAGTGGTCGGGCATGCTCACGAGGTGGGCTGGACCCCGCACTCCGGCGCGCAGGCGCTGCGTCGCGGCCGCAGCGGGAACATCGGGCTGGTCCTGGTCAGGGACCCGGAGGAGGTCTCCCGCGAGCCGTTCTACTCCGCCGTGACGGCCGGCATCGAGTCCTCCACCTCGGTGCACGGCTACGAGCTGATGATCCGCTTCGTGCGCGGCGGGGCCGACGCGGAGAGCGACGTCTTCCGCACCTGGTCCCATCAGCGTCGGGTGGACGGCGTCGTGCTCCTGGACCTCGCCGAGGACGACCACCGGCCCGCCGTGCTCGAGGCGCTGACCATGGACTTCGCCGTGCTCGGCCACTACAGCGGCCCGGAGTCGTTCGCGAAGGTCATGACCGCCGAGGCCGACGACGCCAGGACTGTGGTCGAGCACATCATCGAACGCGGTTACGACGGCTGCATCCAGCTCACCGGCCCCGCGCAGTACGCCCACGAGCGCCGCCGTCTCGAACTGCTGCGCAGCCTGTGCCAGGAGTACCGGATCCCCCATTCCACAGCGTCGGGCCCGTACACGATCGACTCCGGGCTCGCCGCCTTCGAGACCTCTGACCTGCGGCTCAGCAGTCGGCCGGCCGTGGTCGCCTCGAGCGACCTGATCGCGATCGGCGCGCTGCGCGGGGCCCAGCGTCGGGGCGTCGCGGTGCCGGAGCAGCTCGGGCTGGTCAGCTGGGACGACTCGCTGATCGCCGAGCTCACCGTCCCCTCGGTCACCGCGCTGGCGCGCCGGCCGTTCGAGATGGGACGGCTCGCCGGGGACCTCCTGGTGCGCCAGATCGAGGACGCCGGCACCCCGCGCACCGAGCTTCAGGTGGAGCCGGCCTCGCTGATTATCCGGGAGTCCACCGGCGGCCTCTGAGAACGTGACCGCTCCGTGACTCAATCCCGTTGACACCCGGCTCTCCATCGAGCCATACTCACCGAATCGATTAAGTTCGAATCGATTAAGCAGCTCTGCCGCGCGTCGCTCCCCTGCGGAGCCCGCGCATCTCCCGTTCCCTCGACGGCGCACCGATGATGGCGCGCCAAGGAGTCTTCCGATGCGACGTCGCACTCTTCTGACCGCTGCCCCCCTCGCCGCTGTGGGCCTGACCGGCCTCGCCGCCTGCGGCTCCGATTCGGGTTCCGGCGGCTCGAACAAGAGCCCGGACAAGCTCACCTACTGGGCCTCCAACCAGGGCACCAGCCTCGAGAACGACAAGGAGGTGCTGACCCCGGTCCTGGAGAAGTTCACCGAGGACACCGGTATCGAGGTGGATCTCGAGGTCATCGGGTGGGCCGATCTGCAGACCCGCATCCAGACCGCCATCACCTCCGGCCAGGGGCCCGACGTGGTCAACATCGGCAACACCTGGGGCGTCAGCCTCCAGGCGACCGGTGGCCTCCTGGAGCTGGGCGACGAGCAGTTCGAAGCCCTCGGCGGTCGCGACCGCTACGTCCCCGCGGCGCTGGCCACCGGCGGCGCGGAGGGCACCGATCCCACCTCGATCCCGCTGTACGGGCTCGCCTACGGCATGTACTACAACGTGCAGATGTTCGAGGACGCCGGCATCGAGCCGCCCACCACGTGGGAGGAGATGGTCGAGGCCGCCAAGGCGCTGACCGACGAGGACGAGGGCGTGTACGGCATGTCCCTGGCAGCCGGCTCCTACACGGAGAACAACCACTTCGCGTTCATCAACGCCACGCAGAACGGTGCCGCGCTGAACACCGAGGACGGCAAGCCCTCCTTCACCGAGGACGGCGTGGTCGACGGCATCCTGCGCTATCTCGACCTCATGCAGGAGCACAAGGTCGTCAACCCCTCCAACGCGCAGTTCGACAACGGCACCAAGTCGGTCACCGCCTTCGCGAACGGCGAGGCGGCGATGATCATCAACCAGAACAACGCCAACGCCACGATCGAGGACAACGGCATGGACCCGGAGCAGTTCGCGGCGATCCCCTTCCCCGCCCCGGCCGATGCCGTCAGCGACTGCGCCTCGCACCTCGCGGGCATCAACCTCGCGATCATGAAGGACACCGAGAACGTCGACGGCTCCCTGAAGTTCCTGAACTACATGACCTCCGATGAGACGCAGTCGGAGCTGGGCAAGCCCTTCGCCTCGCTGCCCGTGCTGGTGGACGGGAAGCCCACCTTCACCGATGACACCGAGCAGGCGGAGATGTTCATGGAGGTCTACGGCGAGCGCGCCGAGCCGCTGCCGCTGGTGCCGTGGGAGGACCAGTTCGAGACCTCCGTCGGCCAGGCCATGAACAACATGTTCGCGACCATCGCCACCGGCGGCAAGGTCACCCGCGACGACGTCATGACCGCCATGCAGACCGCGCAGGACTCGATCCGCGCCTGAGGGTGCGTCCGGCCGACGGGGGCTCAGCCCCCGTCGGCCCTCGTGCGCCCGCCATTTCGACGAGAAGAGCCACATGACCAGCCTGACCGCCCCGGAGGGCACCGCGACGCCCCCGAAGCGTCCCGATCGGCCGACGCCGCGGCGCCCGCGCCATCACCTGTTCCCGTACTTGATCATCGCGCCGGCGGTGCTGCTCGAGCTGCTGATCCACATCATCCCGATGGCCACCGGGTTCTGGATGAGCTTCATCGAGCTCACCAAGTTCTTCATCCGGCGCTGGACGGAAGCACCCTTCTCGGGCCTGGAGAACTACCGGATCGCGGTCGACCTGAACACTCCCGTCGGCCAGGAGCTGCTGAACTCCTTCGTCGTGACGCTCGCGTTCACCGCGCTGGTGGTGGGCCTCAGCTGGGGGCTCGGCATGGCCGCAGCCGTCGCGCTGCAGCGTCCCTTCGCCGGCCGTGGCATCTTCCGCACCCTGTTCCTGATCCCCTACGCGCTGCCCCTGTACGCCGCGGTGATCACCTGGAACTTCATGCTCCAGCGGGACACCGGCGCCGTGAACCACGTGCTCGTGGACCAGCTGGGCCTGCTCGACGGCGCCCCGTTCTGGCTGATCGGCGACAACGCCTTCATCTCGGTGGTCGTCGTCGCGATCTGGCGCATGTGGCCGTTCGCGTTCCTCATGTTCATGGCCGGCCTGCAGTCGATCCCCGGTGAGCTCTATGAGGCCTCCGCGGTGGACGGCGCCAGTCCGATGCGCCAGTGGCGCTCGGTGACCCTGCCGATGCTGGCCCCGGTCAACCAGACCCTGCTGCTGGTGATGTTCCTGTGGGTCTTCAACGACTTCAACACCCCGTACGTGCTGTTCGGGACCGCCCAGCCTCCGGCCGGCGACCTGATCAGCTTCCACATCTACAACGCCTCGTTCCTGTCCTGGGACTTCGGAGTGGGCAGCGCGATGAGCGTGCTCCTGCTGCTGTTCCTGCTGGTCGTGTCGCTGGTGTACCTCTACTTCACCCAGTGGAAGAAGGAGAAGAACAATGCGTGAGACCGTCGGGGAGAAGATCTTCCGCATCATCGTGCTGGCCGGCCTCACCGTGTTCGTCGCGGTGCCGCTGTACGTCATGGTCACCACCTCGCTCAAGCCCCTGGGCGACGTGCAGGCCGGGTTCTCCTGGATTCCCAGCAGACTCACCATCACCCCGTTCATCGAGATGTGGTCGACGGTGCCGCTGGCGAAGTACTTCATGAACTCGCTGATCGTCACCACCGTCGCGACGCTGTTCAGCGTGGGCGTGGCGACGCTCGCCGCCTATGCGGTCTCGCGCTGGCGCTTCCGCGGCCGTGGTCCGTTCATGACCACCGTGCTGTCCACCCAGATGTTCCCCGGTGTGCTGTTCCTGCTGCCGCTGTACCTGATCTTCGTGAACATCGACGCCACCTTCGGGGTGCCGCTGGTGGGCACGCGCATCGGCCTGATCATCACCTACCTGACGTTCTCGCTGCCCTTCGCGATCTGGATGCTGGTGGGCTACTTCGACGGGATCCCCCGGGAGCTCGACCAGGCCGGCAAGGTCGACGGCGCCAGCAACCTCACCATCCTGCTGCGCATCATCCTGCCTGCGGCCCGGCCCGGCATCGTCGCCGTCGCGATCTACGCGTTCATGACGGCCTGGGGCGAAGTGCTGTTCGCCTCCGTGCTCACCACGGAGGAGACCCGCACCCTCGCCGTCGGGCTGCGGCAGTACGCCACGCAGACCAACGTCTACTGGAACCAGGTCCTCGCCGCCTCGCTGGCGGTGTCGATCCCGGTGGTCGTCGGCTTCCTCATGATGCAGAAGAACTTCGTCGCAGGCCTCACCGCCGGCGCCGTGAAGTGACCTCGATCCACCACTCCCGCTGAAGGACACCCATGCAGTTCTCCGTCCAGATGTACAGCGTCCGCGAGGCGCTCGCCTCCGACTTCCAGGGCACCGTGTCGCGCCTGGTCGACCTCGGTCTCACCCACGCCGAGCCGTACCACCTCGTCGAGTTCCGCGAGGAGCTGGTGCGTGCCCGCGAGCAGTTCGCGATCGATTTCCCCAGCGCCCACCAGTCCTTCCTCGGCGACGTCGACTTCGACGAGATCCTCGAGGCCGCCCAGGCCGTCGGCGTGCAGTACCTCGTGGACCCGCACTGGAGGCCCGAGGACTGGACCGATGCGGCGGCGGTGCGCGAGCTGGCCGCGACGCTGAACGCGCGCGCCGCGTCGGCCGCCGAGGCGGGCCTCCACGTCGGCTATCACAACCACCAGTTCGAGCTGGAGTCCCGTCTGGAGGGCCGCAGCGCTCTGGAGCTGTTCGCCGACGAGCTGGACCCGCAGGTCATCCTCGAGGTCGACACCTACTGGGCTGCCGTGGGCGGCGCCGAGGTCCCCTCCCTGCTGGACGCCCTCGGCGACCGCGTGCAGCTGGTCCACCTCAAGGACGGCGACCTCTCGGCGGACCCTGCCGCGCAGCTGCCGCTGGGCGAGGGGAAGATGCCGCTCGCCCAGACTCTGGATGCCTCTGCGAAGGCGGCCTTCGGCGTGATCGAGTTCGACGCGTACGCAGGAGACATGTTCGAGGGCATCGCTGCCTCGCTCGCCTATCTGAACAGGACGGTCGACACGGCGGCCTGACTCCCGGCGGCCATCTCCTCGGTCCCACCCGCACGACAGCCACGCTCGCTCAACATCCGCTCCCGCACGCGCGTCCGCTCCCGGGCTCGCGCGCCACGCACTCCGCAGCACCCAGCACCCAGAACCCAGAACCCGCATTCCGCACCCAGTACTCGTACCCCGCACCCGTACCCGCACCCCGTACCCCGTACTCCGCACTCCGCACTCCGCACGACAAAGGATCTTCTTCATGACCGCTCAGAACGCGACCGGCCCCGTCGGCGTCGGCATCATCGGTGCCGGCACCATCTCCGGCCAGTACCTCGAGAACCTCACCTCCTTCCCGGACGTGGCGGTGCACATCATCGGCGACCTCTACCCCGAGGCCGCCGCGAAGCGCGCCGAGGAGTTCGGTATCCCCGCCTCCGGGACCACCCAGGACGTGCTGGACCACCCGGACGTCGAGATCGTCATCAACCTGACGATCCCCACTGCGCATGCCGAGGTCTCCCAGGCCATCGTCGCCGCGGGCAAGCACGTGTGGACCGAGAAGCCGATCACCACCGCTCCGGCCGACGCGAAGGCCCTGCTCGACGCGGCCGACGCAGCCGGCGTGCGCGTGGGCGGCGCCCCGGACACCGTGCTCGGCGCAGGCATCCAGACCGGTCTGCGCACTCTGCGCGACGGCTCGATCGGCACGCCGGCCAGCGCCCTGACCCTGTTCCAGTCCCCCGGTCCCGAGAGCTGGCACCCCAACCCCGCCTTCCTGTTCCAGGAGGGTGCCGGGCCGCTGTACGACATCGCGCCGTACTACACCACCACGCTCGTCCTCGCCCTCGGCCCGGTCAGCGCGGTCAGCGCCGTGGGCTCCAAGGCTCGCGAGCAGCGCACCATCGGCTCGGGCCCCAAGGCCGGCGAGGTCTTCGACGTCACCGTGCCCACCCAGGTCGCAGCGCTGCTGCGCTTCGAGTCGGGCCAGAACGCGACCGTGCTGCTGAGCTTCGACTCCCCGCACACGCGCACCGGCTTCGTCGAGGTCTACGGCACCGAGGCCACCCTCGCGTTCCCGGACCCCAACGTCTTCGACGGCGACTCGGCCCTCACCGCATACCGCGGCGAAGAGCCCACGCCGGTCCCCGCGACCGGCGCCACCACCGGCCGCGGCCTGGGCGTGCTGGAGATGGCCCGCGCGATCCGCGCCGGCGTCCCGCATCGCGCCCAGGGCGAGATCGCCGCGCACGTCTTGGACGTCATGGTGGCCATCGAGACCGCCATCTCCGAGGGCTCGATCGTGGACGTCAGCTCCACCTTCGCCGAGGTCGAGCCGATGCCGGCCGACTTCGACCCCTTCGCCACCACCCTCTGACTCAGCGCGGACGGGGCAGCGCACAGCAGGCCCCGCCCCACTCGCTGGGCTCAGCCCACCTCAGCCAGCTCAGCTCACTTCGGCTCGGCCCGGCTCAGCCCAGCTCACTTCGGCTCGGCCCGGCTCAGCCCAGCTCACTTCGGCTCGGCCCTGCGTGTCAGGGTGAGTTGAGACCAGTGGTTCATAGCAAGTCCGCCTTCGCAGGGCGAGATCAGGAACGACCCCGATGAGCATCTCGACTCTCTCCACGCTGCCGTCGTCGACCCGCGATGATGGGTCCATGAGCAGTTCGCATCCCCGCGCCGATGGTCCGCGCCGTCGCCGGTTCACGCCCGAGCAGAAGCTCGCCCACCTGGCCGCCTACGAGGAGGCCTGCGAGCAGCAGCAAGGCGGTGCCTACCTGCGCCGCGAGGGCCTGTATTCCTCGTTGATCACCGAGTGGCGGCGGCTGCGCGATGCCGGCGTGCTGCAGGGCAAACAGCCCGGGCAGGCGATCGGCCGGCCCAGCAAGGAGCAGGCCGAGATCGCCCGGTTGCGGCGCGAGCTGGAGACGACCCAGCAGCGCCTGGATCGCACCGAGACCGCGCTGGAGATCATGGGAAAAGCACGCGCGCTCTTGGAGGACATCTCCGAGAGCGCGGATACCGAGACCAAGCGCAACAAGCGCTGATGAACGCCTACACCGACCTCACCGTCCAGGGGACACCCACCCGGGCCGCGTCGGTCTTGACCGGCATCTCGCGGGCGACAGCCAGTCGCCGGCAGCAGCGCCCGGGGCCACCCGTGCCGCGGGAGGTGGTGCCGGCCAACCGGCTCTCGCGCACCGAACGGGCGAGGGTGCTTGCGGTGCTGACCAGCGACGAGTTCGTCGATGCCACCCCGATACAGATCTTCGCCGAGTTGCTGGACCGTGGGATCTACCTGTGCTCGGTCTCCACGATGTATCGGGTACTGCGGGAGAACACCCTGGTCACAGAGCGTCGCAGGCAGGCCAGGCATCCGGCGAGGGCGATCCCCGAGCTGGTCGCCACGGCACCTGGGCAGGTCTATTCCTGGGACATCACCAAGCTGCCTGGCCCGGTCCGGGGCGTCTACTACGACGCCTACGTGATGATCGATATCTACTCCCGCTACCTCGTCGGCGTCCACGTCCACGCCCGCGAGTCCGGGCCCCTGGCCGAGGAGATGATGCGCGAGGTGTTCGCCATCCACGGCATCCCCGAGGTGGTCCACGCCGACCGCGGCACCTCGATGACCTCGAAGACCGTCGCGACGCTGCTCGCCGATCTGGAGGTCACCCGCTCGCACTCGCGCCCGAAGGTCTCCAACGACAACCCCTACTCCGAGGCCTGGTTCAAGACGCTGAAGTACGCCCCGGTCTTCCCCGACCGATTCGGCTCTCTCAGCGATGCCAGGGCGTTCATGGACGCGTTCCGCGACCGCTACAACCACGAGCACCACCACGGCGGTCTGGGCCTGCACACGCCGGCGGAGGTTCACTACGGCCTCGCCGCCGCGAAGGCCGCCGACCGCGCCGACGTCCTCAACACCGCCCGGAACGCCCACCCCGAACGGTTCAGCACCCCAACTGCCGTCCCGAAGATCCTCACGCTGCCCGACGCAGCCTGGATCAACAAGCCCGCCAACCACGACGACCAGCAGGCCTACCAGACCGCCGCCTGACTCCCACTGGCCTCATTCACCTTGACAAATTCCGCGGCCCGGCTCAGCTCAGCCCAGCTCGGCTCAGCTCAGCTCAGCGTTGAGTTTTGTCCCTCCAGGACCGATGTCAGCCACGACATCGGTCCTGGAGGGACATTTTTAGGCTCCCCGCTGGTCGGTTCCCTCCCTGCATCACCTTCGTGCGCTGGAGGCTTCCCCGTTCGCGGAGAGCCCGCGATATGCTCGAGCGACGACACGGGGTGCCCCACCGGGGCTGAGAACACACCCGCCGAACCTGAACGAGCTCGCACTCGCGGAGGGATGTCATGGATGAGCGCAGCACCATCTCGCGCCGTCATGCCCTGCTCAGGGTCCTTTGCCGTGCTCCGCATCCGACACCGTGCGCACCGCCGGTGCCCTGCACGGTCCCGGATGCCGCGCCCGGCATCCGGCGCACACATCGCGCACGACGCCACGCATCGGCAGGACACCTCTTCGCGCGAACGGCTCGTCGGCGGCCCCGTGATCGTCCGGGATGCGAGAGACGCACCCGGCCCATCCGATCACCGATCACCGATCACCGATCACCGATCACCGATCACCGATCACCGAGGAGGCCTCCCCGATGAGCACGTCATTCACCCACTCCCTGCGCGAGGGCAGCGAACCCACCTGGACATCCGCCGTGCAGCACCGGTTCGTCGCCGAGCTGCACGACGGCACGATCTCCGATGAGGTGATGGCCGGCTACCTGATCCAGGACCACCGTTTCCTCGACAGCTTCCTGGCGCTGCTCGGCGCCGCGATCGCCACGGCAGGGACGTTCGAGGCACGGCTGCGATTCGCGCAGTTCGTCGGCGAGGTGGCCGGGGACGAGAACACCTATTTCCTGCGCTCTTTCGAGGCGCTCGGCGTCACGGAGCAGGACCGGCAGAACGTGCCGAACACCCCGGCGACCGACGGGTTCCTCGCCCTGTTCCACGAGGCGGCGGACACCCGGGACTACGGCGCGGTGCTGGCCGTCCTCCTGGTCACCGAGTGGCTCTACCTGGACTGGGCTGCCGCGGCGCCGCGTCCGCTGCCGGAGAGCTTCGTCCACGCCGAGTGGATCACCCTGCATGACAACCCCGGCTTCGTGGACCTCGTGGATTTCCTGCGCCGCGAGCTCGACCAGGTCGGTCCCGCGAACCCCGAGGTCGCGCGCACATTCTTCGACCGCACGGTGCAGCTGGAGCTGGACTTCTTCGACCAGTCCTCTTCGACGCCGTTCGTCGGAGGTGCCCGATGAGCCTGTTCGAGGATCTCCGCGCCGCCGCCCTCCCCGAGTGGGAGGCATACACCGACCATGCCTTCGTCGAGCAGCTCGGTGCCGGCACCCTGCCGCTGCCCGCCTTCCAGGACTACCTGGTGCAGGATTACCTGTTCCTGGTGCAGTTCGCCCGCGCCAATGCGCTGGCCGCCTACAAATCGCGCACCCTGGCCGACCTCACCGCGTCGGCCGGAGGCCTCTCGGCGATCCTCGCCGAGATGGATCTGCACCTGCGCCTCACCGGCGAGTGGGGCATCCCCCGAGAGGCGGTCGAGTCGGCGCCGGAGAAGCTCGCGACCGTCGCGTACACCCGGTACGTGCTGGACTGCGGGCAGGCCGGTGACCTGCTGGATCTGAACGTCGCGCTGGCCCCGTGCACGATCGGCTACGCCGAGATCGGCGAGCGCCTCGAGCCGCAGCTGGAGCGCGTGCCCGACCATCCCTATGGGGCGTGGATCTCCGAGTACGCGGGCGACGACTTCCAGCAGGCGGCCGGCCGTGCCATCGCCCAGCTGGACGCTCTGTCGTCGGGCTCGCTCAGCGCACAGCGGTTCGAGGAGCTGCTGGGCGTGTTCCGCACCGCCGCCCGCCTCGAGGCCGAGTTCTGGCAGCAGGCGCTGGCGGCCGACGAGCGCTGATCGTCGGGCGGGGCGGCCGGCCTCCACCGGCCGCCCCGTCTCAGCCCAGCAGGACCCCGGCGATCGCGGCGCTCATGAGGTTCGCGAGGGTGCCGCCGAGGATCGCCTTCAGGCCGAGCTGGGCGATCTCGGAGCGACGGCTCGGGGCCAGGCCGCCGAGCCCGCCCAGCAGGATGCCCAGCGAGCTGAGGTTCGCGAATCCGGTGAGCGCGAAGGTGGTGATCGCTGCGGTCTTCGGGCTGAACGAGTCGATCTGGGGGCCGAAACCGGCGAAGGCGACGAACTCGTTGACCACGACCTTCTGGCCCACGAAGCTCCCCGAGCTCACGGCCTCGTTCCACGGCACGCCGATCATCGCCATCACCGGGGCGAACACCCAACCGAGGATCTGCTGGAAGGTCAGGTCCCCGGCCCCGAACCAACCGCCGACGGTACCCAGCAGCAGGTTGATCAGGGCGATCAGCGAGATGAAGGCCAGCAGCATGGCGCCGACGGTCGCGGCGAGCTTGAGACCGTCGGCTGCGCCGCCCGCCGCGGCGTCGATGACGTTGCTGTACTGCATCTCCTCGAGGTCGTCCTCGGTGTCCTCAACGTCCTCGGGTGCCTCGGCGTCCTCAGCATCCTCAGCGGCCTTCGCGACGCCGCCATCCGTGACGCCGATATCCGTGGCGCGCGCGGCGTCGGCCGGGGGCGCTGCGGCCTCGGCGGTGGTGCCCTCCACGCGGGAGGTCTGCGTGCTGCGGCTCCTGGAGCGCGTACTGCTGGCTTCGACCAGGGCGGCCTCCCGCGCCAGGGCGTCGGGATCGTCCTCCGGCAGCAGGATCTTCGCCATGAGCAGGGCGCCCGGGGCGGCCATGAAGCTCGCGGCGATCAGGTATTCCAGCGGCGCGCCGAGCAGCGAGTAGCCCACCAGCACCGAGCCGGCGACGGTCGAGAGCCCGCCGACCATCACGGCGAACAGCCCCGAGCGGGACAGGCGCTTGATGTAGGGCCGGATCACCAGGGGTGCCTCGGTCTGGCCCACGAAGATGTTGGCCGCGGCGTTCACGGACTCCGCGTACCCGGTGCCGAGCAGCTTGCCGAGGCCGCCGCCCAGCAGAGAGACCACCTTGGGAAGGATCTTCCAGTGATAGAGCACAGCGGTCAGGGAGGCGAAGAAGATGATCACCGGCAGCACCTGGAGGGCGAACACGCTGCCCTCGCCGTCGGCCGGGATCAGCGGGCCGAACAGGAAGCTGATGCCTTCCGCGGAGGTGTCGATGACGGCCTGGAAACCGGCCGAGACCTTCCCGAGCGCCCATTGCCCGGGCCCCCAGTACAGGACGAGCACCCCGAAGCCCACCTGGAGGGCGAGGGCTCCGATCACGGTGCGCAGCCGGATCGCCCGGCGGTTGCTGGACAGGGCGAAGGCGATCAGCAGGAGCCCTGCCATTCCGCCGAGGCCCCAGAGAAGGTTGACCATCGCGAGTACCTCAGGAATCAGTTCGGGAACAGGTGCCGATACGGGTGCGAATGCGCGCGCCAGTGTAGGGGCCGACGCCACCGCACCCCACCGTCCCCGGTGAGAGCGATCCGCGGGAGGATGGTTCCTGCACGGATCCCACCGACCACCCCGGAGGCACCATGAGCCGCCCGCCGCACGAGACCGCACGCCGCGAGGCGCTGCTGGCGCACCTGACGGAGTTCCTCGGGGACCAGTACGTCATCGCCCCCGAGACCGTGGATCAGGAGCATCCCGTGGACCTGGCCGTCTTCGCGCCCTCGGAGCAGGTCCCTCATCCCACGCTGGTCACGCTCGGGCTGTCGGAGCGACCTATGCGCTCCGCGATCGGGAGCGGCGCGGGCGCCTCGGGCGACTCGGATGCCTCGGATGCCTCGGATGCCTCGGATGCCTCGGATGCCTCGGGCGACTGGGATGCCTCGAACGCCCCGAACGCGTCGGGTGACTCGGACAGCTCGAGCGGCGGCGAGTATCGGCTCGAACTGCTCCTCGGGCTGCCCGCCGGATGGCCGGGGATCGATCCCCCGCAGCAGGAGCTCCTGGAGACGGGGGCGAACTCCTGGCCGCTGCAGCTGCTCAAGGACACCGCACGGATCCCCGGGGCCGACGGCTCGGTGCTGGACTGGGGCCACAGCATCACCCGCGACGGCGTGCCGTACGACGAGTCGGTGCCGTTCACGGGAGCGCTGATCGGGCCGCCCTACGGATATCCGCCCCAGCTCATGAACGCCTCCACCCCGCAGGGCCCGGTGCAGCTGCTGGCGGTGCTCCCGGCCACCCCGGAGGAGCTCGCGCTGCAGGCCTCGGTCCCCTCCGGCGGGGACATGCTGCTGGGCCGGTGGGAGCAGGCGGGGGTCACCGCCGTCGTCGATCCGGGGCGCGATGCAGCGGCCGACGGGCCGGCGCCGTGGCGTCTGCACGTGCTGCTGCGGGAGCCGGCCGAGCATCTGGGCCAGGTGCTCGACGGGGTGCTGCCGAACCTGGCGGAGCAGCTCGGCGCCCAGGGCATCGATGAGTTCGTGCTGCCGATCGGGCCGGAGCCGCTGCGATGGCGAGTGGGCGGCCGATTCGCACCCTCGGCCCTGGAGGAGGACCTCGCCCTGCAGGCGCACGGCGCCTCGAGCGGGCAGGGAGCACTGCGCGAGGAGGGAGCACTGCGCGAGGCCGTCGCGCACCATGCCACCGTGCTCACGATCTCCCCGGAGCGCCCGGGAGACGGCGCGACCGTCTCGGGAGCCGCAGCCATGGCGGCGATGCTGGCCGAGGCGGGGAAGGCGGCCGCGATCTGGCTGCCCCATCAGCGACATGTGGCCCTGCCCGAGCAGTTCCTCGCCGATATCGAGGCGGAGCTGCCCACCACCTGCCGGGTGCACCCCGAGGCTCTGGCCGATGGTCGTCCCGCCGTGCGCACGCACGGGCTCGAGGCGCTCGGCGGGCTCGAGGTGCAGTTCTCCGCGCCGGGGCTCTCGCAGGCCGAGCTCCGCGACCGCCTGAACCGGATGCTGGTCGAGTGCACCGAGAAGGTCGGCGCGGTGCCGGTCGCAGGGCAACGGGCACAGCTGGGCGAGGTGGCCTACGAGCTGCGCACCGTCGCGCACCCCGATTCTGGACTGGAGGTCCTGGAGATGGCCTTCGCGCCCGGCACCGATTGACACGAGGGCGACGGCCACGACGACGACATCGTCACGCCTCCGCGAGGAACTCCCGGGCAAGCTCTCCGAGCTTCTCGGGCTGGTCGTAGGGCAGCAGGTGGCCGGCGCGGGCCACGGTCTCGAATCGCGACCCAGGGGTGGCGGCGTGCGCGGCGGCCATCTCGTCATGACTGATCAGCGGGTCGTCGTCACCATGCACCCAGAGGGTGGGGACGCGCAGCCCCCGCAGCTCCTCGATGCCTCCGAACCGGGTGCGCAGCGGTCCGTACCAGTCGATCTGCCAGTCGTCCATCGCCCGCTCGCCGAACCGCTCCTTCTCGCGCGCCTCTTCCTGCACGCCGGCGATGATCCGGGCGAATCCAGCAGTGTCCTCCCCCGCGGCCAGGCTGGGGATCAGGCTGGAGCGCACATAGCCGGGGAAGCGGGCCATGACCCAGGTGGAGCCCCGCAGCAGGCCCGGGACCCGGAGCATCAGCCAGGTCAGCAGATGGTACGGGCGCTTCCGGTCGAGTCCGCCTGGGTTGACGGCGATCAGGGCACGGACACGTTCGGGATGCTCGAGCGCGAACCTCATGCCGGCGCCGCCGCCCATCGACAACCCCATGATCGCGACGTCGTCGAGGCCGAGCTCGTCGAGCAGCGCGGGCAGGAACCGCCGGTAGAAGGCGTCGCCGAGCCAGCCTGACCAGGGCCGGCTCGCTCCGTGCCGGGGCATGTCGATCACGAGCACCTGATGATCCGTCGCGAGAACGGGGACCACGTCGTGCCAGATCCCGTGCGCGGTGTCGAGCATGGCTCCGTGCAGCAGGAGCACGGGCGGCCCGGTGCTCCCGGCCCGGTACAGCCGCACGGGCCCTC
The DNA here is from genome assembly GCF_003335205.1 of Brachybacterium sp. JB7. Classification (NCBI taxonomy): domain Bacteria; kingdom Bacillati; phylum Actinomycetota; class Actinomycetes; order Micrococcales; family Dermabacteraceae; genus Brachybacterium; species Brachybacterium sp. JB7. Next base: position 60,311 of record NZ_QPGN01000015.1, on the reverse strand, counting down.
CGAGCACCGTGAGGTCTTCCTCGGTGTCGAATGCAGTGGTGGTCATGTCTGCTCCAGATCGTCGAGCTGAGCGGTGAGGGCGTCGAGCAGTTCGAGCTGAGCGGAGCGGGCCGCGGCGGGATCAGTCTCCGTGCCAGATCGCTCCACGGCAGCGGGGGCGAGGCCTCGCCCCATGAGGTCGGCGAACAGGGCGACGCTCTCACGCAGAGCGTCGTCGGTGATCGGGCCGATGCTCGCCGGGGCGTTGAGCAGACCGATGGTGAAGGTGCTCAGCACCTGTGAGAGCACGTCGCCGTCGACGCCCTGATCGATCACCCCAGCACTCTGCAGGCGCCGCACGTACCGACCCAACCAGTCGAAGCGCTCGCGATATCGGGCATCGTCGACGGCGCGCACATGATCGCCGAGCACCTCGGTGTCCCCGAGATGGAGGGAGCGCAGGAGCGGATCGGCCAGCAGCGCCTCGACCCCGAAGCGATACACGGCGGGCAGGTCGACCAGGTCGTCGGCGGCGTTGACGCGACGGTGCACCTCGGCGGTCGCGGCCTGCATGCTGCGCCGCAGCGCCGCGTCGAGGATGGCCTGCTTGTCCTCGAACTCGAGGTAGACGGCGCCCTTGCCCACACCCGCCGATTCGGCGATGCGCGCCACGGTGGTGGATCGCCAGCCGAGGTCGAGAGCGAGGTCCCGCGCGGCGTCGAGGATCCGACGGCGGCGCTCCGGGATGCGCGGGCGGGGCATCAGATCTCCTCGGGTGCGGAGGGTGCGGAATACGGATCAGAGGTGTGTACTGACCAGCTTCAGCCTTTTGGTCACTACAGCGTAGGCGACCGCCGCCCTGATGGCCAGAGCCGCCCCCGATCCCCGTCTCCGACCCCGGTAGGTTGGTCTCATGGACGCCGACCACCCCCTGCACGTGCGGGCCGACGACTCCACCCCGCGGGACGACCATCTCGTCGCCGAGCTCACCGAGCTGCTGGACTCCGTGACCGGGTTCGAGGAGATGGCCGAGCACATGGCCCTGCTCGCCGATCAGCGACGCCTGCGGATCCTGTTCTGCCTCCATGCCCACCCGGGCGTGCGCAGCTCGGACATCGCGCGCGCGATCGATGCGAGCGATTCGACCACCTCGCATGCGCTGGCCCTGCTACGTGACTCCGGACTGGTGCGGGCGCGACGTTCGGGACGCGAAGTGCGCTATGAGCTCGCCGACGGATTCGCCCACACCCTCCTGCACGATCTGGGATCCGGCCACCTGCCCGGCATCCACCACCACGGGCACGAGCACGAGCGCCAGCGCCGGCGCCAGCACCAGCACGAGCACGAGCACGCCCACGAGCACGAGCACGAGCACGGGCACGAGCACCCTCCGGATCACTGAGTCCCGATCACTGAGGGTCATCGCCCCCAGGTGCCCGTCCCCCACTCCGGCTATCGCCGCACCGTCGAATACTTGTAGAGTCTTTCAAGTACTTCACCCGACGTGCGGAAGGACGGGCATGGCGATCACCACCGGCGCCGCAGGACATGCGCCCTCCAGCGCCGACGGGACGACGTCCACCAGCGCCGACGCCGCCGGATCTCGTCCACTGGGCGACGTCGGCGGGCCGTCACCTCGTGGGGCGCGCGGGCCCGACGGCTCTCGCGGTCCCGATGCGCTCGGCGTGCGCTCCCGCTCTCGTCGTTCCGCCGCGATCGTGGCTCTGCTCACCGTCACCGCCGTGGTCAGCCTGATGCTCTGCATGGGTCTCGGCCCGGTGTCGATCCCGGCCGGCACGACGATCCAGGTGATCTCCCAGCATCTCGGACTGCCCTTCGCGTCGTCGGCCCCGGTGGATGCCTCGACCGACGCGATCATCTGGACCGTGCGCCTGCCGCGCGTGCTGATGGGGGCGGCCGTCGGCGCCTGCCTCGCGATCTCCGGCGCCGCCCTGCAGGCGATGGTGCGCAACATGCTCGCGGACCCGTACATCCTCGGGGTCTCCGGCGGAGCCTCCACCGGCGCCGCCGCTGCGATCCTCTTCGGCGTCGGCGCGGCGATGGGCGAATACGCCCAGTCGGTGCTGGCCTTCGTCGGGGCGCTCGGCGCGGCCCTGCTGGTGTTCGCGATCGCCCGCGCCGGCGGGCGCGTGACCTCGCTGCGACTGCTGCTGTCCGGAGTGGCCGTCGGCTATGCGCTGACCGCCGTGACGAACCTGCTGATCTTCTCCTCGGACTCCGCGGAGGGCTCACGCTCGGTGATGTTCTGGATGCTGGGCTCGCTGTCGCTGGCCCGCTGGAACGCATTCCTGCTGATCGCGGTGTGCGCCGCCGCGATCGGGGTGGCGGTGATGACGCTCGGCGCACGCGTGCTGGACGCCCTCAGCGCGGGCGACGAGATCGCCCATGGCCTGGGCATCTCCCCGGATCGTGCCCGCATCGGGTTCCTCCTCGCGGTCTCGCTGTGCACCGCGGCCGCGGTCGCCGGCGCGGGCGCGATCGGCTTCGTGGGCCTGGTGATCCCCCACCTGGCGCGCCGCCTCGTCGGCGCCCGGCACCGCGTGCTGATCCCGGCGAGCGCTCTGCTGGGGAGCCTGTTCCTGCTGTGGGCCGACGCTTTCGCACGCGTGGTCATGCAGCCGCGCGAACTGCCCATCGGCGTGATCACCGCCGCGATCGGCGCCCCGTTCCTGCTGATCCTGGTGCGCCGCCTCCATGCCCGACGCCCCTGATCCGTCGTCCACCGAGCACCCGACACCCAGCACCCCGCCCCGACGTCCCGCGCTCTCCGCGCAGCATCTCGCCAGCCCCCTTTTCCCTCACTCCCCTGTCCCCCGCTCTTCTGCTCCCCCGTTTCCGAGAAGGTCGTCCCGTCCATGCATCTGCCGCCCGTCCACCGCTCCGCCGCACCGGCAGCCGCGGCCGCCGCGGCCGCCGAGTCCGACGTTGCCGCACCGGTGTCCGCGCCTCCAGTGAGCCGGCCTGTGAGCCGGCCTGTGAGCCGGCCTGTGAGCCGACGCTCCGCCCTCGCCGGAGGCCTGGCCGGGGTCCTCGGGATCACGGCCACTGCCTGCGGCGACGGCTCAGCCGACGGGTCGGGCGCAGGCGGCGCGGCCGCCGCCGAGGGCTTTCCGCTCGAGCTCTCCAACTGCGAGGCCACGCTGACCTTCGAGGCACCGCCCGAACGGATCGTGCTGCTGGAGTCCGCCCCCGTGACCACGTTGGACGGGATCGGCGTGCTGGACAAGGTCGTCGCCCGCGCGGGAGCCTTCCCGCCCGGCTACTACAGCGAGGATCTCGACACGCGGGTGGAGATGATCGAGACGCTCTCGGACGATCTGGACGCCTCCGGTCATCTGCAGATCTCCCAGGAGGTGGTGATCGCCCAGTCCCCGGACATCGTGTTCGGGCTCCCCAACGGCGTCACGCGGGAGGCCCTGGCGGACGCCGGCGCCCAGGTGATGGTCCAGGACATCTACTGCAGCACCGAGGACGACCGTGCGAGCTTCGAGACGCTGTACTCCACGATCAGCACCTACGGCAGGATCTTCGACCGCACGCAGCAGGCGGAGGACCTGATCACCACGCTGAAGGATCGGGTGGCGACCGTCTCCGACTCCGCGGAGGACCTCACCATCACGACTGCAGCGGTGCTGTATCCCTCGCTCGGCGGCGGCCCGCTGTACACCTACGGCGCCGGCTCCATGGTCACCGCGCAGCTGGACGCCCTGGGCATCGAGAACGTCTTCGCCGACACCGCCGAGCGAGTGTTCGAGATCAGCTCCGAGCCGCTGCTGGCCGCCGATCCCGACGTGCTGATCGTGCTCTATCAGGGCGAGGGCGACGGCAGCGACGTCGCCGACGAGATGGTCGGCCAGGACCAGCTCGCGGGGCTGCGGGCCGTGCAGGGCGACGCGGCGCTGCCGCTGCTGTTCAACTTCGCCGAGCCCGCCTCGCCGCTGGTCGTGGACGGACTGGAGAGGATCCACGAGTGGCTGCTCGACATCGAGGGATGAGCCCCGGGCCCGACGTGCCGGGCACGGCCCCGCGCGCCGGAGGAGCACCGTCGGGTCCCGGCGCCGAGCCGCCCGCACCCGTGCTCGAGGCGCGCGGTCTCACGCACGCCTTCGGCGCGAAACCGGTGCTGCGCGGGGTGGACCTGAGAGTCGACGACGGCGAGATCGTCGGCCTCGTCGGGCCCAACGGGAGCGGCAAGACCACTGCGCTGCGGATCCTGCATCGAGAGCTCGTGCCCGACGCCGGCCAGGTGCTGCTCGAAGGCCGTGACCTGGGCGGCTACGCCGGTCGCGAGCGGGCACAGCGCATCGCGGTGATGGCCCAGGAGATCTCCGGTGAGGTGCCGTTGACCGTGGCGGACGTGGTGCTGCTGGGCCGGATCCCGCACTCGGGCACCTTCGGGTCCACGTCCGACGCCGACCTGCAGATCGCGGCCCGGGCGCTCGAGGACTGCGGCGCGCTGCATCTGGCCCGTCGGGAGTTCGGCCTGCTCTCCGGCGGCGAGAAGCAGCGGGTGCTGATCGCGCGGGCGCTCGCCCAGCAGCCGCGCCTGCTGCTCATGGACGAGCCCACGAACCATCTCGACATCGGCTCGCAGCACCACGTGCTGCGGATCGTCCGCGCGAAGAACCTCGCGACCATCGTGGTGCTGCACGACCTCAACCTCGCCGCGCGCTACTGCGATCGCGTGGTCGTGCTGGCCGACGGCCATGTGCAGTCCAAGGGCCCGCCCCGGGTCGCGCTGGCGGCGCACCTGGTGAGCGCCACCTACGGCGTCGCCGCCGAACGCGCCATGGCCGACGACGGCATCACCCAGTTCCTGTTCCGCGGCCAGGAGCCGGAGCATGGCTCGAGCACGCCCGCCACCTCCGCGATCCCGTTCACCAAGACACCCACCGTCGGGGCGACCCCGCCCGCGGACACTGCCCAGGAGACGACCGATGACGCCCACCGCTGACCCCGACCAGGCTCGCTGGAACGACTACTGGACGCGCTACGCGGCAGAGTACGACGAGCACCAGATGTCCCGGCTCGCCCATCCCGAGGAGCGCGAGACCTGGTCGCGCGTGTGGGCCGACGTGCTCCCCGCGGGGCCCAGCACGATCCTCGACGTGGGCACGGGCAGCGGCAACGTGGCCCTGCTGCTCGCGGGCGCCGGGCACGAGGTGACGGGCATCGATCTCGCCGAGGGCATGCTCGAACGTGCCCGGGGCAAGTGCGCGGGCCATCCGCATCCGCCGACGTTCGTCACGGGCGATGCGGTAGACCCGCCCTGCGCCCCGGGCTCCTTCGACGCGATCGTCTCGCGGTATCTGCTGTGGACCCTGCGCGACGCCCCTACCGCGCTGCGCCGCTGGCACGAGCTGCTGCGCCCCGGAGGCGTGCTCGTGGCCGTGGACGCCCCCTGGTTCGGGGACGATGCGGACCTTCCCCGGGGGACCGCTCGTCAGGACGATTTCGCCGCCGCCTATGACCAGGACGCCTTCGCACGCCTGCCCTTCGGACGCGCCCGGGCCGAGCAGATCGTCGCCGAGTGGGAGGCCGCGGGCTTCGAGGACGTGCGCGCTGATCCCCTGACCGAGGTGCTCGAACTGGATCGCGTTCACGGTGTCGCCCCCGGCCACTCCCCGCAGCTGCAGCACCGCTTCAGCGCCCGCCGACCGCGCTGACCCCGTCGGACCCTTTGGATCCGTCGGATCCGTAAGTGTCCGGTGCGCAGCCGTTCCGCCGCTGGGCATCGCGAACAGGCAGGTCGCAGCACTGCGCGACCGCTCGGCAGTCACTGACCCACGCCACAGACCAATCCCATAGACAACACTGTGCCTCACACACTATGGTGTGTCGCATGAGCGAACCCTTCGACACCCATCTGCAGGAGCTGAGGCGCGGCACCGTCGTGCTCGCGTGCCTGCAGCTGCTGCGCACCCCCGGGTACGGCTACGCCCTGCTCGAGCAGCTCGAGAGGCGAGGATTCGCGACCGACGCGAACACGCTCTATCCGCTGCTGCGGCGCCTGGAGAAGCAGGGCTTCCTGACCAGCGAGTGGAACACCGAGGACTCTCGACCGCGCAAGTTCTACGTCACCTCCGAGCAGGGCCTCGGCCTGGCCGAGGTCCTCCGACAGGAATGGCGGGCGCTCGCCTCCGCGATCGCTTCATTGCACGAGACCAGCACCGGCCCGAGCACGGACGAGGAGCACTGACATGTCCACCACTCTCACCGAGCGTTACATCAGCACCACCATCACCTCCCTCCCGGCGCCTCTGCAGGACGATGTGCGCGCGGAGCTCGAGGCCTCCATCGCCGACGCCGTCGAGGCCCGCCTGGACCAGGGCGAGCAGAGGAGCGAGGCCGAGCGCGCCGTGCTCACCGAGTTGGGCGACCCGGGAATCCTCGCCGCGAGCTACTCGGACCGTCCGCTGCACCTGATCGGCCCGCGCTTCTACCTCACCTGGTGGCGCCTGCTGAAGCTGCTGCTGATCATCGTGCCGATCTGCGCGTTCGGCGGCGTCGCGCTCGGGAAGCTGATCGAGGACGTGCCGATCGGTGACGTCATCGGCGCCTCGATCGCCGCGGGGCTGGGCGCGATCGTGCACGTCGCCTTCTGGGTCACGCTGGTGTTCGTGATCCTGGAGCGCACGGGCAGCGAGACGACTCTCGCGGAGTGGGATGTGGACCAGCTGCACGAGCCGCGACCAACGGGCGCCGGCCGCGCGGACCTCATCGCCTCGATCGTGTTCGGCGTGATCGGCGTCGGGGTGATCCTGTGGGATCAGGCCCGCGGCTTCGCGCGCATCGACGGACACGGGGTCCCGATCCTGCATCCCGACCTGTGGCCCTGGGGGATCCTCGCGCTGCTCGCAATCATCGCCCTCGAGGTGGGTCTGACGGCGATGATCTACGCTCGGCGCCGCTGGACGACGGCCTCCGCGGTGCTCAACACCGCTCTCGCCGTGGTGTTCCTGAGCTGGGCGCTGACCCTCCTGGGTCATGACCTCCTGCTGAACCCGGAGTTCCTGGATCTCGCGTTCGTCGACAACGGCGTCCAGCCCGACACCATGCGGGTTCTCGGCATTCTCCTGGTGTTCGGGCTCGTCGGGATCTCGGCGTGGGACATCGTCGACGGCTGGCTGAAGAACCGACGGGATTCCCGACCCTGAGACCTGGTGCCCGGCGCGGGCTGCTCCCAGCCCGCGCCGGGCGCCGGGCACCAGGCACCAGGCACCAGGCACCAGGCACCAGGCACCAGGCACCAGGCACCAGGCACCGGGCACCGGGCACCGGGCACCGGATGGTGACGTCGAGTCGACAGCCACAGCCACAGCCACAGCCACAGATGATCGGGGCCGGACGGTCGGGTCCGGAGATGTCGGCGGGATCAGCCGACGGAGGGGAACTGCTGGCTCGCATCCGGCAGTACCAGACGTGACGAGAACGGGAATAGACTTGCGCACTTCGTCGTTGTAGGGGACTGTAGTCAGAGGTCCGCAGCTGGAGTCCGCGGCGAAGAACGGTGACCGAACACCGCTCTGAGCGCCTCATGGACGAGTAACTCCCGGCTCGACAGCTGCTGCCACCGAAGCGATGCGCGCGACCTTTCCACACCGCGCGACCGTGCAGCTTCGGCCCGACTTCGCGGCGAACCGCTGAGACCGGGTCCGCAGCACGTGCGCTTCCGGGTCGCCGCCCTCCCGGGCGAGCACTCCCGTGACATGACCCCCGCTGGTGAGAGTCCAGCACCCACGATCATTGCGTCGGCCCCGGCCGACGTCGCATGCGTCGACCTCTCGTCGGCGCCGAAGGAGAACAGCATGACCACCATCGACACCACGTACAGTCCGACCACCCCTGCCGCCCCGACCGCTGCACAGCAGTCCGGGACCCGCACGGTCGTCTTCCGCGACCAGAGCGCCGGCGTGCGCTACCTGACCCGTTCGGATCGTCCGACGGACCTCTCGACGACCTGGGAGGACGGCAACGTCTACCCCGTCATCGAGGTGGACCTGTCCTCGGCGGCGCATTTGGCGAGCCATCGCCACGCCCGCACGACCGGTCCCGTCGGCCGTTCCGGCCGTGCCCGTCGCCGCCGTGAGAAGGCGGCCTCGGCACGCAGCTGACGGCAGGCCCGTCTGGAGAGCTCGCCTCACGGCGACATCGCCGGACAGCCCTCAGCGCGACGGCGCGCACACCAGTGCCTCAGTGCCTCAGTGCCTCAGTGCCTCAGTGCCTCAGTGCCTCAGTGCCTCAGTGCATCAGCACGTGACCACCTCGAGCCGTGCAGCACACGCCTCTTCGCGCGTCGAAGAGCGTGTGCTGCACGGCTCGATCGTTGCGTGCCCCAGCTGCCCGACCGCGACCGAAGGTCGGGGCAGTGCCGTTCCGACGACGCGGGTCAGGCTGCCGCGTGCTCGCGGGCAGCGGCCACGGCCCTGTCCGCATCGGCCACGACGAGCATGCCGTTGATATGCGCGCCGGCGAGCGCTCCTCCCGCCGCGGCGGCTCCCACCTGAGCACCGGGGTCGGTGGCATTGCCCGCGACCCACACTCCGGGCACTTCGGTCGCCCCGGCCATGCCGCTGGAGATCTTCTCCCCCATTCCTCCGGGGACCTCCTCGGTCGCGAGACCGAGACCATCGACCCCGTCCAGGCGAGGCCCCATCACGGTCGCGACCACGAGCACGCTGCGCGGCACGACCTCTCCCCCGACCAGACGCACGCCGGAGATTCCGCCGGCTCCATCGCCGACGACCTCCTCGAGGCCGGTCTCGACGATCCGGACGCCGAGCGCGGCGCATCGCTCCCGGGAGGCCTGGTCGACCTCGACCCCGTCGGCGACGAACACGATGATGTCGTCGCTGAGCTGACGGAACATGAGCACCTGGTGGAACGAGGCCGGGCGCGTGGCGATCACGCCGATCGCCTGATCGCGCACCTCCCAGCCGTGGCAGTACGGGCAGTGGACGACGCCGTGACCCCAGTGCTCGGCGAGGCCCGGCACGGCGGGCAGCTCGTCGCGCAGACCGGTGGCGACCAACACGCGGCGGGCCGCGAGTCGGCGACCGTCCACGAGATCCACGGTGAAGCGCAGGTCCCCGTCGGCGGACCGGCCCGCAGGGCGAGCCTCGGCGACTGCGCCGGAGATGATCACGCCCCCGTAGTGGCGCACCTCCTCGCGACCGCGCGCGAGGAACTCGGCGGGCGGGGTGCCCTCATTGCCGAGCAGGCCGTGGATCCCGTCGGCCGGAGCATTGCGGGGATCCCCGCTGTCGATCACGACGACCCAACGGCGGGAGCGGGCGAGCATGAGTGCGCCGTTCAAGCCTGCGGCGCCGCCGCCGATCACGACGACGTCGATGAGACCGTCGGGCAACGGATCCGACTCGTGCGCCGGGCCGGCGGCAGCCGCAGCGGCGAACGCCGAGGCAGCACGCGACCCGGCGACGTCGGCCGGCACGGAAGCGGGAGCGGTACCGGAAGCGGTACCGGAAGCGGAAGCGGAGATGGACGCAGAAGCAGGGGTGGACACGGAAGCAGTCGGTGATGTCATGTCCTCGACGCTAGACACGGTTGCCTGCAATGCATAGCCTCTTGCTCATGACGCAAGAACTTGGGGATGTCGACAGCCTCGTTCGGCAAAGACTCCGTGCCCTGCGCCTCGCCCAGGGCCTGTCCCTCGGCGACCTCGCCGAGCGCACCCATCTCAGCCCCTCCTCGCTCTCGCGGATCGAGAACGGACAGCGCCGCCTGGCGCTGGATCAGCTGGTGCTCCTCGCCCGGGGCCTGGACACGAGCCTGGACGAGCTGGTCGAGGTGCAGGAGGACGAGGTCGTCTCCAATGCGATGGTGGATCGCGGCGCCGACTCCCTGCACTGGCAGGTGCGCCGCTCCCCCGGCACCATAGTCCTGCGTCGCCGCGTGACCGGACCGCCGCCTCCGCCGGATCGGACCCGCGCCCACCCCGGCCAGGAGTGGCTCGTGGTGCTCTCGGGCACGCTCACACTGCTGCTGGGCGATCGACGCTACCGGATCGAGACGAACCAGAGCGCCGAGTTCGACACGATGCTCCCCCATGCCTTCGGCGCGGAGGGCGGCCCGGTCGACGTACTGATGATGGTCGACCGCGAGGCGCGGCGAAGCCATCGTGGGGACGACGAGGCGGCGGACGGCTGAGCCCGACGCCTGCTTGACACAGGGATCCACGGCGGTGCACTATCTCCGTCATACGAATAACGTCCTGTCCGCCGAACCCGCGCAGCATCGCGCGATCCACCGCGACAGGGCCCCACCCCAGCCCACTCGCCTGACTGACCCGAGGAGGACGCATGGCGCACCGCCCCACGATGCACGACGTCGCGGCGAGCGCTGACGTCTCCCAGGCCGTCGTGTCGATCGTGCTCAGCGGGTCCTATGCGGGCCGCGCCTCGGAGACCACCGCCCAGCGGGTGCGGGATGCCGCCTCGGAGCTCGGCTATCGACCCAACCTCCAGGCCAAGAGCCTGAAGACCGGCCGCACGGAGATCATCGGGCTGGTCGGCGACGAGGTCGCGACCTCCCCGTTCTCGGGCATGATGATCAAGGGAGCCCAGGACCGCGCCTGGCAGGAGCACCACACCCTGATGACGGTGGACACCGGCGGCGATGACGCCCTCGAGCGCGCCGCCGTCGAGACGATGCTCTCCCACCAGGTGCACGGCATCCTCTACACCGCGATGTTCCATCGAGAGGTGAAGATCCCGCGAGCTGCCCTCGACACCCGTGTCGTCTGCCTGAACGCCCGGGACGTCGAAGGTCGCGCCCCCAGCGTCGTCCCGGACGAGGTCACCGGCGGGTACGAGGCTACCCGCGCCCTCCTCGATGCCGGCCACACCCGCATCGCGATGATCAACATCCACTCCACGATCCCCGCCGCCGTCGGCCGCCTCGAGGGGTATCGCCGCGCCCTGTCCGAAGCCGGCCTCCCACGCGACCCCGCTCTCGTGCGCCCCGGGGACGGGACCCATCGCTCAGGGGTCGACGCTGTCGAGGATCTCCTGGCCCTCCCCTCTCCCCCGACGGCGATCTTCTGCGGGACCGACCGCACCGCCCTCGGCGCCTATCAGGCCCTCTCCGCGAAAGGCCTGGAGATCCCGGGTGACATCTCCATCGTCGGCTTCGACGACCAGGACGTGCTGCGCGACTTCTTCCAGCCGCCGCTGACCACGGTGCAGCTGCCCTTCGCGGAGATGGGCGATCGAGCAGCCGCCCTCGTGCTCGATGCCTCCGCGCCCGCCGAGGTCCACCTGATCCACTGCCCGGTCATCCACCGAGAATCCGTTGGCCCCCCGAAAGGACGATGATGTCGCATTCGCTCACCGCCACCGACGTCGGAACTGCCTCGACGACCGATGCCGAACCCGAGGAGACTCCGGCCTCGCCGCCTGAATCTCCCCCTCGGCGCGCGAGAAGACGCCTGCCCCTCCGCATGCTTCACGCCTGGCAGTTATACGTATTACTCGCTCCGGCGCTCGTCTACCTCATCGTCTTCAAGTACTGGCCGATGTACGGGGCCCAGATCGCGTTCCGCGATTACAACCCGGTCGACGGCTTCTTCTGGAGCCGCTGGGTGGGACTGGACCACTTCGTCGCCTTCGTGACCTCGTTCCAGTTCGAGCGCCTCGTCGCGAACACACTGACGATCAACACCGTCGGCCTGCTGGTGGCGTTCCCTGTCCCCATCATCCTCGCGCTGATCGTGAACCAGCTGCCCAGTGAGCGGTTCAAGCGGATGACGCAGACCGTCCTCTACGCGCCGTCGTTCATCTCCGTCGTGGTCATCGTAGGCATGATCCACCTGCTGTTCTCCCCCAGCTCCGGCATGGTGAACCACGCGATCTCGCTGCTGGGCGGCGAGCCGATCTTCTTCATGGGCACCCCCGAATGGTTCCGCCCCCTCTACATCGGGTCGGACATCTGGCAGAACGCCGGCTTCTCGATGATCATCTACCTCGCGGCACTGACGGCCATCGACCCGTCGCTGCACGAGGCCGCACGGATGGACGGCGCGAATCGCTTCCAGCGGATCCGACACATCGACATCCCCGGCATCCTGCCGGTGATCACGATCCTGTTCATCCTCGCCGTCGGGAACATCTTCAACCTCGGGTTCGAAAAGGTCTATCTGATGCAGACGGACCTCAACCTCCCCACCTCCGAGGTCATCAACACCTACGTATACAAGACCGGTCTGCAGAACGCCCAGTTCAGCTACTCAGCGGCCATCGGGCTCTTCAACTCGGTCCTCAACCTCCTGCTTCTCCTGACCTTCAACTGGGTCGCGAAGAAGGCCAACCAATCGAGTCTGTGGTGATGAGCATGTCGAGCGCACTGTCCCCTGCGAAGAACTCCCTGCGTCAGGAACCCTTCCATCGCCGCATGGCCGACCCGCTGTTCGGGATCGTCACCTATGGCCTGATCGCCGTCGCGATCATCGTGATCGTCTATCCGCTCTACTTCATCGTGATCGCCTCGATCTCCGACCCGAACCTCGTGCAGCAGGGAAAGGTCGTCCTCTTCCCTCGAGGGGTCACGTTCGACGGATACGCGACGATCTTCGGCACCTCGACGATCGTGCGCGGCTTCGCGAACTCCGTGCTGTACACCGTGGTGGGCACCACGCTCAGCGTCACGATGATCATGACCGGCGCCTATGCCCTGAGCAGGAAGGACATGCCCGGGCGCAACCTGTTCATGATCCTGTTCGTCATCACGATGTTCTTCGACGGAGGCATGATCGCCCGCTACCTCGTGGTGAAGGAGCTCGGCATGCTCAACTCCATGTGGGCCGTGGTGCTGCCCGGCGCCGTCGGAGTCTGGAACCTGATCATCGCCCGCACGTTCCTCGAACAGAACCTCTCCTCCGAGCTGCGAGAAGCCGCACAGCTCGACGGGGCCTCCGATTTCCGCTTCTTCTTCGGAATCGCCATCCCGCTGTCGAAACCGCTCATCGTGCTGATGGTGATGATCCATCTCGTGGCGAACTGGAACGCATTCTTCGACGCGATGATCTATCTGAACGATGAATCGAAGTATCCGCTCCAGCTCATCCTGCGGAACGTCCTCATCCAATCCCAGGCCTCCGCCTCCGGGATGGACATGGCGTCGATGGACAGCACGGCGGCGGCGCAGAAGATGGGCGAGCTGCTCAAGTACTCGATGATCGTCGTCTCCACGATCCCGCTGCTGATCGCCTTCCCGTTCCTCCAGCGCCACTTCATCAAGGGCGCCACCCTCGGCGCGCTCAAGAGCTGACCCGCAGGTCCGCCCACCGTCCGGATCCTCGGATCCCCCCTCCCTGCATCACCGATACGAAGGAGTACCGCCATGCTCTCCCGCCGTCGTTTCACCCTGTCCGCCACCGCCCTCGGCGTCACCATGCTGGGCATCACGGGCTGTTCCCGCCCCTCGGAGCGCACCACCGAGGACCTCTCCGCCGACGTCGGCCTGACCGACTCGGGCCAACCGATCGTGACCGAGGAGCTGACGCTCACCTTCGGCGGCGCGAAGTCAGCCCTCGCGCCGGAGTTCGAGACCATGGAGCTGGTCAAGACCTGGCAGGAGGACTCCGGGATCGAGATCGTCTGGAACAACGAGCCCGACGAGGTCTGGGGCGAGAAGAAGAACCTCCTGCTGGCCGGCGGCGATCTGCCCGACGCCCTGTTCACCTCCGGGCTCTCCGATGCCGAGGTCGCCAAGTACGGCGCCAACGGGACCCTGATCGCCCTGGAGGACCTGATCGAGGAGAACGCCCCCACCCTCACCGCGATCCTGGACGAGCGCCCGGACATCAAGGCCGCGATCACCGCATCCGACGGGCACATCTACACGCTCCCCTCCGTGGAGGAGATGGGACTCGTCGAGTTCCCCCGCATGCTCTTCCTCAACACCGACTGGCTGGAGGAGCTCGGGTTGGAGATGCCCACGACGGTCGAGGAGTACCACGACGTGCTGCTCGCCTTCAAGGAGGACATCCCCGGCGGGGTCCTCCCGCTCTCGTTCATGGATGCCGGCGACATCTCCGACCTGATCGCCGCGATCGGCGGGCAGCCCGACAACCACGATCACCGCATCGTGGAGGACGGTGAGGTCGTCTTCACGGCGAACACCGAGGGCTTCCGCGACGCGATCGCCGAGCTGCACAGCTGGTACACGGAGGGGCTCATCGACCAGGAGTCCTTCTCGCAGGACTACGTCAAGTTCGTCTCCAAGGGGAAGTCGGACCCGGAGACCCTCGGATCCTTCTTCTTCTGGGAGATCCCGGAGGTCGTCGGCCCCGAGCGTGCGGACCACTACGCGGTCGTGCCGATCTTCCCGGGCCCTGACGGCGTCCAGCGCGCCTGCGTCGCCAACAACCAGGAGATCAACCGCGGCGCCTTCGCGATCACCCACACCAACGAGTACGCCGCCGCGACCATGCGATGGGCCGACATGCTCTTCGAACCGGCCATGAGCGCGCAGGCGAACTGGGGCCCGATCGGCGTCTCGCAGGAGCTGAACGCCGACGGCCTGCTCGAGCAGATCCCGGTCGGCGAGGGCGAGACCGAGCAGGAGCGACGCGTCAAGGTCTCCCCCGGCGGCCCGAAGATCGTCACCGCTGACGACTTCGAGACGGTCGTGCTGCCCGAGCCACGTGCCGCGGAGCGCCAGGCCCAGATCGCAGAGTTCTACGAGCCCCATCGTGCCAACGAGAAGTACCCTCCGGTCATGCTCTCGGTGGACGAGCTGAACACCGTCAGCACCATCGAAGCGGACATCACGACCCTGGTCACCGAGAAGATCGCGACCTGGATCGTCAAGGGCGGCATCGAGCAGGAATGGGACGGATACGTCTCGCAGCTGGAGTCCATCGGGCTGAGCGAAGTCCTCGCGGCCTACCAGGCCGCCTACGACCGGTTCGCCGAGCACACCTGACCGGGCCCGCCCACCACGCCTGACCAAGCCCGACCTGCACGGCCTTCATCGCCGATGCCCCACCATCGACACCATCGACAGAGAGACCATGAGCACCACTGCACAGATCCTGCCCTCGGCGGATCGATACCGTCCCCGATTCCACTTCACGCCGTCGTCGACCTGGATGAACGACCCCAATGGGCTCATCCGGCACAACGGCCGGTGGCATCTCTTCTTCCAGAACAACCCCCTGGGCAGCACGCACGACAACCTGTCCTGGGGCCACGCCGTCTCCGACGACCTCGCGACGTGGGAGGAGCTGCCCGTCGCCCTGGAGTTCGCCGAGGACGAGATGGTGTTCTCCGGGAGCATCGTCCATGACGCGCAGAACGTCTCCGGCCTCGCGCCGGAGGGTGGGGCCGGGCCGCTCGTGGCCTTCTACACGAGCGCCTACGGCCCGCAGCACCCCACGCACCCAGGTATCCAGGCCCAGTCGATCGCCTACTCCACGGACGACGGCCTCACGTGGACCCGCTATCCGGGCAATCCCGTCCTCGACAGAGGGTCCCAGAACTTCCGCGATCCCAAGGTCTCCTTCCATCCCGAGACCGGGACCTGGATCATGCTCACTGTCGAGGCGCTCGATCACAGCGTGCTCGTCCACACCTCTTCCGACCTCCTGACCTGGGAGCACGCCTCGACGTTCGTCGATCCCGCGATCGACGGCGGGATCTGGGAGTGCCCGGACCTCCTGCGCGTCCCGGTCCAGGACGCTTCCGGCGTCCACGCCGGGGAGGCCTGGGTGCTCATCCTCAGCACGAACCCCGGCGGTCCGGCCGGCGGCTCGGGCACCTATGCGCTGGTCGGCGACTTCGACGGCCGGAGCTTCACGGCGCTGGGCGCCCCGGAACCCCTCGATCTCGGGCCGGATTGCTACGCCGCCGTCTCGTTCTCGGGCGTCACCGGCGAACCGCTCATGATCGGTTGGATGAACAACTGGGACTACGTGATGGAGACGCCCACGGCCCCGTGGCGCTCCTCGATGACGCTGCCGCGTCGGATCCGACTTGCTGCCGAGGCAGGCGACGTTCCGCGCCTCCGGCAGCAGTGCGTGATGCCCCCGGTCCCCGCGACCCGGCGCATCGACGTGACGGCGCAGCGCGCGCAGCTCGCCACGCTGCCTGCCGATGAGCCGTTCCGACTGCACGGGACGCTGGCCGTGGACTCTCCGCTGACGCTGCGCCTCCGCTTCGGCGAGGGCTCCGACGCCGGCGAGCTCGTCATCGAGGTCGACGACCGCGGGCGCGTGACCATGGACCGCTCGGCCGCTCATGAGCGCGAGTTCGCTCCCCGGTACTCACGGACCGCGCCCTACCAGACCGCTGCCGGGTCCGAGCGGATCGACGTCGACCTCCTCGTCGACCGATCGACCGCGGAGCTCCTTCTCGACGAGGGCCGTGCCGTGATGTCCATGCAGATCTTCCCGGAGCCCGGGCCCGTCACCGTGCTGTCCGAGCCCGCCTCGTGAGCAGGCCCGCCGTCCACGTCATCGGCGAGGCGCTGATCGACGTCGTGGTCAGGGCCGATGGCGTCGAGCGGGTCCGTCCCGGCGGCAGCCCCGCCAATGTCGCGGTCGGTCTGGCGCGACTCGGAGTGCCCGCCGACCTGCTCTGCCGCATCGGTGCGGATGCCTACGGCGACCTCCTGCGCGCCCATCTCGAGCAGGCGGGCGTCGGGCTGCCCGACGGCGGCTCACCGGCGCCGGCCCACACGTCGACGGCCGTCGCGACCCTCGGGGCCGACGGCTCGGCGAGCTACCGCTTCGACATCGACTGGGACCCTGGGACGATCGCGGTGCCCACTGCGCGGATTCTCCACACCGGGTCCCTCGCGACGGTCCTGGAGCCCGGCGCGACCGCCGTCGCGAACGCCCTGTCGGCCGCCGATCCCGCGACCCTCGTGTCGGTCGACCCGAACGTCCGCCCAACGGTCGGCGTCCCCCAGGTGGAGGTCCGCTCGCGCACGGAGCGTTTGGCCGGCCGCGCTCATCTGCTCAAGATGAGCGACGAGGACCTCGACTGGCTGTATCCGGGAGCGGCGCCGGAGGAGGTCGCGGCGAGGATGCACGAGCTGGGAGTGCGACTGTTCGTGGTCACGCTCGGGGCTCAGGGCTGTTTCCTCAGCACGTCGGAGTGGTCCTGCCGGATACCCGCCGAGGCGGCGACGCTGGTGGACACCATCGGTGCCGGGGACGCCTTCATGTCGGGCTTGCTGTACGCGGTGATCGCGGACGACGGCGACCAGACCGTTCGCACCGGCGTACTGCAGCGGGAGCAGGTGGAGAACTGGGCGCACACCGCGCAGCGCAGCGCCGCGCTCACGCTGGGGCGGGACGGCGCAGAGCCTCCCCTGCTCGCGGAGCTGCACGCGAGGGAGCTGGTCAGCCAGTCAGCCCGTGAGCCGGTGAGCCGGTGAGCCGGTGAGCCGGTGAGCCGGTGAGCCGGTGAGGCAGTGAACAGTCGGCGGCCGAGCAGTCGACCTGTCAGGCCGGAAGGCTCGTCTCTGACCGGCGCGGAACTCTGACCAGGGCGGAATACATCGACCCCGGAGGTCGTTGACCTCTCTCGTCACCGCATCCCGGCACGCGGCCGGGTCGACAGGCACCGCGCCCCACCTCGGGCACGGCGGCCAGCAGGCGAGGAGTGCACCATGAAGAAGAACATCCATCCCGAGTACCGCCCCGTCGTATTCCGCGACGCGAGCGCCGGCCAGTCGTTCCTGACCAACTCCACCTGCACCTCGTCCACCACGATGAACTGGGAGGACGGCAAGGAGTACCCGGTGATCGATGTCGACGTCTCCTCCGCCTCCCATCCCTTCCACACGGGACGCGCCGCTGTGCGCGACGCTGCCGGTCGGGTCGCGAGGTTCCGTCAGCGTTACGTCCGCGCCGGAGTTCTGACCGCCTGAGCTGCACCGTTCGTCTGCCGTGCTCGTTCTCGGCGACCGCTGCGCCGCGTCCGTCAGACGTTCGCGTCGCGGGCACCGAGCCACGGGGCGAGGTGATCCTCGGCCCCGAGCCAGGGTGAGAGCCCGGCAGCCCATTCCCGCGAGGTGAGCAGGCTGCGCCCGAAGGCGTCGCGCACGCGCGGCCCGTCGGCCGGCTCGACCCCGGTGACCACGAGCCGAGTGGTGGGCAGGTCCAGGCCCGCCTTCCAGACGGCTCCGATCGAGACCTGGCCGCCGGCGCCGTCCCACTGGCAGATGCTGTCGGGGCGGTCCGGGACCCAGAACCGGCCGCGCGCCCGCAGCCGACCGCCACCCAGCGCCTCGATGTTCTCGAGCAGACGCTCGGGATGGAACGGCCGGGCCGAGGTCAGGTCGAGGGTCCAGGTGCCGTGCGCCGTCGGCCCGCCGTAGGGCTCGACGTACCGCATGTCGCGTCGGCGCAGCGCGTGCAGATGGTCGAGCTGCCCGCCCAGCACGTGGCCGATCTCGACGTCGTGAGGCCCCTCGCTCAGCCGCTGCTCCGGGGCGCGCAGATGCTCCAGCAGCTCTCCGCCGGCCGAGTCGATCCCGCCCTCGGCGACGACCAGGTCGGAGTACTCGAGCTGGGCGGCGAGCGCCTCCCCCACGCTCCGCGCATCTCCATCGGCCCACTGCAGGTCCCGCTCGGCGAGCGTGTCGGCTCCGAGCAGGTCATGGACGGCGGTCCCGGTCGCGAGCACCGCCACGGCGCTCGCGAGATGCCATGTCTCCTGATGGGGCCGGAGGGTCCCGGCGACGACCGAGGGGTCGGCGCTGATCGGCGGGGCGAGCAGGACGGCCGCGGTGCGCGGGTCGTGGGCGAGCCGGTCGAGGGTCGGCACGGCGTCCTCCCGCATGGCGCAGGAGACGCACGGGTGGTCGAGAGTGACGGCGTCGTCCTCGAGCACGCCGTCGACCGAGAGGAGCAGGCGGCGCAGAGCGGAGGAGTCAGCGGTCACCTCGTAGCGGAGCTCGACAGCCCCCTCGACATCGAGCAGCAGGCTCGCCACCAGGGAGTCCCTGAGCACCGGATCGATGGCCGTGACCACGGAGACAGGCAGGGAATTCCCGCCGTTCCGGGATCGTTGAAAGTGATCGAACGCGTGGACATCGGGCACGCCGACACCACCTCTCCTGCTTGACGATAATGATTCTCAGTAAGTAGTATCATCGACCATGTCGTCACGCTGTCAAGTCACCGGAGCCGCACCGAGCTTCGGGAAGTCCATCTCCCACTCGCATCGACGCACCTCGCGCCGCTTCGACCCCAACATCCAGCGCAAGCGGTTCTACGTCCCCTCGCTGGGGCGCACCGTCCGGCTCCGGGTCTCCGCCCGCGGCCTGCGCACCATCGACCGTCGTGGGATCGAGGCCGTCGTGGCCGAGATCCGCGCTCGCGGCGAGAAGATCTGAAAGGAATCCCCACCATGGCCTCCAAGAACGACGTGCGCGGCACGATCAAGCTGCGCTCCACCGCCGGAACCGGCTACACGTACATGACCAGCAAGAACCGACGGAACACCCCGGACCGTCTGACCGCCCGCAAGTTCGACCCGCGAGCACGGGCCGTCGTCGAGTTCCGCGAGGAGCGCTGATGGCGAAGACCTCGAAGATCGCGGCCGATCGCCGCCGACGCGAGACCGTCGCCCGGTATGCCGAGCAGCGCGCGATCCTCAAGCGCACTCTCAAGGACCCCGCCTCGACGCTCGCCGAGAAGGTCCAGGCGCAGCGTTCGCTGCAGCGCCTGCCGCGGGACGCGAGCCCCACCCGGCTGCGCAACCGCGACGCGATCGACGGCAGGCCCCGCGGCCACCTGCGCACCTTCGGCCTGTCGCGGGTCCGCTTCCGGGCCGCCGCCCACCGCGGCGAACTGCCCGGCATCACGAAATCCAGCTGGTGACCCCGGCGCTTCGGCGCCGCACCCAGCACCACCCTCGATCCGGTGAGAGATCACCTGGAGAGGACATCCCATGAAGCCGACCATCCACCCCGACTACCAGAGCGTCGTCTTCCGCGACGCGAGCGCGGACTTCTCCTTCCTCACCCGCTCCACCCGCACCTCCGACAAGACGGTGACCTGGGAGGACGGCCACGACTATCCGGTGATCGACGTCGAGGTCTCCTCGGCCTCGCATCCGTTCTACACGGGGAAGGCGACGGTGCTGGACACCGCCGGCCGCGTGGAGAGGTTCCGTCGCCGGTACGGGCAGAGTGCACGAGCCGGAGCCACGACCGCCCCCGCGTCGCAGCCCGATGCGACCGCCGACGCTGCCTCCGAGAGCGCCGCCGGTCCCGACGAGGCGGGGACGCGATGAAGGTCCGCTCCTCGCTGCGATCGCTGGCCCGCATGCCGGGCGCCCAGGTGGTGCGGCGGCGCGGACGGATCTACGTGATCAACAAGAAGAATCCGCGCTTCACCGGCCGACAGAAGGGCTGACGCCCGCGGCGGCCCGGCCGCCCCATCCCGTCATCACCTCCGAGCCGTGCGAAGTCTGCCCTCCCGGGCAGGAATCGCACGGCTCGGAGGTGCGCTCCGGAACCGGTGCCCGCAGGAGCAGCGGACCCTCGGACACGGGACTACGGTGGCACCAGGCCCTGATCCGGAATCGCCGCGCAGAGAGTTGCCGCCATGACACGCACCGAGGACGCCGCTCCGCTCGAGACCGAGGTGCTGGTCGTCGGCGCCGGTCCCACCGGGCTGATGGCCGCCCTCGTGCTCGCCCGACGAGGTGTCCGGGCGCTCGTGATCGACTCGAAGGAGGGCCCGACCCGTGAGTCGCGTGCCCTCGTGGTCCACGCGCGCAGCATGGAGATCTACGACCAGCTGGGCCTCACGCAGCAGGTCCTCGACGGCGCCGTGCCCGGGACAGGGATCCAGATCCGCGGAGATCGGAGGGAGTTCGGGGCGATTCACGAAAAGTCCGGGGCGACCGAGGCAGAGCCCGGTTCGACGAGGCGGGCGAGCCGGATCAATATCGACCAGGCGCAGGAGGGCTGGACGCCGTTCCCCGGGGTGCAGATCTTCGAGCAGTCCCGCAACGAGGAGCTGCTGGCGCGCACGCTCGCGACCGAGGGGCATCCGGTGCTGTGGCAGCACGGCCTGGAGTCGCTGGTCTCAGACGCCGACTCTCCGGACGCCGGAGTGGAAGCCGTGGTCACCGGGCCGGACGGTCCGCTGCGGATCCGCGCCCGCTGGTGCATCGGCGCCGACGGAGCCGGCTCCGCCGTGCGCCATCAGCTGTCCCTGCCGTTCGAGGGAGTCACCGACGATGCGACATTCTGCGTGGCCGACGTCCATGGCGTGACCGGCCTGCCGGAGAACCTGCTCGTCGCCCAGTTCGGGAACGAGAAGTTCGCGATCCTGTTCCCGCTGGGCCCCGGCGGCCACAAGCGCCTGATCTGGCTGCACGGCGAGGAGCATCCCGACCAGGAGACGGCCCTCACCGAGGCGCGCACGGACCTCGGCATCGACTACGACTCGGTCGACTGGTTCTCCGCCTACCGCGTGCACCATCGCATCGCCTCCACGTTCCACCAGGGGGCCGTGTTCCTCGCCGGCGACGCCGCGCACGTGCACTCCCCGCTCGGCGGGCAGGGCATGAACACGGGCCTGCAGGACGCCCACCACCTGGCGCATCTGCTGGCCGACGTCCTCTCCGGGCATCGCTCCGAGTCAGCGCTGGCCCGGTACGAGCTCGAGCGCCGGCCGGTGGCGCTCACCTTGATCGAGTGGACCGACCAGGCCTTCGGCATGATCGCCCGTCCCGGTCGCGGGACGGCGTTCCTGCGCCGACGGGCCCGGGACGTGATGGCCGTCCTCGCACCGCGCCTGCTCTCCACACGCCTGGGGCCCTATGTCGGCGGACTGCTCGGGCAGTACCGGATCCGCTACCACGCGGTGCCCAAGGGCGAGCAGCCACCACGATGGGCGGCCGATCCGGCCGTCGGCCTGCGTCTGCCCCCGACCAGGGAGAACGCCGAAGGTCTGCGCGCGATGAGCTGGCAGCTGCACACCTACGGCACGGACGCCGACAGGCCGGTCGCCGTGCCGGACTGGGTCGAGGGGCCGTTCGCCTTCTCCCCCGACCCGTGGGGCCGACTGCGCCGGGACCGCCTGTACCTGGTGCGGCCCGACGGGTTCGTCGCCGCATCGTTCCCGCTGCACGCCGGAGCGGCAGCGGTGCACGAGGTGCGCGAAGCGCTGCATGCGCACGACGTCGTCGGCTGACGTGGGGTCGCCCGATGCCGACCCGGCCCCGGAGCAGCCGCGGCGGATGCGACAGCGCACGTAAGGTGCCGGGATGGACCTCCACGACATCTCCGCCCGGATCGAGAAGCTCTCCGCCCAGTACGCCGAGGTCTACGGCATCGAGCGGTCGGCCGAGTGGGCGCTGCTCAAGCTCGCCGAGGAGGTCGGAGAACTCGCCCAGGCGCACTTGACCGCGACGGGACAGAGCCGCGATCGCGGGCTCGACGCCGATGCCCAGCAGCAGGTGCTGGCCGACGAGCTGGGAGACGTGCTCGGCATGTGCCTGGTCTACGCGCAGCAGATGGGCATCGACCCCGTCGACGCCGTCACCACGAAGTGGTTCCAGCACGAGCGATCGCAGTCGATCGCAGCAGGAACCGAAGCAGAAGCTGCGACAGAATCTGACGCAGACACCGACGCAGGAGCTGGAGCTGGAGCTGGGGCAGCTGCCGGCGCCGGTCCTGGGACAGGAGCCGGGCGCTCGGCACGTACCCGGGGCGCTGACGCATGAGCCTCGGCGTCTCGGTCAAGGCCGTACTGCAGGACGACGCCGGCCGGGTGCTGCTCGGCCGCAATCCGCGCGACGAATGGGAGCTCCTCGGCGGGCGCCCCGATCCTGAGGACTCCACGCCCCAGGACACGCTGCGTCGTGAGCTGCTCGAGGAGGCCGGGATCGCGATCGACGTCGGCCCGATCCTGGACTCCTGGATCTACGATCTCGGCGACCTGGGGCGAGTCTGCATCGTCACCTACTGCGCGACTCCCGCGAACGGTGCTCGCCTGCAGGTCAGCGACGAGCACTCCGATCTGCGGTGGTTCACGGCCGACGAGGCTCTCGCAGCGCGGATGCCGCAGGGCTACACGGACAGCATCCGGGCGGCGGAGGCCCTCGCCTCCCCTCCGGCCGGCTGAGCTCCCACGGCCGCGTCAGGCCTGGCCGTTGTCGAAGTACTCGCGCACGTCGGCCGGGACCGGGGGGATGTCGTAGGGGATGCCGCCGTGGCGGATCGACTCGGCCCCGTAGACGCCGGTCGCGACGGCCTCGCGGGCCGCGATGATCGAGACGTCGGTGCTCCCGCCCTCGCGCGCGAAGCGCAGGAACTCCGCGACCAGGCTGGGATCGGCGCCGCCGTGGCCACCACTGGCCCGGGCGATCACCTCGACCGCGTCCGGACGGCCGGGGCCGGAGCGTCGGGACTCCCAGATGTGGATCTGCTCGCCGCTGCCGTCGCCCATGTTCTCGATCCGGCCCGCGTCCCCGATCACGGTGTAGTTGCGCCAGTAGTCGGGCGTGAAGTGGCACTGCTCGTAGGAGGCCAGCACCCCGTTGTCCAGCGTCATGTTCAGCATCGAGATGTCCTCGACGTCGATCACGGGGTTAAGCTCCTTCTGCTCCGTCGGGGGCCAGATGTCCGCGTCGTACCAGTCGCCCATCAGACGATCCGAGTTGTCGCGGCGGTCGGTGACGTCTCCGTAGACGGCGAGATCGCCGATGCCGGAGACACGGCGGGTGTAGCCCCCGGCCAGCCAGTGGATGACGTCGATGTCGTGGGCGCCCTTCTGCAGCAGCAGGGAGGTGGCCTTCGCGCGCTCGGCGTGCCAGTCCTTGAAGTAGAAATCGCCGCCGGTGCCCACGAAGTGGCGGCACCAGATGGCCCGCACGCGGCCGATGCGCCCGGAGTCGACGATCGCCTTCATCTGCCGGATCACCGGCATGTGGCGCATGTTGTGGCCGACGAACAGGCGGGTGCGCTTCTCCTTCGCGAGCGCGAGCATCGCATCGGTGTCCTCGACCCGGATCGCCATCGGCTTCTCCGAGAAGGTGGGGATCCCGGCACCGAGGGTCTTCAGCGCCACCTCGGCGTGCGCGTAGTCCGGGGCCAGGATCATCACCGCGTCGACCTGGTGCTCGGCCAGCAGCTGGTCCACGTCGTCGACCGTGGCGACCTCGTCGCCGAACAGCTCACGCGCCTTGTCCTTGCCCCGGGAGGTCGGCTCGGCCACGACCGTGACCCGGGACCCCTCCCCGGGCAGGTGGGCATGCCGCGCGAGGCCGCCACGGGCGCCGAAACCGATCACGCCGATCTTGAGGTCAGTCATGGAGGGAACCGCTTTCAAAGAGATGCACAGTGGGCAGGCCCCATCATCCTCGTGACGAGGGATCGTGGAGCTGGGTACGGACACACCGTGCTGAACTGATTTACAAAGGTAGTGAAAGCATTTACTCTCGATCTCACCCTGTCAAGGCACTGAGGCCTGCGGGGTGAGCGGCCCCGCTCCGGGGTCATGACCGAGAGGACCGATCTCGTGACCACGTCGACCGCGCAGACGCCCGCGCCGCCCCCGCAGGCGGTGACGACCAGCCGCGCCGCGCCGACCGCGCCCCGGAGGCCCCGAGCCTCCTTCCGCAGCCGGCTGCAGAAGGACTGGCAGATGCTCGTGCTGATGATCCCGGGGGCGCTCTGCCTGCTGCTGTTCTTCTACGTCCCCATCCTCGGCAACGTCATCGCCTTCCAGGACTACTACCCCTTCATCACCATCCCGGAGGCCGAGTGGGTCGGGATGTGGAACTTCATCGACCTGTTCAACGACGAGCAGTTCCTGGTGGCACTGCGCAACACCCTCGTGCTGGCGGCGGTGCAGCTGGCCCTGTTCTTCCCGGTGCCGATCGTCCTCGCGCTGATCGTCGACTCGATGATGACCCCCCGATTCCGCAAGGCCTTCCAGTCGATCGTGTACCTGCCGCACTTCCTGTCGTGGGTGCTGGTGATCGCACTGTTCCAGCAGATGCTGGGCGGGGCCGGATTCATCAACCAGTTCCTCGCCTCGCACGGCATGGACACGATCCCGTTCATGACCAACCCCAGCACCTTCCCGCTGCTGGTGACCCTGCAGGTGATCTGGAAGGACGCCGGGTGGGGGATGATCATCTTCCTCGCCGCCCTCGCCTCCATCCCGTCCTCGCTGTACGAATCGGCCGCGACGGACGGCGCCGGCCGCCTGCACCGCATCTGGCACATCACGCTGCCGGGCATGCGCCCGGTGATCGTGCTGCTGCTGATCCTGCAGCTGGGCTCGATCCTCACCGTCGGCTTCGAGCAGTTCATCCTGCAGCGCGACGCCGTCGGCCCCGAGGCCGCCGAAGTGCTGGACACCTACAGCTACTACGCCGGCGTGATCGACGGCAGCTGGTCGATGGGCGCGGCCGCCGGCCTGGCCAAGGGAGTCGTGGGCACGATCCTCATCCTCGCCTCCAACAAGGTCGCCCACCTGCTGGGCGAGGACGGCATCTACCGAGGGAGCAGCAAATGAGCGCACCGACCACCGATCGCACAGCCCCCGCCTCCCGCTCCGGCCTGCCCGACGAGCGCGGGTTCCACCAGCGCCTGTGGGACCTGCTCGGCGGTCGCTCCGAGCGGCCCGCGTGGATGGAGAAGCCCTCTCCCGCCCTGTCGGTCCTCAAGACGCTCGTGGTCCTCGCGATCTCGATCTCGATCCTGGTGCCGATGCTCGTGGTGGTCTCCACCTCGCTCGCCTCGGATGCCGAGATCCGCGAGGCCGGCGGCTACGTGCTGTTCCCGACCGAGCCGACGCTCGAGGCGTATCGGACGATCTTCGCCAGCCCGCTCATCTTCCGCTCGCTGGGGGTCAGCGTGCTGGTCACGGTCGCGGGCACGCTCATCGCGCTGTTCGTGACGATCACGATGGCCTACGCCCTCAGCCGTCCGGTCCTGTTCGGCAAGCCGATGCTGCTGGCGATCGTGCTGACCATGTTCTTCTCCCCCGGTCTGATCCCGCTATACCTCATGATCAAGGAGCTGCATCTGCTGGACAGCCTGTGGTCGCTGATCCTGCCCACGGCGTTCGCGGCCTTCAACTTCATCGTGATGCGCTCGTTCTTCATGGCGCTGCCCCAGGAGCTGCTCGAGGCCGCCCGCATAGACGGCGCCAGCGACTTCCGGATCCTCTGGCAGATCGTGATGCCCCTGTCGAAGGCGGTGATCGCCGTGATCGGGCTGTTCTACGCCGTGGCGTACTGGAACGCCTTCTTCAACGCGATGCTCTACATCAATGATCAGGAGCTGTGGCCGATCCAGCTGATCCTGCGCAGCTACGTCATCCAGGGCACGTCGATGACCGCGGACCAGCTCGGCGTGCAGCAGACCGCCGCCCCGCAGTCGATCAAGATGGCCGTCGTGGTCGTCGCGCTGGTCCCGATCCTCCTGGTCTACCCCTTCCTCCAGAAGTACTTCTCCAAGGGCGTCATCACCGGCGCCGTCAAGGGCTGAGCACCCGCCCTCGAGAAAGGCATCCCATGCGCCCCGAACCCCGACGTCGCCACGTCCTCGCCGCTGCCGGAGCCCTCGCGCTCGGAGCCGGCGCCGCGGCGTGCGGCCCCCGTCCCCAGCCGGAGATCCCCGACGTCCCGGACGTCACCCTGCCGACCTATCAACCGCTGGAGGGGCTCACCCCGGACCTGCCCGGCAATGCCGAGGGCCTCCACGACGTGTACCTGACGGTCCCCGATCAGCTGATCACGACCACGTCGAACGCCCCCATCGCCTCGGGCACCATCACCGGGCTGACCCAGACCTTCCAGACCCCGCCCCCTCCGATGAATCGCAACCCCTACTGGAAGCGCCTGAACTCGGCGATGGGCGGGATCTTCGATCTCGACGTGGTGGTGGACGACTACCCCTCGAAGTTCGCCACCACCCTGGCCTCGGGCAATCTGCCGGACCTCATGTGGGTGCCGCCGAACCAGGGCATCCCCAACATCGGACCGATGCTGGAGGCCGCCTTCACCGATCTCACCGACTACCTCGCGGGCGACGCGGTGCTCGAATACCCCAACCTCGCCGCTCTGCGCGAGGACTCCTGGCGCACCGCCGTGGTCAACGGACGGATCTGGGGAGCCCCTATCCCCTCCACCCCGTTCGGCCAGGTCTACATCGGCAACCCGGAGGTGTGGGAGGAGGTGGACGGCTTCAGCGCCGACAGTGCCGCCCAGTTCCTGGAGAAGTGCCAGGAGCTGTCGATCCCCGGCAAGCGCTGGGCGCTCGAACCGTTCCTCCCCAATGCGTTCCACATGATCGGCGAATGGTTCGGGGTCCCCAACGGATACCGGGTCGAGGAGGATCGCAGCCTCACCGCTGCGCAGCAGACCGAGGAGTACCTCGAGGCGCTCGAGTTCGCCCGAGAGCTGTTCGCCGCCGGCGCGTTCTATCCGGACCTGAACCTGGCCGAGGCACCCCAGCTGCTGGCCAACGGGACGCTGGCCGCCTTGGTCTCGGTGGGGCCGCGCGGCGCCTCGGAGCCCCGTCTGAACAACCCCGATCTGCGGGCCGACGTCATGATCCCGTTCCCCGCGGTCGACGGGCGCATCCCCACCTACGACATGGGCTACGGCACCGTCGGCTTCACCCCCTTCCGCAAGACCGATGACGAGTCCCGCATCCGGGAGCTGCTCAGCGTGATCAACTATCTCTCCGCACCCTTCGGGACCACCGAGTACATGCAGGTCAACTGGGGCACCGAAGGTGAGGAGTACACGGTCGACGACGGCAACTACCTGTTCACCGACGAAGGGGCCCAGAACGTTCCCGGCCTGCAGAGCGCCCTGCAGATCATGGCTGCGGGCGAGGGCGTCGTGTACAACCCGATCCCCGACGACTCCCGCTACATCTACGAGATCGAGCAGGAGCTGCTGCCCCTCGCGCAGAAGAGTCCGATCAAGGGCCTGTACTCCCCCACCAACTCCCGCCTGGGCACCAAGATCAAGACCCGGCTGGACGAGGCCCGTGACGAGGTGATCCAGGGTCGCGCGTCGATGGACCACTTCACGGCCGCGCTCCGCGAGTGGGAGGAGAAGGGCGGCAAGCAGATCCTCGAGGAGTTCGCGGAGCTCCTGCCCGACGACGTCCCGGTCACGCCCTCGAACCGCACCTGACACGGGCGGGCGCCTGGACACGGCTGTCGACCACCCGACGGGGGCGGGCGCCGCGACACGGCCGTCGACCACCCGACGGGGGCGGGCGCCTGGACACGGCCGTCGATCGCCCGACGGTGCAGCCGTCGCCACGAGGACGGGCCGGGAGCCGTCGGCCGAGTCGACTCGTCTCGGCCGACGGCCATGGCGTCGACCGCCTGCACTCAGCCGTCGGCTCGTCGGTCAGCCGGCCAGCCGGCCAGCCTCAGCCGTCGGTGCGTCCGAAGACGTGCTCCTCGGCGAGCGCCAGGCGCGTCGGCCGCTTCTCCAGGTCCAGCAGCAGCACCTCGTTGCGTCCGGCGCGCACCAGCGGCGCCGGGACGTAGAGCGTCTGCTGCGGGCCGATGTTCCAGTAGCGGCCCACGCAGAAGCCGTTGACGTAGGCGACGCCGTGGCCCGCACCGGAGACGTCGAGGAAGGTGTCCACCGGCCCGTCGGCCTCGAAGGAGGAGCCGGCCAGCACGGGCAGAGCGTCATCGAGCACGGTGGAGGTGCCGGACTCGGCGGCGTCGTCCGCTGCGTCGGCCGCGTGCTCGTCGACGGCGGGGCCCTGCGCGAGCAGCTCCGCGAGCTCGTCACCCATGTCCTCGAGCGGCCAGGCGTCGGCCTCCCAGTCGTTGAGGAAGCGGATCGTCTGCCAGACGCCGCCGAGGATGCCCTTGCG
Source organism: Brachybacterium sp. JB7 (assembly GCF_003335205.1). Classification (NCBI taxonomy): domain Bacteria; kingdom Bacillati; phylum Actinomycetota; class Actinomycetes; order Micrococcales; family Dermabacteraceae; genus Brachybacterium; species Brachybacterium sp. JB7. Next base: position 31,457 of record NZ_QPGN01000015.1, on the reverse strand, counting down.
TTCGCCCAGTCGCGGGCCGAAGTTCACGCGGCCGAGGTTCTCGACCAGGATCTCGACACGCACGGTGCGGCGGCCACCCTCAGGCAGTAGCCGGTCCGCGAATCCGCTCAGCTCGATGGTGGCGGGGTCGGTCTCGCGCTGCTCGTTCCCGACCACGCCGGTAGCGCCGACGTACAGCCCGTCGACATACACCCAGGCGCGATCGTGGAGGTCATAGAGCTTCAGCGGTGAGATCTCGGTGCGGCCGTCGCGCTCACCCGCGGCGATCTCGAGGTCGCGGCTCAGGCGCAGCAGACCGCGCTCCAGCCCCATGTCCTCGAACGAGGGCGGCGTGGGATGCACCTCGACGCTGCGCACGAAGCGTTCGGTGTCGCGCAGGGGGACGGTCTTCTCGATCGGCAGCTCTGCGGCGGGCAGACGGGCCGGGACGGCGTCGAGCCCGAGCCGGGCGAGGTGATCCTCGAGAGCGGGCAGCTCGACGTGCTGGGCGATCACTGCACGGAAGGCGCGGAACTTCTCGGTGAGCTCGCCGTTCTCCGCGATCGGGGCGTCGTAGTCGTAGCTCGTGGTGGTGGGCTGCAGAGCCCCGTCGTGGTTCGCACCGGCGCGCAGCCCGAAATTGGTGCCACCGTGGGCCATGTAGAAGTTCACGCTCATGCCGTGGCCGAGCATGTCCGCGAGCTCGCCGGCGGCGTCGTCCCCGGTGCGGGCATGGTGCTCCTCGCCCCAGTGGTCGAACCAGCCGTTCCAGAACTCCATGCACATCTGGGGCTGCGCGGGCAGCTCCTCCTGCGCCATCGCGAGCACCTCGAGGGCGCGCGAGCCGAAGTTGACCGTGCCGAGGGCGCCGTCCACGGTGCCGCCGGTCAGCCACATGCGCGCCGGCCCGTCGGACGTCACCAGCAGCTCCTCGATGCCGCGGGCGATCAGGCCGTCGCGCAGGTGCGCGAGATAGGCCGTGTCGTCGCCGAAGCTCCCGTACTCGTTCTCGACCTGCACCATCACCACGTTGCCGCCGCGGCCCGCCTGGCGCTCGGCGATCACGGGGATCAGCTGGTCGAACCAGGCGTCCACAAGCTGCAGGTACGGTGCGTTGCGGTTGCGCAGTCGCATGTTGCGGTCGGCGAGGATCCAGCCCGGGAATCCGCCGTTCTCCCACTCGGCGCAGATGTACGGGCCGGGCCGCACGATCGCGTCCAGGCCCTCCTCCCCCGCGATGTCCAGGAAGCGGCCCAGATCCGCGATGCCCGCGAAGTCGACTACGTCCGGTGCGGGCTGATGGACGTTCCAGGCCACATAGGTCTCCACCGTGTTGCAGCCCATCGCCACCAGGCGCCGCAGGCGGTCGCGCCACTGGTCGGGGTGCACGCGGAAGTAGTGGATCGCCCCGGAGATCACGAGATGGGGCGTCCCGGCACGGAGGAACCCGTCGGGCGTCGGCTGCAGCAGGGCGGTCATCGGTGGTCGTCCTCTCGGTGAAACGTCTTACGTCCAGTGTCGCAGGCCCGGCAGCGGGGTGCTGCCCTCTTCTCGCCCCGCCTCCCCTCTCGCCCCGTCACCCCGTCACCCCGTCACCCCGTCACCCCGTCACCCCGTCACCCCGTCACCCCGTCACCCCGTCACCCCGTCACCCCGTCACCGAGGGTGGCAGAGTTTTGTGGCCGCACGACCGATGTGCGCGACGACATCGTGTGATGTCTCAGGACTTCGGTGACAGTTCTGTATCAGGACATCGGTGACAGTTGATGTCTCAGGACATCGGTGACGGTTCGGGGTTCTTCGGTGGCCGGCCTCGGCGTTTGCCGCTCCGTTGACCCGTGTGCTTGGAGGCGTATCGGATGCCGAGCGGGGGCCAAGCGTGCTCGGCCAGGATCTCGCCGTGAAGGTCGACGAACGTGACGCTGGCCTGTTCGACGAGGACGTGCACTTCCTGCTGGGCATGAGGGTAGGAGACCTGGAACGCGACGCCGTGGAGGGTGATCGTGCCGTTGTTGTTCACCACCCGTGTTCGTTCACCGGTCTGGATGACCCGCTCCCGGGGGAGCTTCCGGGAACGCTTCTTGCTGTCCCCGACGGACTCGATGATCAGGCTGGGCTCCACGACAGGCCGGGGAGACGGTGCCGGCTCAGTCGCGTCCCAGGCTTGGCGTGGTGTGATCCGTCCGGGAAGTCCCTGGTGAGGGCGTTGCTCGTTATAGATGACGTCGAACTCGTCGACCTGTGCTTGGAGCTCTTCGATGCTTCCCGCGATGGGCTGCTTGTCCAGCCAGCGGAACAAGGTCTGGTGGAATCGTTCGTTCTTGCCCTGCGTGGTCGGCTTGTAGGGCTTCCCGGTGATCGCCTCGACTCCCAGCGCGGTCACGTGGATGACGAGCTGGCCCTTCATCCCACGGCGCGTGGGGTTCAGCGCGGCTCCGTTGTCGGTGAGCAGACGCTGTGGAGTTCCGCAACGCGCGGTGCCCTTGTTGAACACCGCGATCGCTGCTTCAGCGGTCTCGCTGCCCGCCACGTGAGAGGCGACCGCGAGGCGCGAATGATCGTCCTGGAGCTGGAAGATCACGCAGGTCCGGCCGTTGGTGAGGACGTACTGGGTCGCATCCAGCTGCCAGCACGCGTTCGGTGCCGGATAGACGAACCGCCGCCAGGACGCGCGAGGCCGCTTCCTCGGCTCCAGTCGAGCCACGCCTCGTTCGCGGAAGATCCGTGCCAGGGCCGCGATCGATGGCGCTTCAAGTCCCATCGCTTTCATCCGGTCGTGGACGCTGATCGGACCGTGATCCAGCCCAGACGCTTCGAGTGCGGCGCGGACCTGAACAGCCTGGTCCTTGACCTCTTCATCGAGCTGGCCCGGGGAGGTATGTGGTCGTTTGGTGCGGGGCTCGAGCACGGCCGCGGGCCCATCGACGCGGGCGCGAGCACGGAGGACGTAGAACGTCTTGCGCGAGATGCCGTGCTCGACGCAGAACGTGCTCACCGACCCACGCGGCGGGGCCTGTCAACTTGTCTGTGTAAGCGGGGTGTTCACAGGTAGGGGGTGATCCGTTCGGGATAGGCCGCTGCGAGCTGCGCGAGGGCTTGTTTCCAGTTGGTGACGACCTGGCCCTCGACGAGTCGGCCCTGGGCCTTCCTTTGGCCGGCGGGCTTGCCACGGTCCTTCTCGCGCTCGGCGGCGCGCTTGTCTTCGATGTTGCAGATCGCCAGCCAGAGCAACTTCACGGCCGCTTCCGTGGTCGGGAAGTGCCCGCGGTTCTTGGTGACCTTCCGCAGCTGGAAGTTCAGCGACTCGATGCTGTTCGTCGTGTAGATGACCTTGCGGAGCATCGGCGGGAACTGCAGGAACGGAATGAACCTCTCCCACGAGGCCGCCCAGGTCGCAGCCGCAGATGGGTACTTCTGCCCCAACTCAGAGGCCTCGAAATCAGCCAGCGCCTTGCGGGCGACGTCCTCGCTCGGGGCCGTGTAGACCGGCTTCAACGCCTTGGCGACCTTCTTGCGGTCCTGGTAGGCCACGAACCGCATCGCGGCCCTGATCAGGTGGACCACGCAGGTTTGGACCATCGATTCCGGCCACGTCGCCTCGATCGCCTCTGGAAGACCCTTGAGGCCGTCGCAGCAGACGATCAGCACGTCCCGAATGCCCCGGTTGGCGAGGTCCGCGCAGACGTGGGCCCAGAACGCCGATCCCTCGGTGTCCTGGACCCAGATTCCCAGCACGTGCTTGATCCCGTCCAGGTCCACACCGACGGCGATATAGGCAGCTCGGTTGATGACCTGGCTGTTCTCTCGGATCTTGATCCGGATCGCGTCGAGATACATCACCGGGTAGAACTCCTCCAGCGGCCGGGACTGCCAGGCCAGGACCTCCTCGGAGACGGCGTCAGTGATGTTGCTGATCGTCTCGTGGGACAGGTCCGTGCCGATTGTGGAGGCCAGATGGTGCTGGATATCGCGGATCGTCATCCCGCCGGCATAGAGGCTGATGATCATGTCATCGAGCCCGCCCAGACGGCGCTGCCCCTTGGGGACCAGGCGCGGGGTGAACGAGCCTCCCCGGTCGCGGGGCACGTCCAGCTCGATCGGCCCGACCTCGGACTCGACCTTCTTTGGCGTCGTGCCGTTACGGGAGTTGGCGTGCTTCGCCGCGTCCTCGGAGCCCTTCTCATAGCCCAGATGGCTGGTCAGCTCGGCCTGCAGACCTCGCTCGAGCGCGGCCTTGACCAGCGCGGGCACGAACCCGCTGTCGCCGGTCAGCTCGACCTTGCCCGCGTCGATCTGCGCGAACAGTGCATCGAGCTGTCCGGAGGCCTTCAACTGCTCGACCAAATCCTGGCCCGACGGCTCACCGCCCGGCTGCTGCTTCTCGTTGGTCATGGTCATGATTCTTACCGTTCCTCTCGGTACGGCTTACACAGACCATCTGACACGCCCACGCGGCGCGTCATCAGGCCACCGCGAGATGGCCAGGCGGACAGTGGGATCGACGGGCTCGTTTCTGCTCACCGCCCATTTTTACCGGCGAAGTGTCACCACCAAGAGCCACGGAAGTGTCACCGATGTCCTGATACAGAACTGTCACCGATGTCCTGCGACATAACAGTCACCACCAAGAGCCACGGAAGTGTCACCGATGTCCTGATACAGAACTGTCACCGATGTCCTGCGACATAACAGCCACAAAACTCTGGTCGTGCGGGCAGCAAAACTCTGGTCGTGCGGGCAGCAAAACTCTGGTCGCCACGGGGGCGGCGCAGCCTGCAGGGCGTCAGCTCTCCTGGACGACCGCCGCGGAGCCGGCGTGGACGGTGAAGGCGCCGTCCGCGTCGGTGCCGCTGAGCAGGTCCCGCCCGCTGACCTGCACGACCTGGTCGCGGTCGGAGTGGTTCAGCACGAACAGGTAGGTCGTGCCGTCCTCGGCGAAGCGACGCACGGCCTCGACATCCCGGTGCAGGCCGGACACCGACGCCTCGACCCCTGCGGCGGCGACGATCTCGCCCACGAGGGTCTCGAGCCCCTCGGCCGACGGGCGGGCGGCGACGTACCACCCGGCGCCCTCCCCGACCTCCTGACGGGTCACCGCAGGCCAGCCGCGCAGCGGCCCGTCGGCCCAGGTGCGCACTGCCTCGGCACCCTCGAGATGCGTCTTCTCGCTCCACAGATCGGCGGCGGTGCCGTCGTCGAGGTGGAGGATCTCGCCCTCCTGCAGCGGGTAGAACTCCTCGGTGCGCACACCGAGCAGGTCGCGGAACGCACCGGGGTAGCCGCCGAGCCGCACGTGGTCGTGCTCGTCGACGATGCCGGAGAAGAAGGTGATGACCACCTGGGTGCCGGACCGTGCAGCGTCGGCGAGGAGGCCGGCATCCTCGTCCGTCACCGAGTACAGGGTGGGCGCGATGACCAGCTCGTAGCCGGTGAGGTCCACGCCCGTGGGCACCATGTCCACGCCCACACCGAGGTCCCACAGCGCGGTGTACCAGCGCAGCAGCTCCTCGGAGTAGCGCAGGTGCTGGGTGGGGTGGGAGTCCAGCTCGGCAGCCCACCACGAGGGATAGTCGACGACGATCGCGACCCGGTTCAGCACCCGGCTTCCGTGCACCGGAGCAAGCGCCTCGAGCGCCCGGCCCAGGCCCACGGTGTTCCGCCAGACGTCCGTGTCCCGGCCGCCGTGGGGCACCATCGCGGAGTGGAACTTCTCGGCCCCGGCTCGGGACTGGCGCCACTGGAAGAACATGACCCCGTCGGCCCCGCGAGCGACATGGGCGAGCGAGTTGCGCAGCATCTCCCCGCGCCCCTTGGCGCGGTTGCGGGGCTGCCAGTTCACGGCGGAGGTGGAGTGCTCCATGAGGATCCACGGGTCCCCGCCGGCCGCTCCGCGGGTGAGATCGGCGGCCATCGCCAGCTCGATCTGACCGCGCTCGTCGGCCGCGATCAGGTAGTGGTCATTGGCGACCAGGTCCACGTCCCCCGCCCAGGAGAAGTAGTCCATCCACTTCGTGGCGCTGGAGAGCATGAAGTTGGTGGTGGCCGGGACCTGCGGGGTCACCTCGCGCAGCACGTCCCGCAGGGCGCGGTAGTGGGTCAGCAGCTCGTCGCTGGAGAAGCGGGCGAAGTCGAACTGCTGGGTGGGGTTGGCGTAGGTGGGGGCGGCGCGCGGCGGCAGGATCTCCTCGAAGGAGTCGTAGCGCTGCGACCAGAACGCCGTGCCCCAGGCCGCGTTGAGGGCGTCGATGGTCTCGTACCGGCGCTCGAGCCAGGCCCGGAAGGCGGTCGCGGCATGATCGGAGTAGTCGTGCGGGACATGGCAGCCCAGCTCGTTGTCGACATGCCACAGCGCGAGGGCCGGATGCTCGCCGTAGCGCTCGGCCATCACACGGGTCATGCGCAGCGCGTATTCGCGCAGCAGCGGTGAGGAGACCGCGTAGGACTGCCGCCCTCCCTGGCCGAGCACGGTGCCGTCCTCGGTGACGGGGAGGATCTCGGGATGGGCGCGGGTGAGCCACGGCGGCGGGGACGCGGTCGCGGTGGCGAGGGCGACCTTGATGCCTGCGTCGGCGAGGTGGTCCATGACCTCGTCGAGCCAGGCGAAGTCGTACTCGCCCTCGCGCGGCTCGAGCGTGGCCCAGGCGAAGATCGCGACGCTGACCAGGTTCACCCCGGCCTCGCGCATGAGCTCGATGTCCTCCAGGCGGACCTCGCGGGGCCACTGCTCCGGGTTGTAGTCACCGCCGTAGATGATCCCGTCGACTCCGAGCGGCCAGGGGCGTGCAGCGGTCATGTCTCCTCCATCGCGAGAACTCTCCGGAACCTGTGCTGACCACGGTAGTCGGCGCCGGCGGTTCCGTGGGAAAGCGCCCATCCCTCGCCCCTGGGCCGACGGCGTGGTCGCGTAGGTTCGCCGCCGGCGCGGTCGCGCGGGTCCGCCGACGGAGCCCGCAGGAGGGGCCCGCCGGCGGTGAGACGGACGGGTGCACCGGGCGGAGTCACGGGCCGCCGATCAGCGCGTCTGCGTCGGGTCCCCGATCCAGCCGGCCACCAGCGGTGCCTGCGTCGTGCGCTCGTAGGCGACGACGAGGAACGGCGAGTCCAGGATCAGCTCGTGCTGGCCCGTCTGTGCCGAGGTGGTGTCGGCGATGACGCCGGTCGCGGCGGCGGCCTCCATCCCGTCCTCGTCGACCGTGATCACGGCCTTCTGCAGGACGTCGGTGATCATCAGCTGCTCCTGCGCGGTGATGCCGGAGAAGTCGGCGGCATCGGTGAACGGATCCTCCATCCCCAGCCCTTGGAGGACGTGCTTCAGCGAGTCGCCCCACTCGATGTCGAAGCCGGGCAGCGTCACCTCGGTGGCGGCGTCAGAGCTCTCGAGCCCGGCGAGCAGTGCCGCGAGACCGGACGCCCCGTCGTCGGCGGCGTCGGCCCAGGCGTCGATCACGCTCGCGAGGTCCTCGACCGGCTGAACCAGTGCGAGCGCGAGATCGTCCCCATAGGTGTCCAGGGACGTCGCGCGGCACAGATCGTCCTCGTACCAGGACGAGGTCCCGCCGGTGAGCATCTCCGCGCTCACCTCCTCCCCCGCGGAGGTGGTGAAGGTGCCGCCAGTGGTGGACAGGGAGTTCGACCAGGCGGCCTTGAGGTGGAGGGCGTTGACCAGCACCATGCGGGTCGCGTCGGAGAGCGCGCTCTCCGGGATGAGCTCCTCGATGAGATCGCCGGTGGCGTCGGAGACCCAGTCGTTGATGCGCTCCCGCCCCTTCTCCCGCTCCTCCTGGTCGGTGAAGTCCACTTCGTACACACCGGTGCCGAGATGGGTCTTGAGGCCGCTCAGGAACTCCTCCTGGACCGAGAGTCCCTCCTGCAGCCACGCACCGTCGACCAGAGAGGCGACCGCCGGTTCGGGGGCCTCCTCGTCGGCCTCTTCGCGCTCATCGTCGCCGACGGCCTCGAGCACGCTCGACAGCGTGTTCGCGGTGGCCGCGAGCTCGTCGATGCTGCCGCCGAGCACCTCCTCCAGCTGCGCACGGGTGTCTCCGGCCGCGCCGAGGCCGGCCATGGTCAGGGCCACCTGCGCCGACAGGGGCGAGCAGATCAGATTGACCTCGGAGCGGCCCAGGGCGCCCAGCAGACGGGAGCTGAAAGGCACCGCGAGCTGCCCGGCGCCGGCTGCCGCGCCCGGATCCGCGCGCTCCCCGTCCGCGAGGAGATCCGGCTGCCCGACCTCCCTGTCCGTGCCGGGGTCGTCGTCGCTGCAGCCCGCGAGCGCGAGCGTCGCCACCGGGGCACCTGCCCCCACCGCGAGCACGGCGCGACGAGGGATGTCGGGGCGGGAGTCGAGTGCGGTCATGGGTCCATCGAACGGGGCCGTCACCGCAGATGCAAGCATCTGCACGCACCGAAGGTCACAGGACGACACCGGCGAGCACGGACCGGAACGACGAATCCCCTGATCCGGGCCGACGAGCGGGACGGATCAGGGGATTCGAGGTCGCACGGCGACGCCTCGCCCGGGGGCGGTGCGTCGGCGCCCGGCGGCGGTGCGTCGGCGCCCGGGGGCGGTGCGTCGGCCGAGGCGCGATCAGCCCTTGACGGAGCCCTCGGTGAGTCCGCCGCGCCAGAAGCGCTGCAGCACCAGGATGAGGATCGCCAGCGGGATCACCGACAGCAGGGCGCCGCCGGTGGTGAGCTGGTAGAACTCCGGCAGCCGGTCGGTCTGGGCCCGCCAGTTGTCCAGGCCCAGGGTGATCGGATACAGCTTCTCGTCGGCCAGCATGACCAGGGGGAGCATGTAGTTGTTCCAGATCGCGACGAACTGGAACAGCAGGATGGTCACGATCGCCGGGGTCAGCTGCGGCAGCGAGAGGCGATGGAACAGCCCCAGCTCGCTGACGCCGTCGAGCCGGCCCGCCTCGAGCATCTCGTCGGGCACGGCGGCTCCGGCGTAGATCGAGGCCAGGAACAGGCCGAAGGGGCTCACCAGCGAGGGGATCAGCACGGCCCAGTAGGTGTTGGTGATCCCGATCGAGGAGAACAGGAAGAACAGCGGCAGGGCCACGGCGGTGCCGGGGACCAGCACGCCGCCCAGCACCAGCCCGTACACGAGCTTCCGGCCCGTGAAGCGGTACTTGGCCAGGGCGTACCCCGCGGCGACCGCGAAGTAGGTGGCCACCACGGAGCCGATACCGGAGTACAGCAGCGAGTTCAGCCCCCAGCGCGGGAAGATCCCGCCGTTGGCGGACAGCACGGCCTTGAGGTTGTCCAACAGCTGGAAGTTCTCGCCGAACCAGAAGCCGTTCGTGCCGAACAGGTCCTCGGTGGACTTGCTGGCGTTGACGACCACCCAGTAGACGGGCACCAGGAAGTAGATCGCGACGATCGCGAGCAGGGCCGTGACGATGATCGTCGTGGTCGGCTTGCGGCCGGCGTCCCGGGTGCCGGCGCGGCCGTCCCCGCGGGGGGCCTTGACCGACTTGCCCGTGGCAGGCGTGCTGCCCGTGCGTCGGTCCGTGGTGGCGGTCTTGTTGTCGAGGGAGCTCATCGGCGCTTCTCCGTCCAGTTGGAGACTCCCAGCGCAACGGCCGAGAGCAGGAAGGCGGCCAGGGCGATGATCACGGACTGCGCCGCCGCCATGCCGATGTCGTTGTACTGGAACGCGAACGCGTAGGCGGACATGTTCGGGGTGTACTCCGACGTGATGCCGGCGCTCATGGTCTGCAGCAGCCGCGGCTCGGCGAACAGCTGCAGGGTGCCGATGATCGAGAAGATCACCGTGAGCATCAGGGCCGGGCGGATCAGCGGCAGCTGGATCGAGGTGGCGACGCGGAACGAGGTCGCGCCGTCGATCTTCGCGGCCTCGTAGAGCTCACCGGGGATCGACTTCAGCTGCGCGATGATGATCAGCATGTTGTAGCCGGTGTAGGTCCAGGTCACGATGTTCGCGATCGACCACAGCACCATGTTCGGGCCCAGGAAGTCGATGTTGATGCCCACCGCTCCGAGCACGTCCACGATCGGGGACAGCCCCGGGATGTACAGGAACGACCACAGGATCGTGGCGATCACGCCGGGGATGCCGTAGGGCAGGAAGTAGGTGGCGCGGAAGAATCCCGGCCACCGTGCGGAGGCGCTCTCGAGCAGCAGCGCCAGGACCGTGGCGGCCACGATCATGACCGTCACCTGCACCACGCCGAACAGGACCATGCGGCCGATGGAGGCCACGAAGTTCGCGTTGGTCAGCGCCGCGACGTAGTTGTCGAACCAGGCGAAGGAGTTCGTCAGCCCGCCCTCGCCGAGCAGGCCGGAGCGCTCGACGGAGGTGAAGCTGTAGCCGATCGCCATGATGATCGGCACGATCATGGTGCCGATGAACAGCACCAGGAAGGGGGCCAGCAGGAGCCAGGGAGCGGTCTTCGATCTCATCGTGCCTCCTCCGCATCCAGTCCCATGTCGCGCATGATCTTGACGATCTCCTTCTGCGAGTTGGCGAACATGTCGACCAGCGGCACCTCGCCGCTGACGGCGTTGGTCATGCCGTCGCCGATGATCGCCTGGGCGCGCTGCATCATCGGCGCCCAGGTCCAGTCGAGGTTCTGCCCCTCGGCCATCGGCACGATGACCTCTTCGTTGTAGTTCTGTCCGGAGAAGAACTCTGAGGGCTGCTGCCGGATCTCGCCGATGTAGTCCTTGGCGGGCGACCAGCCGATGCCGGAGAACTCGATCATGGCGTCGATCCCGGCAGGATCGGTGCACATCCAGGTGAGGAACTCGAGCGCCTCGACCGGGTGCTGGCTGGTGGACAGCACTGCGGCCGACGAGCCGCCGTGGCCGCCGGAGGCGTAGCCGTCGTCCCAGCGCGGCATGGGCGCCACGGCCCATTTGCCGGAGCCGCCGGGGACGGTCTCGTTGAGGGCGTCGGACCATGAGCCGCTGATGGACGCCAGCACGTTGCCGTCGCCGGCCGCCGCGTACCAGGGGGTGGTGTAGGAGCCGTAGCCGGTGCCGATGATCTTGTCGGCCAGGATGCCGTCCCAGAACTCCGCCATCCGCATCGAGGCGTCGTCGGTCATGTCCACGATCCAGCCGTCACCCTCGGGCCGGAACCAGACCGCGCCGGTCTGCATCGCCCAGGCGATCGGGTGGGAGCCGTCGGAGGGGTCGAGGCTGATGAGCTTCTTGCCGGCCTCGGAGACGATGCCCGCGGTCTCGCGGAACTCGTCCCAGGTGGCGGGGGCCTGCAGCCCGAGCTCGTCCTCGAGGACCTCCCGGTTGTAGAACGTGGCCACCGGCCCCGTGTCCTGCGGGACGGCCCAGTAGGAGTCGCCCACCTTGACCTGGGAGATCGCACCCGGGTCGAAGGCGTCCGCCTGCTCGGCGAAGCCGTAGCGGGTGAGGTCCACGAGCGCACCGGCCAGGGCGAACTCGGGCACCTGCCGCAGCTCGACCTGCGCGATGTCGGGACCGCCGCCGGCGGCGACCGCGGAGAGGATCTTGGCGTAGCCGCCGGTGTTGCCACCGGGGATCCAGGTGGCCTCCACCCGGATCCGGTCCTGCGTCTCGTTGAAGACGTCAGCGACCTTCTGAAGGTCCTTCAGCCAGGCCCAGTAGGTGACGGTGACAGGACCGTCGGATGGCGGGATGGTCGCCTCGGCATTGATGTTGCCGGGGTTCGGCGGGGCGCAGGCGGCGAGCGCTGCGGCCATGCCGGCGGCTCCCGTGCCCGCGAGTGCCGCACGCCGTGTGAAGCTGCTCATGAGGGATGGTCTCCTTCCTCCTCGTCGAGGGTGAACGTTCACGATAGCCGGGTTGTCGTCGAAATCGTCACCCATGATCAGGTCGTGACCTACGGGTGCGCCACGTCACAGCTCGCACGCCTGGCAACTTCACGAATCGTCTGCGCCCAGGATTGCGCTGTGATATGCGCATCGTCCACCGCCTCGGGCCGTCCGCGGCGGTGGGGAAATACTTTCACAGTGGTAGCGTGACCGGCCGGTAGCCGAGGCTGCCGCCGCCCACGAGCACCCCCATGCGACTGCCGAGGGCCCTGTTCACCCCGCCTCATCCCCCTCTTCAAGGATCACCCCTATGGTCGACATCCGCCTGGATGCTCAGTGGATCGACTACGCGATCATCGCGTTGTACTTCGTGTTCGTGCTCGGCGTCGGCTGGTACGCGAAGCGCGGAGTCTCGAATTCGATCGAGTTCTTCCTCTCCGGCCGCTCGCTGCCCGCCTGGGTCACCGGCCTCGCCTTCATCTCCGCCAACCTCGGCGCCGTCGAGATCATGGGCATGTCCGCCACGGGCGCCCAGTACGGCATGCCGACCATGCACTACTTCTGGGTCGGCGCGATCCCCGCGATGCTGTTCCTCGGCGTCGTGATGATGCCGTTCTACTACGGCTCCAAGGTGCGCTCGGTCCCCGAGTTCATGCGCATGCGCTTCGGCACCGGGGCGCACCTGGTGAACTCCCTCAGCTTCGCGGTCGCCCAGCTGCTGATCGCGGGCGTCAACCTGTCGCTGCTGGCCACCATCGTGAACCGGCTGCTGGGCTGGCCGCTCTGGGTGGGCCTGGTGCTCGCCGCCGCGTTCGTGCTCTTCTACATCACCGTCGGCGGACTCTCCGCCGCGATCTACAACGAGGTGCTGCAGTTCTTCGTGATCGTCGCGGCCCTGCTGCCGCTGACGCTGATCGGCCTGCACCGCGTGGGCGGCTGGAGCGGCATGAAGGAGCGCATCGCCGGTGACGGGATGCTCGGCTCCGAGCAGCTGCACTCCTGGCCCGGCCAGGCCCTGTCCGGCTTCGACAGCCCGGTGCTGTCGGTCGTGGGCATCGTGTTCGGCCTCGGCTTCGTGCTCTCCTTCGGCTACTGGACCACGAACTTCGTCGAGGTGCAGCGTGCGATGGCCTCCAAGTCCATCACCGCCGCCCGGATGACGCCGATCATCGGCGCCTTCCCCAAGATGTTCATCCCGTTCATCGTGATCATCCCCGGCATGATCGCTGCGGTGCTGGTGAACGAGCTGACCGAGTTCAAGCAGCTCGAGAGCGCGGGCGACGCCGCAGGTGCGGCCGCCACCGGCGTCAACTACAACGACGCCCTGCTGCTGCTCATGCGCGACGTGCTCCCCAACGGTCTGCTGGGCGTCGCGATCGCCGGTCTGCTGGCCGCGTTCATGGCCGGCATGGCCGCGAACATCTCTGCCTTCAACACCGTGGTCACCTACGACCTGTACGAGCAGTACGTGAAGAAGGACGCCCCGGACGCCCACTACATCAAGGTGGGTCGGATCGCGACCGCCGTCGCCTGCGTGATCGCGATCTTCACGGCGCTGATCGCCGGGCAGTTCTCGAACCTGATGGACTACCTGCAGACGCTCTTCGGGTTCTTCAACGCCCCGCTGTTCGCGACGTTCATCCTGGGCATGTTCTGGAAGCGGATGACCCCGACGGCCGGGTGGACCGGTCTCGTCGCAGGCACCCTCTCGGCGGTCGCGCTGTGGAGCTCCTCGACCTTCTTCGACGCGTTCGAGCTGCCCGGACAGGGCCTTGCCTTCGTGAGCGCGGCGACCGCGTTCGTCGTCGACATCGTGGTCTCCGTGGTCGTCACGCAGTTCACCGCCCCCAAGCCGGTCCACGAGCTGAAGGGCCTCGTCTACTCCGAGACCCCGAAGGCCGATCTGGTCGACGCCGACGAGAAGGACCTTCCCTTCTGGCGCCGCCCCGTCCCCATGGCGGGCATCGGCCTCGTCCTCGTCGTCATCCTGAACATCGTCTTCGCCTGAGCGCGGACGGAGGAGAACACCCATGAGTGCACACAAGGATCAGAATCCGGGCGCGGCCGCGGCCGACGCCCCTGAGGGCGCGAAGGTCGAGACCGCCGGCGCGTTCGACATCCGCAATTTCATCGGCACCCTGCTGGGCCTGTTCGGCCTGATCCTGGTGGCGATGGGGCTGTTCGCGTTCAACGACGCGGAGGCCGCGAAGACCGAGGGGCTCAACGCCAACCTGTGGGCGGGGCTGGCCATGGTCGTCGTGGCGATCCTCTTCGTCCTGTGGACGAAGCTGGACCCGATCCGCATGGTGGTGCGCGAGAACGAGGAGGGAGCCGACGTCCCCAAGGACATCGCTCCCCTCGACTGACCCGGCCTCTGCCGGCGGCCCCGCGCCCATCCGTCGGCCGACGCCCCACAGCGCGCGCCCGCCCCAGGGGTGACGCTCCGGATATGCACGAATCCCCCGATCTGCGCCCTCAGCGGCACGGATCGGGGGATTCGTGCCTCCTGCCCCGCGTAGCATCGACGCCGACGCCGCACCCGACGAAGGAGCACGAGTGACCGAGCAGACCACCACCCCCTCCCCCGACAGCCCGACAGGCAGGAGCAGCACGAGCAGCACTGCCCCGCCCGAGGATCACCTGGTCACGACCCTGCACTCGCTCGACCTGCCGGATGGTCCGCTGAACTACACCGCGACCACCGGCACCGTGGTGCTGACGGAGGAGCCCGAGGGCGAGGAGTACGGGCGCGGCTGCGCCTATGCCGAGCTGTTCTCCGTCTCCTACGTCGCCACCGCCTCCGGCGCCTCCTCGGCCGACGCCGCCGAGCGCCCGGTGCTGTTCGCCTTCAACGGCGGCCCCGGCGCCTCGACGGTCTGGCTGCACCTGGGCCTGCTGGGCCCGCGCCGTGTGGACTCGGGCGACGCCGGCTCCCCCGCCGATCCGCCGCATCACCTGCTGGACAACCACGAGACGATCCTGCGCCATGCGGATCTCGTGGTGGTCGACGCGATGACCACCGGCTACTCACGGCCCGCCCCCGGCGCGAAGCCGGCCCGCCACCACGGCCTCACCGCGGACCGCGATCTGATCGCCTCGTTCGTCATCGACTGGCTGACCCGCAATCAGCGCTGGACCTCCCCCGTCTTCCTGGCCGGCGAGTCCTACGGCACCACGCGCGCCTCGGCCGTCGCCGCGCGCCTCATGGATCGCTACTACCTGGCGGTCGCGGGCATCGCCCTGATCTCCCCCGTGCTGGACTTCGGCACCATCAGCTTCGATCCCGGCAACGACTGCCCCTACGTGCACTACCTGCCCACCTATGCGGCGATCGCGCATGCGCACGGCAAGCACGAGGGCCGCCTGCTGCAGGACGTGGTCGACGAGGCCGAGGCCTTCGCCGAGCAGGAGTACCCGGCGCTGCTGGCCGCGGGGCTGCGCCTGTCGACCGAGCAGGTCCGTGAGGCGGCCGCCCGCATCGGCGCCCTGATCGGCGTGGATCCGGGCTGGGTGGAGCGTGCGGACCTGCGGGTGGAGCACATGGCGTTCCTCGCGGAGCTGCTGCGCGATCAGGGCCTGGTCACCGGGCGCATCGACGGCCGCTTCACCGCGCCGCTCGGCGATGGCAACGCGGCCTCGATGGAGACCGATCCGTCGATCGACCAGCTCGCCCCGTCCTACACGGCGACCATCAACCAGTACCTGCGCGCGGAGCTCGAGTTCTCCAGCGACGTGGTCTACGAGATCATGTCCGGCCGGGTGCATCCGTGGAGCTACAAGGACTTCGAGAACCGCTCCGTCGAGGTCGCCTCGGATCTGTCGCGCCTGCTGCGGAAGTCCCCGCACACCACCGTGCTGGTCTCCCACGGCTATCACGACGCGGCGACGCCGTTCCACGCCAGCGAGCACGTGCTCGCCCAGCTCGCGATCCCGCGCTCGGACTACGACGAGCGGATCCGCATCGAGTACTACGAGGCCGGGCACATGATGTACTGCCACGAACCCAGCCGCCTCGCGCTCTCCCAGCACCTCGCGGAGTTCGTGACCGGTGAGGACGCCGCCGTGGACGCCTCACCCGAGAAGTAGCCTCCACGCGCAGCCCAGCGGTCGATCCAGAACGCGCGTCCCCGCCGCGGGCCGGAACGCACGCCCCTGACCGCCCCCGACCGGCTCCTCTCGCAGTAGTGCACCGCAGCGACCGATGCCACCTCGCGCATCGGTCTCTGCGGTGCATCATGGGCGGTCCGTGGCACGGGCCCGCGGGTTCGGGGGCGTGCGAGCGCGGAGGCCGGGGCAGGGCCGGGCGGGTGAGGGTCGGGGCCCGGGCGATAGCGGCCGAAGGCGCCGCACGGTCTCACCCCTCGTAAGGGGCGAGCTTCCCGAGGGTCTCGTTGAGCGCCTCGGTCGAGGAGGGATGGGTCCAGATCCCGTCACGCAGCTGCGTGGCCGTGGTGCCGGTGCGCATCGCGAGCGCCACGAGGTTGATGACCTCCTGGGCCTCGACGTGGAACAACCGGGCTCCGAGGATCTCGTCGGTCTCCGCGTCGACCACGTACTTCACGATCCCGCGAGGGTCGCCCAGGGCCTTCGGGCGCGGCATCGCCTTGATCGTGGCGACCTTCTGGGAGGCGACGAGGATCGTCCGGCCCTCGGCGAGCGCTTCGTCGGCGGTGAGGCCCACGGTCGCGAGCGGCGGGGTGAGGAAGGTGGTCGCAGGCACGGCGACCCGGTCGGTCGTGGTGCGCCGGCCGCCGCCCTGCAACTGGGACAGGACCACGCGGTTGTCGTCCAGGGAGAGGTACGTCTGCTGGGCGCCGCCGTGGACATCGCCCATGGCGTAGACGCCGTGGGCGCTCGTGCGCAAGTGCTCGTCGACCACTACAGCGCCACGCCCGTCGGTGTCGACCCCCGCGGTGTCGAGTCCGAGGCCGGCCGTCGCGGGGCGTCGCCCGGTGGCCAGCAGCACGGCCTCCGCCTCGAGCGTGCGCTCCTCACTGCCCACGCGTACGACGACCGCTGCAGCCTCGGCCCCGTCCTCGATCCGCACTGCCGAAGACTCGTGCAGCAGGTGGATGCCGGCGTCCTCGAGCACCTCGGCGACCTCGGCGGCGACGTCCTCGTCCTCCGCCGGCAGCAGGCGCTCGCGTCGGTTCACGACGGTCACGTCGGATCCGAATCCGGCGAACATCGAAGCGAACTCCAGACCGATGGGGCCCGCACCGATCACGACGAGACGCTCAGGCAACGGGTCCACGTGCTGCAGCGAGGTCGAGTCGTGCACGCGCGGTGAGTCGATGCCGGGCAGGTCGGGACGCGTCGGGGTGGCGCCGGTGTTGACGATGACGACATCGGCCGACGCGGTGAGCAGGTCATCGCCTCCGGTGACCTCCACGGTGCGTTCGGCGGTGAAACGGGCGCGGCCGTCGATCAGGGTGACGGCATCGAGCTCGGCCAACATGTGGTGGTTGACCTCGCGCATCTTTCCTACGACCGTGTCACGGCGGGAGACGGCGCGGCTCCAGAACTGCTGGGCGTCGTCATCCTCGCGGCGCTGCTCGGCGTCGTGGACGAGCGTCTTGGTGGGCACGCAGCCGATGTTGATGCAGGTGCCGCCGTGCATGGTGTCGAACTGCTCGACCATGCCCACTCGGGTCCCGGTGCCGCCGAGCGCTGCGGCGAGCGTCTTGCCGCCCTTGCCCCAGCCGATCACCAGCAGGTCGAAATCCAGGTGAGGGGTATCGCCGTCGTTCCGTACGGTCGTGGAGGTAGAAGTCGAAGTGCTCATAGGGCAACAGTAGGCCCGGGCCACGGCGGGCGATCGCCCAGAGGGGCTTCGGTCCGCGCCGCACGCCACATCTTCATCGGCCTGCGCGATCCGATCCCCGCCAGATTCTGCGGGTGCAGACTGGAAGCATGACCAGTGTGCCCATCGAAGATCACGCCCTGCTCTCGGACCAGCGCGCCTCGGCGCTCGTGACACGAGAGGGGGACATCGACTGGCTGTGCCTGCCCCGCTTCGACTCCGCTGCCCTGTTCTGTTCCCTCCTCGGGGAGGACGAGCACGGGCACTGGTCGCTGCGGATCGCCGACGGTGAGGTCGTCTCCCGCCGGTACCTGCCGGGCACGATGGTGCTCGAGACGGTGTGGCGGTCCCCCACCGGCACCGCGGCGGTCACCGAGCTGATGCCGATCGGAGACGGCGGACGCCCTCGGGGCCAGGGTGGTGAGGATCCGGCCGGAACCGCGCCCACCGCGCTCCCCTTCGGCGCCACCTCGCTGGTCGGCGACGTCGACGACCAGGCGGATCTCGTCCGCAGCGTGACCTGTCTCGAAGGCGAGGTCCACGTGGTGCAGCAGCTGGCGATCCGCTTCGACTACGGACAGACGGTGCCGTGGGTGCGGCGCGGTGATGACGCGGGTGGCGACAAGGTGCTGATCGCCGTCGCCGGCGGGGACGGCATCGCCCTGCACGGGCCCGCGCTCACCGCCCACGGCCGCATGCACCGCGGTGAGCACCGGCTGCGGGCCGACGAGACCGCCGCCTGGGTGCTCACCTGGTTCCCCTCCTGGCAGGGAGTGCCCGGCGCCGTCGATGTGGAGGACGTCCTGCAGCGCACGGTCGCCGAGTGGACCGGGTGGCTCGGCCAGATCCGTGTGCAGGAGGAGTACTCGCAGCCGGTGGCCCGCTCCCTGCTGGTGCTGCGCGCGCTGACCCACCGGCGCACCGGCGGGATCATCGCCGCCGCCACCACCAGCCTCCCCGAGGACATCGGCGGAGTGCGCAACTGGGACTACCGCTTCTGCTGGTTGCGCGATGCCGCTCTGTCCCTGGAGGCGCTGCTGGCCCACGGGCATGTGGATGCGGCCAGCACCTGGCGCGACTGGCTGCTGCGCGCGATCGCCGGCGATCCCGAGCGCCTGCAGATCATGTACTCGATCACCGGCGACCGGAACCTGCCCGAGCGCGAGCTGGCGCATCTGCCCGGTTATGCGGACTCGGTGCCGGTCCGTGTCGGCAACGGTGCGGCCGACCAGTACCAGGCGGACGTGGTGGGCGAGGTGATGATCGCCCTGGGCGCGATGCGCGAGGCGGGCCTGGAGGAATCCGAATGGTCCTGGCCGCTGCAGAGGGCCCTGGTCCGCTACACCGAGGCCCGCATCGACCAACCGGATCAGGGCATCTGGGAGATGCGCGGCGACCCTGCCTTCTTCACCCACGGCCGGGTGATGGTGTGGGCGACGTTCGACCGCGCCGTGCACGCCGTGGAGCGTCACGGGCTAGCCGCCGCTCCGGATGAGCTCGAACGCTGGCGCCGCCACCGTGATCAGGTGCGCGAGGAGGTCCTGAGCCGCGGCGTCGGGGCCGACGGCGCCTTCACCCAGACCTATGGCAGCGCCGAGGTGGACGCTTCCCTGCTGCAGATCCCGCACACCGGCTTCCTCCCGGCCGACGACCCCCGCATGCTCGCCACCGTCGCCCGGATCGAGCAGGACCTGCGCACCGAGGAGGGTCTGATCCTGCGCTACCGCACGCAGGGCCAGGACGGGCTGCCCGGGGACGAGCACCCCTTCTTGGTGTGCTGCTTCTGGCTGGTCGAGCAGTACGCCGCCGCCGGTCGCGTCGACGACGCCGAGAAGCTGCTGGACCAGCTGCTGACCTGCGCCAACGACCTGGATCTGCTGGCCGAGGAGTACGACGGCAGCGCCGGGCGCATGATCGGCAACTTCCCCCAGGCCTTCAGCCACCTCGGCCTGATCCGGGCCGTCGACGCGCTGGCCCTCGCACGCAGCTGACCGGCGCCCGCTCGCCCTGCTCAGCAGCAGCGGCCCTGCGGGTTCCGGTCCTCCTCGGCGTACTTCTCCCGCCAGAACTCGCGCTCGCTCAGCGGTGCGTGGGTGCAGCCCGTGACGCGGTGATGGGTCAGGTACTTGTCGTAGGCGTCGGAGCCCATGATGCCGCGCGCGAACCGGCGCACCTCACGCAGGACGACGCCGACCCGGGCGCGGACGTCGGCCGCGGAGCCGGCACCGCGGGCACCCGCGGCACCCGTGCCCGCCGCCCGAGCGCCCGCCGCCCCCGTTCCCGTTCCCGTCGCACTGGTGCCCACGCCCGCGCTCGCGCTCGTGCCCATCATCCGGGCGTCCGTCGTCCGAGAGCCGGTCATTCGCGCGTCCGTCATCAGTGGTGACCCCCTCCGGCAAGGTCCTTCTCCGGGTGCTGGCCGAGATACTCGGTCCAGCGGCCCTGGAGCTCCTTCTCCGCCGGCGAGGCCACCATCCCGGACGGGGCGAAGTACTCGGACTCGACGTACGGATCCTCGGTGTCCAGGATGTTGTGGCCACGCAGCGCCTGCAGGGTGCGCCAGAGCGAGACGATCATGACGATCACGGCGCACACCACGAACAGGATCGACAGCGAGCCCTGCACGGCGGTGTTGAACACGACCGTCTGCATGTCCTCGACGTTGGTCGCCAGGCCCAGGCTGGTCTCCCCCGCGGCGAGCGCGTCGCGATAGGCGATGTGGTTCGCCCAGTAGCCCACCTGCGGGTCGCTGGAGAAGATCTTCAGCAGTGAGCCGTACACGGTGATCACGGCGGTGAAGAGCATGGGCACGGCGATCGTGAGCAGGATCCAGCGGTGGCCCTTGCGGGCGAACACCACCAGGCAGATCGACAGGGCCACGGCCGCGAGCAGCTGGTTGGCGATGCCGAACAGCGGGAAGAGCGTATTGATCCCGCCGAGCGGGTCCATGACGCCCATCAGCAGGATCGAGCCCCATCCGGCCACCATCAGCGCGGTGGTGATCCAGGCGCCCACACGCCACGACGGGTCGCGGAAGCGCTCGTGCGCGCCGCCGAGGAGGTCGCCGAGCATGAAGCGTGCCACGCGGGTGCCGGCGTCGACGCTGGTGAGGATGAACAGTGCCTCGAACATGATGGCGAAGTGGTACCAGAACGCCATCATCCCGGCGCCGCCGACGACCTTGTGCATGATCCCCGCCAGACCCACGGCGAGCGTGGGGGCTCCGCCGGTGCGCGAGACGATCGATGCCTCGCCGACGTCCTTCGCGGTCTGATCGAGGGTCGCGGCATCGACGTTCACACCGGTCAGGCCCAGGGAGTTCACGAACTGCGCAGCACCTTCGGCGGTGTTGCCGGTGGCGGCGCCCGAGGAGTTCATGGCGTAGTAGATGCCCTGGTCGATGGAGACCGCGGCGACCAGCGCCATGATCGCCACGAAGGATTCCATGAGCATGCCGCCGTAGCCGATCATGCGGGCCTGGGACTCCTTCTCCACGAGCTTCGGGGTGGTGCCCGAGGAGATCATCGCGTGGAACCCGGACAGCGCCCCGCAGGCGATGGTCACGAACAGGAACGGGAACAGCGCACCGGTGAACACGGGGCCGTCGGTGCGGGAGGCGAACTCGCTCATCGCGGGGGCCTCGATCACGGGCCGCACCACGACGATCGCGAGGGCCAGCATCACGATGGTGCCGATCTTCATGAAGGTCGAGAGATAGTCGCGCGGGGCGAGCAGCACCCACACCGGGAGCACCGCGGCGAGGAAGCCGTAGATGATGATCGCGACGGCGAGCCAGGTGCGCTCGATGTCGAACAGCTCGCCGCCCCAGCCGGATTCGGCGACCCAGCGGCCGGAGATGATCGCGAGCAGCAGCAGCGCGCAGCCGATCACGGAGACCTCGAAGACCTTGCCCGGGCGGATGTAGCGCAGGTAGATGCCCATGAAGATGGCGATCGGGATGGTCAGCCCGACGCTCCAGACGCCCCAGGCGCTCTCGCCCAGCGCGTTGACCACGACCATCGCGAGGATCGCGACGATGATCAGCATGATCGACAGGGTCGCGATGAAGGCCGCGATGCCGCCGACGAGTCCCAGCTCGTCGCGGGCCATCTTGCCCAGCGAGCGTCCGCCGCGGCGCATGGAGATCACGAGCACCAGCAGGTCCTGCACGGCACCGGCGAGGATCACGCCGACGACGATCCAGATCGTGCCGGGCAGATAACCCATCTGGGCGGCGATGACGGGGCCCACGAGCGGCCCGGCGCCGGCGATCGCGGCGAAGTGGTGGCCGAACAGGATGCGGCGGTCGGTGGGGACGAAGTCCTTGCCGTCGTAGGCGTACTCGGCAGGGGTCGCGCGGCGGTTGTTCGGCCGCACCAGCTTGTCCTCGATGAACTTGCCGTAGAAGCGGTAGGCGATCAGGTAGGAGCACACGGCGGCGAACACGAACCAGATCGCGTTCACGTTCTCGCCGCGCCAGATCGCGACCATGAACCAGCCGGCGCCACCCAGCAGGGCGATCACCGCCCACAGGGCGATCTTCGTCGGAGTCCAGCGCCTGTGCTCGCGCTCGTGCGCCGGGTCGACGACGGTGGGCGGCATGGTGGCTGCGGTGGTGGCCTCGGGGCCGGGTGAATCCGGTGCGCCGGGCGATCCGGGTGCGCCGGAACGGCCGGTGCCGGAGTCCGACGCGCCGGATGAGGGTGAGCCGGGGGCGGGCGTGCTGGGCACGGGGATCCTCCTGGATCGACGTTGACCTGGGGAAGGCGAGGAGCAGGGATGCTGCCGCCGTGCCATGGCGCCGGGTGGCAGCGGGAACCGATGCTACGCCTTCGCCGACGCCCCGACGTACACAGGGCACAGGGCACAGGGCACAGGGCACAGGGCACAGGGCACAGGGCACAGGCATGGTCGTCGAACCGTCCGGTCGCGACCACCGCTCCCCTGCACCCCCTCCGTGCACCGGGGTGCAGACTGGGGGAACCATCCGTCGATCGAGGAGGAACACCATGTCTGCTGCGACCACCCGCCCCACGATCACCCCGGCTCGCATCTCCGACCTGCTCGAGCGCGTCCCCCGCAGCTCCTTCGTCGGCGGCTCGTTCCTCGGCGGCACCCCCTCGCTGGCCGTGCTCGACCCGGCCACCGGCACCGCCCTCACCGAGGTGGTCGACGCCGATGCCGCGACCGTCGGCCGCCAGGCGCTCGACGCCGCCGTCGCCGCGCAGGACGACTGGGCCGCCACCCTGCCCCGCGAGCGCTCGGAGATCCTGCGCCGCGCCTACGAGCTGTGCCACGAACGGGCCGACGACCTGGCACTGGCGATGACCCTTGAGATGGGCAAGCCGCTGGCCGAGTCCTACGGCGAGGTCACCTACGGCGCCGAGTTCCTGCGCTGGTTCAGCGAGCAGGCGGTGCGCGCGCCGGGCGAGTTCCGGCATGCCCCGTCGGCCGAGCACGCGATCCTCACTGTGGCCCGTCCCGTCGGACCCGTCCTGGCGATCACGCCCTGGAACTTCCCGCTGTCGATGGGCACCCGCAAGCTCGCCCCGGCGCTGGCCGCCGGCTGCACCGCGGTGCTCAAACCCGCCCAGAAGACTCCGCTCACCTCGCTGCTGCTGATGGAGATCCTGCGCGACGCCGGTGTGCCCGCAGGCGTCGTGAACTGCGTGGTCACCTCGGATTCGAAGGGGCTCTCCTCCACGGCGATGTCCGATCCCCGCCTGCGCAAGGTCTCCTTCACCGGCTCCACCGGCGTGGGACGCACCCTGCTGTCCCAGGCTTCCGAGCACGTACTGAAGGCCTCGATGGAGCTGGGCGGGAACGCCCCGTTCCTGGTGCTCCCCTCGGCCGACATCGACACCGCGATCACGGCCGCGATGCCCGCGAAGTTCCGCAACAACGGCGAGGCCTGCACGGCCGCGAACCGCTTCTACGTCCACTCCTCCGTCGCCGAGGAGTTCACGCAGCGCCTGGTGGCCGAGACCGAGAAGCTCGTCGTCGGCCCCGGCATCGAGGACGGCACGACGCTGGGCCCGCTCATCGACGACGCCGCGGTGCAGAAGGTCGAGGAGCTGGTCACCGACGCCGTGAGCCGCGGAGCACGCGTGCTCACCGGAGGGAAGCGCCTGGATCGCGAGGGCTTCTACTACGCGCCGACGGTGCTCGCCGATGTGCCCTCCGACGCCCGCGTGAACCACGAGGAGATCTTCGGCCCCGTCGCCCCGATCATCGTGATGGACGATGTGGATGCCATGATCGCCGCCGCCAACGACACCGAGTTCGGGCTCATGAGCTACGCCGTCGGCGCCGACCTCGCCGAGGTCACCGACGCCGCGGGCCGCATCGAATCCGGCATGGTCGCGGTCAATGTCGGCGTGGCCTCCGACGCGGCCGCGCCCTTCGGCGGGATCAAGGAATCCGGTCTCGGCCGCGAGGGCTCCCACGAGGGTCTCGAGGAGTACCTCGAGATGACGTACGTGCGCCTGCCGGTGTGAGCGGGCACCGCCCGGAGGATCTCCCGATCGCCCAGGTGGCACCGTGAAAGCGCTCGCCGACCCGACGACGACGAGCACATGAACTCGCGTTGACCGATTCACATCGATCTGCGCGGATCGGTTGCGAGGTGCGTCACAGCCCGATACGGTCGCCGAGGAACCCTTCCCTCACCCTGCCGCCGGCGCTCCTCCGTGCACGGCGCATCTAGGAGCCGACGTGCGCACCCTTTATCGCTCGATGACCGTCCTGTCCACCCTGGCCCTCGCCTCCGCCGGCGTCGCCCTCGGAGCCGGTTCGGCCTCCGCAGGGCTGACCACCTCCTGCGAAGGCGATGCCTCCGATACGACCGTCCCCGGCGAGCTCGTGGTCAAGGAGGGCAACTCCTGTGTGCTCGACTCCGTGACCATCAACGGGTCGGTCGAGGTCCAGGCGGGCGCCGATCTGCTGATCACCAACTCGAGCGTGGCCGAGGGAGTCGAGGTGGCCGCCGACGGCTACTTCGACTCCACCGGCTCCGAGGTCGCGGGCGACGTCACCTCGACCGCCGGCTACGGCGTGTACCTCGACGAGACCACCGTGGACGGCGCCTACACGGGCGACGCCGGCGAGGGCGCCGATCCGTTCCTCTACTCCTACGACTCCTCGATCGCGGGCGACGTGACCGTCGGTCAGGGTCTCGTGCACCTCCAGACCGTGAACGTGGGCGGGCCCGTCTCCACTGAGGGCGCCCTCTACACGGACATCGTCGATTCCACCCTCGCCGACGACCTCACCGTCAGCGGCAACGCCGAGGGCGCCACCTTCTGCGGCAGCGAGGTCGACGGTGCGTCGACCTTCACCGGCAACACGGGCGTGCAGATCGGTACCGGCGGCGCCATCATCGACTGCGAGGACGGCAACTACTTCGGTTCGGACCTGACGGTCTCCGACAACACCGACGGCGTGGACGTCTCCTCCGCCATCATCCGCGGCGCGCTCTCCGGTGAGGGCAACGACCCGGCCCCGACCGGCAGCGACCTCCGCGTGCGCGGTGAGGTGAGCGGCCAGTTCGTCGACCTCTCGCCGGCATCGCAGAAGATGTCCCTCAAGGCCCAGTCCGCCGTGGAGAGCCACTCCTCGACCCTCGACACCAAGCGCGATGAGCGTCGCGCCGTCGCCGAGGAGCAGGCCGAGCTCTCCGGTCCCGCGAACCTGGGCTGATCCGGGCGCCTGCCCCGCATCCCGGGGCAGGCGCGCGGCAGGTCCCACCGGTGCCCGCTGCAGCGGGACCGGCCGCGAGCTGGGCCGGTCCCGCATAGGCTTCGGCCATGGGCACCACCATCTACCTCACCGGCGAGTCCAAGGCCCCCAGCAACAATCCGATCACCGAGCAGTGGGGATTGTTCTTCATCGGCCTCATCGTCGATACTGAGACCCACGTCATCCGCGAAGCGGACTGCACCGCCATGCTGTCCCTCACCGTCGAGTTCGTCCGCGAGCTGCTGGTAGGGCGTTCGCTGCTCGAGGATGACGCGCTGGTGGAATCGATCACCGACAGGTACCACGGGTCCTCGCAGAGGGCGCTCGCCACGGCAGTGCGCAACGCCGCCGCGAAGTACCGCGACTTGTCGGCCGGTGCCGCCGTCTAACTCCATACCCGCCACCGTCAGCCCGGAACCTCACCGAACCGGATCCCGTCGGAAGCACGCAGGCCACGTCTCCTGGAGACGTCGGTCCGCCGTGCTTCCGATTTTTTTATCCCCGGATGGCGGCGCCACCGACCACCCCTCACCGAGGAGATCTCCCGATGATCACCAACGGCCTGCTCATGCTCGGCGTCCTGCTGGCGCTGTCATGCGTGCTGATCGTGCTCGAGCGCACGACCGGCTGGAAACTGTTCAAATTCGTGCCCGGCATGGTGCTGATGTACCTGCTGTGCGCCACGCTCAACTCGTTCGGCGTGTTCGGCGACGACGACGCCACCCGCGCGCCGATCGAGCAGGTCAAGGACGTGCTGCTGCCGGCGATGATCTTCCTGTTCCTGTTCGGCTGCGATCTGCGAAAGATCATCAGGCTCGGCCCCAAGCTGCTGCTGACCTTCTTCGTCGCCGCCCTCTCGCTGACCGTCGGCATGATCGGCGTGTACGCCGTGTTCCAGGGCTTCCTGCACAGCGAGGCCTGGAAGGTGTTCGGTGCGCTGCTCGCCTCCTGGACCGGAGGCAGTGCCAACATGGTCGCGGTGCAGGACATCCTGCAGGCGCCCGAGTCGATCTTCGGCTACGCGCTGATCACCGACACGCTCGGCTACTCCGTGTGGCTGATGCTGATGTTCGCCTCCGTCGCCGTCTCCCCGCGGTTCAACAAGTGGACCAAGGCGGACACGTCCTACCTCGAGGTCCACGAGGGCGCCTTCGACCAGGAGAAGAAGCCGGTCACCACGGCATCGCTGGCGATCGTGGTGTTCGGGTCGATCTTCGTCTCCACTCTCTCGATCTGGGTGGGCGAGCTGCTCCCGGAGTGGGGCGAGGTCGTCAACGCCACTACCTGGACCATCCTCATCGTCTCCGTGCTGGGTCTGCTCGTGGCCCTCACCCCGCTCGGGGAGACCGCCGGCTCCAGCGAGGTCGCCGGACTGATGCTGTTCGCGGTGATCGGGCAGATCGCCTCGGGCTCGGACTTCACCGCGATCACCCAGGCCCCGATCTACCTGGTCATGGGGGCGCTGGTCCTGCTCATCCACGCCGCGATCATGGTGGTGTACGCCAAGCTCACCAAGACCGAGCTCTTCTCTCTGGCCGTGGCCTCGACCGCGAACGTCGGCGGCATCGCCTCGGCGCCCGTCGTCGCCGCCGCCTTCAACCGCCAGCTGGTGCCCGTCGGCGTGCTGTTCGCGCTGATCGGCTCGTTCATGGGCACGTTCGTGGGTCTCATGGCCGCCCAGCTGATGGCGGCGCTGTGAGCGGGCAGCCAGGGCCTGAGCACCTCGATGAGCCGCTCGTCGTCGTCGCGGTGCGCCGGCATCGCCATCGGGCCCCGCTGCTTCGCCCCTTCGTCACCGCTGCGCGGCGCACGGAGGCCGTGGAGTACGTGGTCGCCGAGGTGGAGCTGGCCGACGGCACGATCGGGCAGGGCAGCGCAGCGGAGACCGTCGCGATCACCGGGGAATCGGCCGACACGATCGAGGCAGCTCTGGAGGGCCCGCTGCGCGCAGCGATCCAGGGCCGTACCGGCACGATCGTGGAGCTGTCCGCCCGGGTCGCCGGCGCGCTCGAGGGCTCCACGAGTGCGAAGGCCGCGCTCGAGATCGCGCTGCACGACGCCTGGGCCAAGGCCCTCGATGCTCCGCTGGTGGAGCTGCTGGGCGGCCGGCTCACCGATGGCCTGCTCAACGACATGACCATCTCGTTGGAGGATCCGGAGGTGATGGCCGGGCATGCCCGCGAGGCCGTCGCCGGCGGAGAGCAGATCCTGAAGATCAAGCTCGGCCACGACATCTCCGAGGATCGCGAGCGTCTGGCCGCCGTGGTGGCCGCCGTGCCCGACGTCCGCCTGCGGCTCGACGCCAATCAGGGCTGGGGGCCGGAGCAGGCGATCGACATCATCACCGGTTTCCTGGCCGACGGCCTGCCAATCGACCTGGTCGAGCAGCCCGTGGCGGCCGCGAACATCGAGGGCCTCGCCCGCGTGACCGCTGCGGTGGACGTGCCGATCATGGCCGACGAAGCCGTCTGGAACGCCGAGGACGCCCATCGTCTGGTCGAGTCCGGCGCCGCGGACCTGCTGAACATCAAGCTCGCCAAGACGGGCGGGCTGCGCGGAGCCCTGGAGATCGCGGACGTCGCCCAGAAGGCCGGGGTGGAGTGCATGGTCGGCGCCATGATGGAGCCCCGCATCTCGATCACCGCGGCAGCCCACCTCGCCGTCGCGCATCCGGCGATCACGATGATCGACCTGGATCCGCCGTTCTGGTTCGCGTCCGACGAACCCGCCGGCGGGTACACGCAGGAGAACGGCTGGTTCCGTCTGGCGGGCGGGCCGGGCCTCGGGCTCGAGCTGCTCGCCGCCGACGTCGACCCGGCTGACGCCGATCTCGTCCCGACCCACCCGGTTGGACTTTCGGCCGGTGCAGAACCGTCGGCCGCCGTAGAACCATCGGACCCGTCGGGCCACTCGAACCCGTCGGACCCGTCGAACCCGTCGAACCCGTCGAACCTGTCGGACCCTCGCGCAGGAGGTGGTAGGTGAGCGACAGAGACGGCCCGTCGCCCGGCGCTGCCGGGCGCCGGACCCGCTTCCCCGCATGACCTGTGCATCCGTCATCTGATGCCCCGCACGCGTCGGGGCACGTCGAAGGAGATCCCATGTCCCTGCACGTTCCCGAACCCCAGCTGACCCGACGCGGCGGCCTGCGCCTGGCTGCGACCGGCACCGCCGGACTCGCCGTCGCCGGCGTCGCTGCCATGGCCCCTGCGGCGATGTCCGCGCCTGCGAGGGCCGACGCTCCTGCCGGACACCCGCGGAATCAGCCCGCACCGGGCGCCGATCTCGCGCCGGGCGACACCGCCCATGTCGCCGTCACCGCGACCACGTTGTGGGTGGAACCGGACAGCGCCCGGCCCGACGTCGATGCCCCGTCGCTCACCAACCCCGTCGACCTCGACGCCTGGAACGCGAACATGGAGGACACCGAGACTCGACGCTGGCTGACCGGCGAGCTCGAGACGCAGGCCGTTCTCGGCAGCGAGGTGATCGTCGATGAGATCGACGGCGACTGGGCGCACGTGGTGGTCACCGCACAGGGCACCCCGCGCGACCCACGCGGCTACCCGGGCTGGGTGCCGACGGTGCACCTGGTGGCGGACGAAGGCTTCGCCCATCGCGCCGCCGCATCGCCCACGGCGACCGTCACGGCGCTGACCAGCACACTCACCGGGACGCCGTCCGGGAACCACCCGAGCATCGACGTCTCCTTCGACACGGTCCTGCCGGTGCTGGGGCGGACCGGGAAGGCCGTGCGCGTGGCCGTACCCGGCGGTCGACCCGCCTACCTCCCGAAGGACGATGTCGTGGTACGCGAGCAGGGCGAGGAGCCGCCGCTGCCCACTGCCGAGGACATCGTCGCCACCGGCGAGCGGTTCCTCGGGCTGCGCTATCTGTGGGCGGGGGTGAGCGCGTACGGCTTCGACTGCTCCGGCTACACGTACACGCTGTTCCACCATCACGGCATCGCGATCGACCGCGACGCCGGGGACCAGATGAACCATTCGGGTCTGGACCCGGTGGAGCGCGAGGACCTCCAGCGCGGCGACCTCGTGTTCTTTGCGACCGAGCCCGGTGGCGATTCGATCCGCCACGTCGCCCTCTACCTCGGGGACGACCAGATCATGCAGGCCCCCAACGCCGAGCGCAGCGTCGAGATCATGTCGCTCACCGAGTACGACCCGACCGGAGAATACGCCGGCGCCCGGCGTGTTCAGCTCGCCGACTGACCACCGGGGCCCGGCCCGGCGGGTTCAGCTCGCCGACTGACCACCGGGGCCCGGCCCGGCGGGTTCAGCTCGCCGACTGACCGTCTGGGCCCGGTCCGGCGGGTTCAGCTCACCGGCCGACCACCGGGGCCCGGACCCGGACCGGCGGTGCGTCGGCTGCACGGTCTGCGTCGTCAGCCGACCGTGCAGCCGAGCTCGCCGCTCGCCCTGTCAGCCAGTCCCGTCAATCGGCCCTGTCATTCGACCGTGTCAGTCGGTCCCATCAGTCGACGATGAGGTCGTACCGGAACGGGTGGAAGTTGTCGAGGCCGTCGTACGGGTAGGCCGCTGTGCGGGACGTGGTGCCACCGGCACCGTAGGACTGCTCGAGCACGTTGTATCCGCCGTCGACCCATCCGTTGAACAGCACCACGTGCCCGACGCCGCCCTCGGAATCGGCGTTCTTCTGGAGGATGAAGTCGCCCGGGAGCAGGTCCTCCTTGGAGATCGCGTGCGAGATCTCGTAGCCGCCGTCGGGATGCAGGGTCTCGGTGGTCAGACCGGTCGGGTTGTCGTCGAAGCGGGCTGCCAGAGCCATCGAGACGAAGCCGGAGCAGTCCATGCGCCAGAGGATGTCCTGATCCTCCTCCGGACCGATATCGAAGTTCTCCATGCTGTACGCGCGGGGATCGTCGACCCAGAACATCGCGCGCTCGATGACCTCGTCGCGCGAGATCTTCTCGTTGAAGCCGGGCACCGGGGCCGCCGAGGCGGACGGCGCGAACACGGTCGGGACGGCGGCGCCGGTCACAGCCGCCGCACCGGCGACGCCGAGGCCGCGGAAGAACGTCCGACGGGAGTGCGGGGAGAGTTCCTGATCAGTCACGGTGGATACCTCCGTGTCGTCTGCACGGCCGCCGTGCGCCCGACCTCCGGTCGATCAGGCAGCGGTCCCGTGCGGGATCGTGCCCTCCACTGTGACCACGGTCACGACGCGGATTTCAACCCCTCCAGCGTCACCCTCACATTTATTTTACTCACCGTTCATCGGCTGACCTGGGCTTTTCGCACTCCGTCCGGCCGACGTGGGCGTCCTGTGCTCAGGCCGTGGCAGCGGGCAGCAGGTCGCGCACGAGCTGCGCGATCCGCGCGTCCGCCTCCTGCGGCTGGAGGCCGGAGGTCATGGCCGCGAGCACGTGCAGCTCCTCCCCGTCGGGGTCACCGAGGAAGGCGACGTCGTGCCGGTAGCCGTCGACCCATCCGGATTTCGAGCCGTGGTCGACGTCCTCGCGCACCGCGGTGGTGATGAGGGGGATCTGCTGGGCGCGCAGGGCCGCTCGCGCGAGCTCGACGGAGGCGATGGACAGCGAGGGCTGAGGAGACTGCGCGGCCCGTGGGTCCCATGCGGAGTGTCGGGCCTGCGTGGACCGTCGGGGTTGCGCGGACTGGCGGGACTGCGCGGGCAGCGTGGCAGGGTGCCTAGCGCGGTGCGCGTCGGGGCCTGCCGTCGCCTCATCTCGCCGCACGAGGGCGAGCATCGTGCGAGCCAGATCGTCGGCGCTGGTCTCGTTGGTCCTCCCGGCTTCCAGGGCGGCCGCGTCACCGATCAGGCGTTCCACCCGGGTCGCGCCCAGCTCGAGACGCTGGATCGTCTCGTCGACGGCGTCGATCCCGATGAGCTCGACGAGATGGTTCGTGGCTTCGTTGCTGGAGCGATCGATCATCCGCCGCAGCAGGTCCCGCACCGAGATCGCGGCGCCGTCGGCCGGATGCGTGGGGTCGAGGTGATCGCCGCCCAGGGTGAACCGGGTGCCGTCGCAGCAGGTGAAGGTGCGGGTCGCGGGGACAGTCGCCTCCAGATCGAGCGCTCCGCCGTCGGCCGCGCGCAGAGCCGTCAGCAGCACGTGCAGCTTGATGGTGCTGGCCGCGTAGTACGGCCGATCCGCCCCC
>NZ_QPGN01000014.1:0-83707 GCF_003335205.1 Brachybacterium sp. JB7 | reverse complement strand
GGACGCTCGCCGCCGGGCTTCGGGGCAGCGCCCGGCTTGGGGGCGGCACCGGGCTTCGGGGCAGCGCCGGGCTTGGGTGCGGAGCCGGGCGTGGGTGCACCGGCGGAGGGAGCCGCTGCGGCATCACTCTCGGGCGTCTGCTTCGCGGCCTGCTCCGGCTGTTCTGCCTGCTCCGGCTTCTCAGCCTTCTCCGCCGGGGCCGGCTTCTCGGCAGCGGCGGGCGCGGGGGTCACTGCCTCGGCCGGTGCGGGCTTCGCACCGGGCTTCGGCGCGCCACCGGGCTTGGGGGCTCCGCCGGGCTTGCCGGCCGCGGGAGCGTCGGCGCTGGCCTTGGCCGTCTTCTCGCCGCTCTTGGCATCGCTGCCGCCGCCCTGTGCGGGCAGCTCCTGGCGCAGACGCCGAGCGACGGGGGCCTCGATGGTCGAAGAGGCGGAGCGAACGAATTCGCCCATGTCCTGCAGCTTCTGCAGAACGACCTTGCTGGGGTGTCCGAGCTCCTTGGCGAGCTCGTGGACGCGGACCTTAGCCACATTTCTCCTGTCTCGGTCCGGCCGACAAGAGGGCTCGGACCATTAATTCCTGAGGGTGCTCATTGGTGAGTACTCATCGGATGTCCATGGTTCTTCTACCTGTTCCACGTTCGGGTGAAATCGGGGTTCTCGAGTTCCTGGGCGAGAGACCCGGTATCGACCGCGCTCCGGAAGGAGCGGGCGAAGCCTCCTCGCCGGACGGCGAGCTCGAGACATGATGAATCGGGATGGAGCCACGAACCGCGACCGGGAGCCGATCCCGAAGGATCGAACCGGACTCGCGCCGCGACGCCGTCGGGAGCGGACTCCCGCACCAGACGCATCAGGTGATCGCGCGGTGCCACCTCTCGGCAGCCGACGCACGTGCGTTCGGGTCGAGGCGATCCGGAGTGTGCGACCACTCCTCCACCTCCGTTCCGAACACCTCCGCCGAGCAGGGCACCGGACCTCGAACGATCCTGCGCACCTCGGCGAACAGCCTCCCCAGTGTAGCGGACCGGTTCGCACCGACGCTCACCCGGGAGGCATGGGCCACACCTCAGGACTCCGGGCTGACCTCCGGCCGGGCGCCCACCTCCGGGGCCGGTGCGCTCTCCGGGGCCGGCGCAGTCTCCGGGGCGGGAGCGATCCCCGGCTCCGACTCCGGCGTGGCGAGCACGGCGGCGCGGGGCTCCGGGTCGCTGTCCGGGCGGATGTCGATCTTCCAGCCCGTGAGCTTCGCGGCCAGGCGCGCGTTCTGCCCGTCCTTGCCGATGGCGAGGGAGAACTGACCCTCCGGCACGATGGCGCGCACCGCACGGCCCACTTCGTCGATCACGGTGACGCTGGAGACCTTGGCGGGAGAGAGGGCGTGGGCGACGAAGGTCGCGGGATCCTCGTCGTAGTCGACGATGTCGATCTTCTCGCCGGCCAGCTCGTTCATCACCGACCGCACACGTGCGCCCATCGGACCGATGCAGGAGCCCTTGGCGTTCACGCCCGGAACCGTGGCGTGCACGGCCATCTTCGTGCGGTGCCCCGCCTCGCGGGCGAGTCCCGTGATCTCGACAGTGCCGTCGGCCACCTCGGGGACCTCCAGCGCGAACAGACGGCGCACCAGGTTGGGGTGGGATCGCGAGAGCGTGATCTGCGGGCCCTTGGGTCCGCGCCGGGTATCGGTCACATAGGCGCGCAGGCGTCGACCATGGGAGTAGTCCTCCCCCGGGACCCGCTCGTGCGGAGGCAGCACGGCCTCGACCTCGCCGAGGTCCACCAGGACCATGCGCGGGTCGCGGCCCTGCTGGATGATGCCCGAGACGATGTCGTCGGCCCGCTCCGCGTACTCGCCGAGCACGGCCTCGTCCTCCAGGTCGCGGATGCGCTGGAAGATCACCTGGCGTGCGGTGGAGGCGGCGACGCGCCCGAAGTTCTCCGGGGTGTCGTCCCACTCCTCCAGGACGTTCCCGTCGCCGTCGCGCTCACGAGCGATCACCGCGACCTCGCCGGAGCGCTCGTCGATGTTCACCTCCGAGTCGCGCACGGGGTGATCGGTATGCAGATAGGCGGCATGCAGAGCCGAGCGGATCGCGTCCATGAGGACGGGGAGACGAATGTCCCGCTCGCGCTCGAGGGCCCTCAGGGCACCCATGTCGATGTCCATCTCAGCTCTCCTTCGAAGGGGTGGCGTCAGCGATCAGCTGCGCGAGGTCGGCGGGCGGGTCGAACTCGACCTGCACCTGGGCGGAGGTGACCTCGGCGGCGGGGATCTCCAGCCGCTCGGAGGTTCCCGGCGGCATCTTCAGCGGACGCCCGCGATCGTCGCGGCCGGGCTCCTGACGCAGCACGAGGACGTCATCCCCCACGACGGCGAGGAGGCGGGCGCGATAATCGGTGCCATCTGCGCTGAGGGAGAGCAGGCGGCCGCGAGCGCGACGGAAGTGACGCGGCTGGGTGAGCTGACGGTCGACCCCCGGGGTCGTCACCTCGAGGACGACCGGGTCCGGGCCGAGTAGGTCGTCATCCTCGTCGACGAGTGCGGAGAGCTCTCGGGACGCGGTCGCGACGACGTCGAGGTCGGCGCTGCCCAGCTGGTCCTCCGGGCGGTCCACGATCACCCGGACCTCGGGCATCGAGCGGGGCCCTGTCACCACGATCTCCTCGAGCACGAGGTCATGCGCCGCCAGGATCCGGACTGCAGCATCCCGCAGGGCGGTGTGGGCCGACTGGCCGTCGAGGTCGCTCATCGCTCGCTCACCTCCTCCTGCCTATGGATACCTGTTCCGCCAGGGACGAATCGCCCGGTCGGGAATGTCCCCAGGATAGTGGTCGTGAGGCGCCTGCGCCTCCTTCCCGGGCCTCGATGCGAGAATCCTCCTGTGCTTCTTCCCATCGGCTCCCGCTCCGCCGCTCCATCCTTCACTCGGCGTCGGCTGCTCTCCACGGGCACCGCAGGGGTCCTGGCCCTGATCGCACTCCCCGGATGCGGCGCGATCCGGTTCGGGGGCCCCGCGACGTACACGCCTCCCCCGCCGGGCATCGACGACCTCTACCGCGTGGATCTGCTCGAGCTGCTCGACCGTGCTCTGGCCGGTGCGCAGATCCTGCGCGACGCCGCCGATGCGGCGCAGACGCCCGATCCGTCGCTGTCGGTGGTCCTCGAGGACCTGATCATCTCCTTGCCGATCCAGCGCACCGCACTCCTGACCGGGGCACAGGCCGAACGGGAGCAGGACGGCTCCTCCGATCCGACGGGCTCCGCGGCCGCGTCGTCGGACGACGCCCCGCAGGACGGGGCCGGGATGATCGCGGTGCTGGTCGAGCTGCGGGAGCTCGCCGTCGACGCGGCCCGGCAGGTCTCCGGCTCGCTCGCGCGCCCGATCGCCGCCCTCGCCGCGCACACCGCATGGAGCGCGAAGGGGCTGCAGCGCGCCATGGACGCGGGCGAGGTCCCAGCCCTGCGCGTGCCGGAGGACCTGGTGGCCTCCCGCGAGGTGCCCGACACGGATCCGCCCTCGGTCGGGGCAGAGGTGGACTATCACTCCACGCTCCAGGACGCCCAGCAGCAGGAGTGGTACGCGGGGTACGTGCACGAGGTCCTCGCCGCTCGGACGACGGACGACGAACGGACACAGCACCTCGCACTCTCCGACCGTCATCGGGAGCGGGCCGAGCAGCTCGGAACGATCGCCGAGGAGGACGGCGGCCCGGTGGTGCTCCGCCAGGCCGTGTACGCCCTGCCCGGGGGCGAGCTGGACGACGAGCTGGCCGCTCAGCTGCCCACGCTCGTGGCGCAGGGGCTCCTGGTCGACCACATCGCCCTGGTCGGTGCCGCGCCGTTCGGGCGCCGGCCGCTGCCCCTCATCGCCGCGCTCGAGGCGGCCGAGACGCTGGTGGGACGGGTGGAGACGATGGATCCGCTCCCCAGCCTCGCGGCCGAGGACCTGCCGACGAGCGACGGCGGCTGATCCTCGGCCGCGGCAGTCAGTCCTCGCGGACCTCAGCGACCACGGCCTGGACGGCGTCCTGCACCGCGACCTCGTCGATCGCTCCGGTCGCGCGATCGCGGACCTCGACGACGCCCGTCGTCAGTCCCTTGCCGACCACCACGGAGGTGGGGATGCCGAGCAGCTCGGCATCCTTGAACTTCACGCCCGGGGAAACCTTGGGGCGGTCGTCGTAGAGCACCTCGAGGCCCTGCGCCTCGAGCTCGAGACCGATCCGTTCGGCCTCCTCGAAGATCTCCTGGCCCTTGCCGGTGGCCATGATGTGCACGTCGGCCGGAGCGACCCGGCGCGGCCACACCAGGCCCTTGTCGTCATGGTGGAGCTCGGCGATCGCGGCGACCGCGCGGGTCACGCCGATGCCGTAGGAGCCCATCGTGACGACCACGGTCTTGCCGTTGACGTCGAGCACCTTGAGATCGAGCGCCTCGGCGTACTTCCGGCCCAGCTGGAAGATGTGGCCCATCTCCATTCCGCGGGTCAGACGCATCGGCCCGGAGCCGTCGGGCGCGGGATCGCCGTCGTGCACCTCGGCGGCCTCGATGGTGCCGTCGGCCGTGAAGTCCCGACCGAAGACGAGGTCGTAGACGTGCTTGTCCTTCTGGCCGGCGCCGGCGACCCAGGAGGTGCCGGGCACCACGCGCGGATCCACGACGTAGCGGATCTTCGAGGCGGAGTCGAGTCCCAGCCCCTCCGGACCGATGTACCCCTTGGTGAGCGCCGGGTGCTTCGCGAAGTCGGCCTCGGTGAACGGGGCTGCGACCGCCGGGGCGACGGCGGCCTCCAGGCGCTTCTCATCGACCTCGCGGTCACCGGGCAGGGCGATGACCAGCGGCTCGGTGGTGCCGTCGGGGTAGGTCAGGAGGTAGACGAGGTGCTTGAGCATCTCGTAGCGGGTCCACTCCCCCGTCTCCGAGACCGGCCCCTCACCGGGGAAGGCCTGGTTGGAGAACTCCGTGAGCGCCGCGATGGTGCTCGCTCCCGGCGTGTCCTCGACGTGCATCGGGCGCAGCCCCGCGATCGCGGCCTCGTCCAGGGCGGGCGGGGCGACGGTGGTCACCGCCTCGACGTTCGCGGCGTAGCCGCCGTCGGAGACCACGAAGGTGTCCTCGCCGATGGGTGTGGGGTGCAGGAACTCCTCGGAGCGGGAACCGCCCATGGCGCCGGCATCGGCCCGGCAGATCACGGTGGGCAGGCCCAGGCGTTCGAAGGTGCGCTGGTAGGCACCGCGCTGCTTCTCGTAGGAGGCGTCCAGTCCCTCGTCGTCGATGTCGAAGGAGTAGGCGTCCTTCATGACGAACTCGCGCGTGCGCAGCAGGCCAGCGCGGGGGCGTGCCTCGTCGCGGAACTTGTTCTGCACCTGGTAGAGCATGACGGGGAGGTCCTTGTACGAGTTGTACAGGTCCTTCACGGTGAGGGTGAACATCTCCTCGTGGGTGGGCGCGAGCAGGTAGTCGCCCTCGCGGCGGTCCTGGAGACGGAACAGCGTGGGCCCGTACTCCTCCCAGCGCCCGGTGGCCTCGTAGGGCTCGCGCGGCTGCAGCGCCGAGAACACGAGTTCCTGGCCACCGATCGCGTCCTGCTCCTCGCGGACGATCGCCTCCACCTTG
Source organism: Brachybacterium sp. JB7 (assembly GCF_003335205.1). Lineage (NCBI taxonomy): Bacteria > Bacillati > Actinomycetota > Actinomycetes > Micrococcales > Dermabacteraceae > Brachybacterium > Brachybacterium sp. JB7. Next base: position 78,088 of record NZ_QPGN01000014.1, on the reverse strand, counting down.
CGCAGCACCTTCAGCCCGAGCGGCAGCCAGGTGTAGACGCCCGGGGCGCTGCGGCGGATGTAGCCGGCGCGCACGAGCAGCTTGTGGCTGGCGACCTCGGCGTCGGCCGGGTCCTCCCGCAGGGTGCGGACGAAGGACGACGACAAACGGATCATGGGCAGGGCCTCTTTCACAGCGGGCGGTTCAGCGCCACCTTCTGCGGTGGCAGACGCGGGGTCCATCGTACTGTCCGCCGGGAGCATCCGGCGTGCGCCGTACGCTGGAGGGATGCAGAACGCCGGAGGACAGGACGCCCAAGGGCCTCAGGGCGCCTCACGTCGGCATCTGCTGCGCGGCGCCGGTGTGGTCGGCGCGCTCGGGGCGGTGGGCCTGGGCGGTTACGCCCTGCGGGAGGCCGTCGCTCCTCCAGTCGACCCGGAGACCGAGATCAGCCTCTACTCGCAGACGGTCGCCTACGACGACGACGGATCCCGCCGACTCGTGACGACCGCCCAGGAGGCTGCACACGTCGAGGCCGGTGGCGGCCGAGGCCGCGGGGGCGACAGCGGCTCTGCGGCACCGTTCCCCGGCACTCGGCTGCAGCACACGCTCGCCGAGTCCTCGGGGCCCGCTCGCAGAGCCCAGGAGTTCTGGGCGGCGACCGTGCCCTGGCGCTCCCGGCTGGAGGCCGCTCTCCCGGATGCGCCCCTCCTCGCGGACCTCGCCGCCTCCGCGCTGGCCGACCTGTGGGTGCTCTCCGACGACCTCCCGGCACCGGTGGCCGGATGGAGCACCAGCTGGCGATACATCTGGCCCCGCGACGCGGCGTTCTGCGCGGTCGCGCTCGCCCGCATCGGCCATCAGGAGCAGGCCCTGAGCGTTCTCGAGCATCTGCAGTCGCTGCAGGCCGACGACGGCTGGTTCGAGGCCCGGTACGACCCCGGCACCGGTCGCGCCCCCGATGACCGCAGTCGTCAGTTCGACGGCACCGGATTGCTTCTCTGGGCCGCCTCCGAGATCGCCGGCCAGGAGGAACCGGACTCCCGGACGGAGACCCTCGACCGGCTCGCTGCACTGATCAGCACCTCCCAGCAGGCGCTCCTGTCCGCGACCGACGACGGCACCTCGATGCCGCCCGTCTCCCCCGACTACTGGGAGGTGAGCGAGCATCGGGTGACGCTCGGGATCATGGCGGCGACGCTGGCCGGTCTGCGCGGGGCCGCCGCGCTCACCGCGGACGACCGCGCCACGGCGGCCGCGAGGCGCTTCGAGGATCTGCTGCTCGGCACGTTCGGGGCGAACGGGTTCCAGCGCTATCGTCGCCGCGGCGGCGACGATTCCGCACTGGCCTTCCTCGACGCGACCGGATGCCACGGCGTCGCCTCGCCGTCCCAGGTCCGACAGCTGCGGCAGGCCCTGGCACGCCCTGCCGGAGGGATCGCCCCGGGTGCCGCCTGGCGAGAGGACGGCGTCAGCTGGACCCCGTCGACGAGTCTGCTGGCCCTGGCCCTGGCTCGCGCCGGGGACACGGACACCGCCGGAGACCTGCTCGGGTGGCTCGCCGAGCACCGCACGGAGGCGGGCTCCCTCCCGGAGAAGGTGCTGTTCGACGGTCGGCCGGCAGCGGTCGCCCCGCTCGCCTGGACCGCCGCGAACGTGCTGCTGACGCTCGACGCCCTCGGCGAGGGGACGTCGTCAGCGGGATGAGACCTGGACAGGGCCAGGCCGGGGCCGGTGCCGGTGCCGGGACCAGCCCTCAACCAGGCGAGCTCAGCGCGTCGCCTTGAGGATTCTCAACGCGGTCTCCTCGGGGCCGGTGACGCTGAGATCGAGTGTGATCGCATCCGCAGGGGCCGGCAGGGTCGGCATCTCGAGCACCCCGCGCAGCACCTCGGGATCCACGAGCTTGGACCGGTCGGCGCGGTCCGGGGAGCCGACCCGTGCGAGCAGGGACTCCCGCGAGGCGGTCAGCCACACGGGCACGAACCGCACGTTGCGGTCACGCGCGAGGTCTCGCAGCCGATCGACGTGCGCTGCGTTCTCGGGCGCGTCGGTCAGCCAGTTGGTGAACACATGGCTGATGCCGGGCGGGGCGGCGCGGGTCGCCTCGAGGACGACATCCATCACTCGGGCTCGCAGCGCGTCGGTATTGGAGAGGGCGGGCCCTGCTCCGCGATTCATCCCCATCGGGACGAAGACCGCGTTGTTCACCAGATGGTTGTCCACGACGATCGCGCCGCTGAGCCGCTCGAGCGCGCGGGCGACGCTCAGCTTGCCCACAGCAGGCGGCCCCACGAGGATGAAGAGCCGCGGAGAGCTCTCGGCACCGGCACGCCGGGCGAAGTCTGCCGCATCTGCGGCGTCTGCGGGGACCGTGTCTCTGGAGGCGCTGCTCATGTCCTCATCCTAGGGACGACTCCGGACAGCGGGCTCAGAACAGGATCGTGCTGAGCTCGCCGACCTGGCGGAAGCCCGCGGCGGCATAAGCACGGCGGGCCGGCTCGTTGAAGTCGTTCACGTACAGGGTGACCTGCGGGGCGTGGTCCCGACGCACCTGGCGCACCAGGTCCGCCATCGCCGTGCGGCCCAGGCCTCGACCGCGCTGGTCCGGCCGCACCCACACCCCGTGGATCTGGGCCACGGGGCCGAACAGGGCACCGACGTCCGCTTTGAACAGCACCTCGCCGTCCTCGATGACCACATAGGTGCGGCCGTAGTGGATCAGGCCGTCCACGCGAGCTCGGTAGGAGCGTCCGCCGTCCCCGAGAAGCGGATCGACACCCACCTCCTCGCGGAACATGGCGACGGCTGCAGGAAAGACCGCGGCCTCCTCGCCCGGCAGCGCGGCGCGCAGGCCCGACGGGCCGACGGCCGCGTCCCCCTCCGCCACCAGCAGCGGCTGGCTCCAGCGGTATTCGCGCACGGCGGGGCCCCACTGATCCGACAGCGAACCCCACAGCTTCTCCACCGCTGCCCGCTCGCCCACCACGGAACTGCAGCGTCGGCTGCGAGCGGCGACGTACCGACCGAACTCGTCCAGCGCGAGACCGGTCGCCGATATCGGGGAGAGGTTGACTCCGTGCCACAGCAGCCCGTCGGGCCGGTTCTCGTCGCCCGCGACGGAGAACTCCTGTCCGACCGACACCGTGCGGCCCACTTCCCGCAGCCGGGCGCCGGCGAGAGCATTGGTGATCGGTTCGGTCAGGGCGTGGGCGAGCGCAGCGTCGAGGCCGCTCGACCGGACCGCTCTGACCCGCCCTGCGCGCCGGAACATGAGCGATCAGCCCACGGAGATCGACGGTGCGCCCGGTGATGCGGCGCTCTCGTCGTCCATCTCGGCGGCGATACGATTCGCCTCGGCCAGCAGGGTCTCGACGATGTCCGCTTCGGGAACCGTCTTGATGACCTCGCCCTTGACGAAGATCTGTCCCTTTCCGTTTCCGGAGGCCACTCCGAGATCGGCCTCGCGGGCCTCGCCCGGTCCGTTGACGACGCAGCCCATGACCGCGACGCGCAGCGGGACCTCGAGATGCTTGAGCCCCTCGGTCACCTCGTCGGCCAGCGTGTAGACGTCCACCTGGGCCCGGCCGCAGGACGGGCACGAGACGATATCGAGCTTGCGGGGCTTGAGGTTCAACGACTGGAGGATCTGGATGCCCACCTTGACCTCCTCGACCGGCGGGGCCGACAGCGACACGCGGATGGTGTCGCCGATGCCCTCGCCCAGCAGGATCCCGAAGGCGACGGAGGACTTGATCGTGCCCTGGAAGGCGGGGCCCGCCTCGGTGACGCCGAGGTGCAGGGGCCAGTCGCCCTCCTCGGAGAGCTGCCGATAGGCGTCGACCATGATCACCGGGTCGTTGTGCTTCACGGAGATGCCGAACTCGTGGAAGTCGTGCTCCTCGAACAGGGACGCCTCCCACTTCGCGGAGGCCACGAGCGCCTCCGGGGTGACCCGGTCGCCCGTCATCATGCGCTGGTCGATGCTGCCCGCGTTCACGCCGATGCGCAGCGCGGTGCCGTGGTCCTTGGCGGCCTGGGCGATGTCCTTGACCTGATCATCGAAACGACGGATGTTCCCGGGGTTCACCCGTACGCCGGCGCAGCCCGCCTCGATGGCAGCGAAGACGTACTTCGGCTGGAAGTGGATGTCGGCGATCACCGGGATCGGGGATTTCGCCGCGATCGCGGGAAGGGCGTCGGCATCTTCCTGGCGCGGGCAGGCCACACGCACGATGTCGCAGCCGGCGGCCGTCAGCTCGGCGATCTGCTGGAGGGTCGCGTTGATGTCGTGCGTCGGCGTGGTCGTCATCGACTGCACGGTGATCGGTGCGTCGCCGCCGACGTGGAGCGCGCCGAGCTTGACCTTGCGGGTCGCCCGCCGCGGTGCGAGGACCGGGGGCGGCGTCTTGACGGAGGGGATGCCGAGGCTCACTGAAGTCACGCCCCTATTATGACCGTGCTGCGGAGGGCTGGGGCTCCGGTCGCGACACCTCCACCGTCCCTGCACTCCCTCCGTGGCGCGACCCACAGCGCCTGACCGACCGGTTGCGGGAGGCGACGTCGCGCAAGGCAGCGGCCGCGAGGAACGCAGGAACGAAGGCGCCTCAGAGACCTCAGAGACCTCAGAGACCTCAGAGACCTCAGAGACCTCAGAGACCTCAGAGACCTCAGGGGAACAGAGTGATGGGTTTGACGATGTCGGCGTAGATCAGCAGCGCTGTCATCACCAGGAACAGGAGCGCGACGGCGTTGGTCACCGGGAGCATCCGTGACATGTCCACCGGCCCCGGGTCCGGCCGGCCGCGCAGGCGCGCGATCATCCGCCGCGCACCCTCGATCAGCGCGCCCAGCACGTGGCCGCCGTCCAGCGGGAGCAGGGGCACCAGGTTGAACACGAACAGGGCCATGTTCAGCGAGGCCAGCATGGAGACCAGGGTGGCCGCCTTCTCGCGCACCTCGAAGCCGGGCTGATCCGCTGAGGCGACCTCTCCGGCGAGCCGCGACACCCCGACCACGCCGAGCGGGCCGTTGGGGTCGCGCTCGGCGCTGCCGAACGCCGCCTGGCCCACCTCGTACAGGCGCACCGGCAGGGTCAGGATGATCTGCCCGGTCCGGGTGAACGTCGTCCACGCCATCTCGGGCACGAGCGCCGGAGACTGCGGCACGAGATCCGGGGTGCCGGCCACGCCCAGGAAGCCCACCTGCTCGGTGGCCAGACTGCCGTCGTCGGCGTAGACGGCGGAGCCGTCCTCGTCGAGCACCGGGCGCGCATCGACGATCGGCGTCGCTTCGAGGTGGAGCGTCTCGCCCTCGCGATCGACGACGACCTGCACCGGCCGGTCGCCGCTCGCGCGCACCGCGGAGGTGACGTCCGACCAGGTGTCGATCTCGTGCCCGTCGATCTGCTCGAGCACGTCCCCGGGCCGGATGCCCGCGGCCAGCGCAGGGGCCTCCTGCTCGCCCTCGCAGCTGGTCCCCTCCGGGGCGTCCGCGGGGAGCACGCACTTCGAGACCGACTGCACCGTGGGGGTCACGGCGGGCATGCCGATGCCGCTGACCATCACGGTCATCAGCACCACCGAGATGAGCAGGTTCATGATGGGGCCGCCGAGCATCACCACGAGCTTCTTGGGCACCGACAGGGAGACGAAGGTGCGGTGCGCGTCCTCCGGGTCGTACTGCGAGGTCTCGAACTCCTTGGCGTCCTCGGACATCCGCGACATCTGCTGGAGGAAGCCGGTGGAGTCCTCACGGATCGTTCCCGCGGGCTCTCCCCGGTGAGGTGGGAACATCCCGATCATGCGGATGTAGCCGCCCAGCGGGATCGCTTTGAGGCCGTACTCGGTCTCGCCCCGGGTGCGGGACAGGATCGTCGGCCCGAAGCCGATCATGTACTGGGTGACACGCACCCCGAAGAGCTTGGCGGGCACGAGATGGCCCACCTCGTGCAGGGCGATCGAGACCGCGATCCCGAGGGCGACCAGGAGTACGCCGAGCACGAACAGCAGCGCGCTCATCCCACCGCACCGCTGATCTGCTCGCGGGCCGCGGTGCGAGCCCAGGCCTCCACCCCGAGCACGCCGTCCACCCCGTCGGCCGCTTCGGCGCGAGGCCGCCCGGGATGCTCGAGCACTGCGGCGATCAGCTCGGTGATGCCCAGGAAGCTGAGGTCGCCGGCGAAGAAGGCGTCGACGGCCTCCTCGTTCGCAGCGTTGTAGGCGGCCATCGCTCCCCCGCCCTCACGGTGCGCGGCGCGGGCGAGTGCGATCGCGGTGAAGGTCCGCTCGTCGACCGGTTCGAAGGTCCAGGGGTGGGCGGCGGTGAAGTCCAGGGACGCGGCCAGGCCGGTCAGCTTCTCCGGATGCGCGAGCGCCCAGCCGATGGCGTGACGCATGTCCGGCGGGCTCGCCTGCGCGATGGTGGAGCCGTCCACGAGGGTCGCCATGGAATGGACGATGGACTGCGGGTGGACGACCACGTCGACGCGGTCCTCGGGCAGATCGAACAGGAAGCAGGCCTCGACGACCTCGAGCGCCTTGTTGACCAGCGTCGCCGAATTGGTGGTGATCACGGGGCCCATCGCCCACGTGGGGTGCGCGAGAGCCTGCTGCGGCGTGACGGTCGCGAGATCCCCGCGGCTGCGTCCGCGGAACGGCCCTCCGGACGCGGTCACCACCAGATGGTCGACCTGATCCGGCCGGACCCCAGCGAGGGCCTGGGCGATCGCGGTGTGCTCGGAATCGACCGGGAGGATCTGGCCGGGTGCCGCGGCGTCGGTCACGAGATGGCCGCCGACGACGAGGGATTCCTTGTTCGCGAGCGCCAGGCGGGCGCCGCTGGCGAGGGCTGCGAGAGTGGGCAGCAGGCCCACGGAACCGGTGATCGCGTTGAGCACGACGTCCTGCTCGCCGAGGGAGCCCGCGAGGTCCACGACCGCGGAGGCACCGGCATCGAGGCGTGGGGCGGTGAGACCGTCGGCACGACAGGCCCGCGCCACGGCCTGCTCGACGGCGGCGGCGTTGTCCGGCTCGGAGACCACGACACGCTCCGGGCGATGCCGGAGCACCTGCTCGGCGACGAGCCCGGGGCGCGCACCGCCCACGGCGAGACCGTGCAGACGGGCGACGCCGGGGAAACGGTCCAGGACCTCGAGGGTCTGGGTGCCGATGGATCCGGTGGATCCCAGCAGCACCAGCCGACGAGCATCCGGGGTGCCGGTCACGGCACGGAAGCCATCACGTCCGCGACATGGTCGAGGTAGACGTCCACGACGGCCTCGCGATAGCCCTCGGTGCCGCGGCGACGACGGAAGGCCGCACGCCGCACATCGTCCACGCTCATCGGCAGGCCATCGGTGAAGTAGGCGACGAGCTGGTCGCACAGGGAGTCCACATCGGCCTTGTCATAGGCCGGCTCCCCCTGGGCGGCGGGCGCGAAACGATCCCCGGCGGGCCGCTCCAGGCGCTCCTTCAGGGTCTCGGCGCGCTCGGTGAGCTGCGCGACCCAGGCCTCCTCGCCCTTCTCCGCGATCGCGTCGTCGCGGGACTGCAGGGCGAAGGCGTCGGAGAGACGATCCAGCGCCTCGTCGACGACACGCATGTCGTACCCGCCGCGCTCGGTGCCGAAGCTCGCCGAGGTGATGTCCGCTCCGCTGAACGAGGGATCACGCCCCTCGTAGGCGGTGCGGGCGCGGGCGAGGAACTCGTCGACCTCACGCATGTCGTATCCGACGCTGACGCGAGAGACGCGCTCGAACGATGTGCTCACCAGTGGATCCTTCCTCGGTGCTGTCGGTGTCCCACTGTAGCGGCGTGGGCCGTGTTGATCAGGGACGTGGACGGACGTATTCAGCCGTGCTTCAGCTCCCCGACGCGGCGACGGCCTCGACGCGCGCGATGCGCGCCTCGCGGTCCTCGCGGTGCTCATCGGTCTCGATGACCTCTGCGGCGAGCTGGCCGCAGGCACCGTCGATGTCCGAGCCGCGGGTGTCGCGGATCGTGGCCGAGATCCCGTTGTCGCGCAGAGTCTCGACGAACTGCTTCTCCACGAACGGATCCGAGGCGGTCCACTTCGAGCCCTTGACCGGGTTCAGCGGGATCGGGTTGACGTGCACCCAGTGCGCGCCGCCCTTGGCGATGAGGCGCTCCGCGAGCAGCTGGGCGCGATGGGCCTGATCGTTGATATCCCGGATCAGGGCGTACTCGATGCTCACGCGACGGCCCGTGGCCTGGAAGTACTCAAAGGCGGCGTCGAGGATCTCGTCGATGTCGAAGCGGGTGTTGATGGGCACCAGTTCGTTGCGCAGCTCGTCGTCCGGAGCGTGCAGGGAGACGGCGAGTGTCACCGGGATCTTCTCCGCGGTCAGCTTGCGCACCGCGGGAGCCAGACCGACGGTGGAGACGGTGATGTGGCGGGCACCCACGCCGAAGCCCTCCGGGGCCGGGGCGTTCAGTCGCCGGCACACGGTGGCCACGGGCCGGTAGTTCGCCAACGGCTCCCCCATGCCCATGAACACGATGTTCGAGACGCGGCCGGTGCCACCGGGGAGCTCGCCGCGGGCGAGCATCTTGTTGGCGATGCGCACCTGCTCGAGGATCTCCGCGGCGGAGAGGTTGCGGGTCAGGCCCATCTGGCCGGTGGCGCAGAAGGGGCAGTTCATGCCGCAGCCGGCCTCGGAGGAGATGCACAGCGTGACCCGGTCGCTGTAGCGCATCAGCACCGACTCGACCATCGATCCGTCGAACAGCTTCCACAGGAACTTCTGGGTCGCGCCGTGGTCGGCGGACTCCCGTGACACCTCGGTGAGCAGCTGCGGGAAGAATCGTGCGACGAGCTCGTCGCGGCCGTCCTTGGGGAGGTCCGTGAGGTCCTCGGGATCGGTGGTGTAGTGCTCGAAGTAGTGCACGGAGAGCTGCTTGGCGCGGAAGCCCGGCAGGCCCAGCTCCTTGACCGCCTCGATGCGCTCCTCGAGCGTCAGGTCCGCCAGATGAGCCGGGGCCTTGCCACGGCGGGCGGGGCGCAGCTGCAGCTGCCCCGGGGCGAGGGCGATCTTCTGCCCTGGGACGGCCTCGCGCGAGAGATCGGGGAGGGAGGCGGCGGCCTTGTCGGCCGTGTTCCCTGGTCGTTCGGGTGTGCTGTTCATGGCAGCAGGACCTCCAGCATGATGTAGGTGGTGGGTGCGGCGAGAAGGATGGAGTCCACCCGGTCCAGCACGCCCCCGTGTCCGGGCAGCAGGTGCCCCATGTCCTTGATCCCGAGGTCCCGCTTCAGCAGCGACTCGGAGAGGTCGCCGCAGGTGGAGACGACCACGAGCACGACGCCGAGCACCACACCGGACCACCACGGGAGGCCCAGCGCGAGCACGGCGAGGGCAGTCACCGAGCCCACGCCGAGGACCATCGAACCGGCGAAGCCCTCCCAGCTCTTCTTGGGGCTGATGCTCGGGGCCATCGGGTGGGAGCCGAACAGCACTCCGGCGATGTATCCGCCGAGATCGTTGCCCACGGGGCCGAGCACGGCCAGCAGCACCAGCAGCGGGCCCTGCTCCATCCCGAACAGCAGCAGCGTGAAGCTGCCCAGGAACGCGACCCAGGCCAGGCAGAAGACTGCTCCGGCGACGTCTCGCAGGGCGGTCAGGCCCATCGATTCCGAGACCCGCCACAGGATGAGCACGCAGACGGCGACCGCGGTGGAGATCAGCAGACCCTCGACGTCGAACACGACCGTGGAGACGGCCATGCCGATCACGCCGACCAGCAGCGGCACCGCGGGGACCCGCAGTCCGCCGTGGGCGAGCGCACGGGTCAGCTCGAGCACCGCGAGCACGATCACGATCGCCACCAGTGCCGGGAACGCCTGCGGGACGAGGAACAGGGCGGCGAGGAAGACGCCGCCGAGGGCCACGCCGACCGCGATCGCGGCGGGGAGATTTCGTCCCGGACCCCGACGTTTGGCGCGTCCGCGCACCGGTTCGCCCTCGCCCGTGACCGCCCCGACCGAGGTCGGGGCGGTCACGGGAGCGGGATCCGGATCTATGCTCACGGGGGTGCCGGGTCGATGTCCGAGACCTCAGATGGTCTCGAGCTCGGTTTCCTTGAGGGCCAGCGCCTCGTCGATCTGGTCGTTGAACTTCTTGGTCAGGGACTCGAGCTCCTTCTCGGCGCGAGTGCCCTCGTCCTCACCGATCTCCTTGTCCTTGACGAGCTTCTCGATCGCCTTCTTCGCGTTGCCGCGGGATCCGCGCACTGCCACACGGCCGTCCTCGGCCTTGTTCTTGGCGAGCTTCACGTAGTCCTTGCGACGCTCCTCGGTCAGTGCCGGGAGCACCACGCGCAGGTTGTCGCCGTTGTTCGTGGGGTTCACGCCCAGGTCGGAGTCGCGCAGCGCGGTCTCGACGCCCGACATGGCGGACTTGTCGTAGGGCGTGACGATCACGGTGCGTGCCTCGGGGAACTGCAGCGACGCGAGCTGGTTCAGCGGCGTCGGGGCCCCGTAGTACTCGACCGTGATGCCCTGGAACATCGCGGCGGTCGCGCGGCCGGTGCGGATGGAGGTGAACTCGTCCTTGGTGACGTCGAGGGTCTTGGCCATCTTGGCCTTGGCGTCCTTCAGGATGCTGGCGGTGTCGTCGCTCACGACTGCTCCTCGGTTCTGGGGGATGTTGGTGTCCATTGTCCCGCATCGTCGATGCGGGGGGGCCGATCGGGCCGATGGCGGGCGCGCCGCGCCGCTGGACGGGTCGCTGCGTCGGCTGTCGCATCGCGCCGACCGGGGGCGCCGGACGGCAGGGCGGGGAGTCCTGCGAGTCCAGGAGCTCCCCACCGCAGTCCGTCAGTCGTGGGTGACGACGGTGCCGATCCGGTCGCCCCGCATGGCCCGGGTGATGTTGCCGGGCGCGTCGAGCCCGAAGACCATCATCTGCTGCGCGTTGTCCATGCACAGGCTGAAGGCGGTGGAGTCGACGACCTTGAGTCCGCGCTGCAGGGCATCGTTGTAGGTCAGGTGCTCGAGCTTCACGGCATCCGGGTTGGTGCGCGGATCTGCGTCGTACACCCCGTCCACACCGTTCTTGCCCATGAGCACCTCTTCGCAGCCGATCTCCAGCGCGCGCTGGACGGCGACGGTGTCGGTCGAGAAGTAGGGCATTCCGGCCCCGGCCCCGAAGATCACGACGCGGCCCTTCTCGAGGTGCCGCACGGCCCGCAGCGGGATGTACGGTTCGGCGACCTGACCCATCTCGATGGCGGTCTGCACACGCGTGGAGACGCCGCGCTGCTCGAGGAAGTCCTGCAGGGCGAGGCAGTTCATCACGGTGCCGAGCATGCCCATGTAGTCGGCCCGGCGTCGGTCCATGCCGCGCTGGGAGAGCTCCGCGCCGCGGAAGAAGTTCCCTCCGCCGACCACGATCGCGCACTCGACGCCCTGAGCCACCCCCTCGGCGATCTCTCCCGCGACGCGGGAGACCACATCGGGGTCGACGCCGACGGCGCCTCCGCCGAAGGCCTCTCCGGAGAGCTTCAGGAGGACTCGACGTCCGTCCTCTCTCTGAGGGAGAACAGGTATCGGTGACGTGAACGTCTGGGTCATGTCGGTCCTTCCGCGCTGGGTCCTCGGCGATGATACCGGCGCGGCCCCGCACCGATGGTGCGGGGCCGCGGGGCGGTGGCCACGCTCACGCGCGGCCGTCGGTTGCGGGGCCCTTCGGCCCTGCCCCGGGGTCTCTCAGCTGCCGACGCGGAAGCGGACGAAACCGGTGACGGTGCCACCGACCGCTTCGACGACCTTGCCGACCGACTGCTTCGGATCCTTGGCGAATGCCTGGTCCAGCAGCACGTTCTCCTTGTAGAACCCGTTGAGGCGCCCCTCGACGATCTTCGGGATGGCCTTCTCGGGCTTGCCCTCGTTCGTCGCGGTCTCCTCGGCGATACGACGCTCGTTCTCGACGACGTCCGCGGGGACCTCGTCACGGGTGAGGTACGTCGGGGTGAACGCGGCGATGTGCATCGCCACATCGCGCGCGACCTCGGCGCCGGCCTTGTCGGTGGCGACGAGAACGCCGACCTGCGGGGGCAGATCCTTGTTCGTGCGGTGCATGTACGAGTTGACGGCCTCGCCGGAGACGCGGCCGATGCGACGGACCAGGATCTTCTCACCCATGGTCGCGCCGGCGTTCGTGAGGGCCTCGCCGAACGCGGTGGCGGCGAGCTCCTCGGGCTCGGAGGCGCCGGACTCGACGGCCGCGGCCACGGCCTCGTCGCCCAGGGCGACGAACTTGTCGTTCTTGGCCACGAAGTCGGTCTCGGAGTTGATCTCCACGAGGGTTCCGGTCTGGCCGCCCTCAGAGCCCTCGTTGTCGCGGATGTCGACCGCGATGAGGCCCTCGGAGGCCGTGCGGCCCTCGCGCTTGGCGATGCCCTTCAGCCCCTTGACGCGGATGACCTCGACGGCCTTCGCCTTGTCGCCGTCGGCCTCGTCGAGAGCCTTCTTGACGTCGAGCATGCCCGCGCCGGTGATCTCGCGGATCTCCTTGATGTCTGCTGCCGTGTAGTTGGCCATGTTCCTCTTCCTTGTGGGAGATGGTGACGTGAGGTGCGGAGCGGCTGGGATCGCCGCCCGTGGAGGGGCCCGGGGACGCCGATGGCGTCCCCGGGCCCGCGATGGTCACTCGGCGGCGGGGGCCTCGGTGGGCGCCTCGGTCGAGGTCTCCTCGGCGGGCTTCTCCGCAGCGGCGGTCTCCTCGGAGGAGGCCGTCTCGGTGGAGGTCTCCTCGGCGGCGGCCACGGACTCCTCGGCCGGCGCATCCTGCTGCTGGACCTCGGACTGCTTGAGCAGCTCCTGCTCCCACTCGGCCAGCGGCTCCGCGGCGACGGCGGAGACGTTCTTCTCCCCGCCGGCTGCCTTGGCGTGACGCTCCTGCAGGCCGGCGGCCACTGCGTCCGCGATGACCCGGGTCAGCAGCGTGACGGAGCGGATCGCGTCGTCGTTGCCGGGGATCGGGTAGGTGACCTCGTCGGGGTCGCAGTTGGTGTCCAGGATCGCGACGACCGGGATGCTGAGCTTCTGCGCCTCGTCGACGGCCAGGTGCTCCTTGTTGGTGTCCACGATCCAGACGGCGGAGGGAGCCTTGCCCATGTCGCGGATACCGCCCAGGGTCTTCTCCAGCTTGTCCTTCTCGCGGCGCATCATCAGCAGCTCCTTCTTCGTGCGGCCGGAGGAGGCCACATCGTCGAAGTCGATCTGCTCGAGCTCCTTGAGGCGGTTCACGCGCTGGGAGACCGTCTGGAGGTTGGTGAGCATGCCGCCCAGCCAACGCTGGTTCACGTAGGGCATGCCCACGCGGGTGGCCTGCTCCTGGATGGACTCCTGAGCCTGCTTCTTGGTGCCCACGAACAGGATGGTGCCGCCGTGGGAGACGGTCTGCTTCACGAAGTCATAGGCCTTGTCGATGTACGACAGGGTCTGCATGAGGTCGACGATGTAGATGCCGTTGCGCTCGGTGAAGATGAAGCGACGGACCTTCGGGTTCCACCGACGGGTCTGGTGCCCGAAGTGGACGCCGCTGTCCAGGAGCTGGCGCATGGTGACAACTGCCATGATGATGTCCTCTGTTTCCTAGGCCTGGGCTCGCACGACTCGCCCGTGGGCGTCCGTGGTCGTCGCGCAGGACCTGCATTCTCGGTTGTTCCCCGGCACCGGGCGGTGACGGGCCTGGTGCCCGGGTCGCCGACCACCCCGACCGCTCCTGCGCACGAGGTGCGAGGTCGCCGGGGACCGTTGGTCGACGAGCCCTGATGGGCACGCGAAGTCATCCGGACGGACCGGATGCTGCGAACAGTCTATCGGACGCCCCACCTCGCTCGTGCGCGGGATGCGTCACGCCGGGCGCTCGGCAGGGCTGCTCACCGCGACGCCCGATGCCTGCTCTCCTCCCCACCGGGCGGCTGTCCACAGTGCGCGTCCGGACCGGGCCGACGAGTGCCGCATTCGCGAGGATGCGGGGCATGACTCCACCTCCTGCTGCGGGCCGGCCGCGCCCCGCTCCTGCGTCCCTCCGTCGCGTGGTGCGCGCGGTGCTGTGCGTGCTGTGCGTGGTGCTGGGCGTCGCGATCTGTGCGCCCGCCCGCTCCGCGCCGAGCCCGCGCTGGCAGTGGCCGATACCCGCGCCGCACGAGGTGGTGGAGGTGTTCGATGCGCCCGACCAGCCCTACGGTGCGGGCCATCGGGGCATCGACATCGCGGTCGACGGGCCGGGCGCCGAGGTCCGGGCGGTGGAGGCCGGCACCGTGCGCTTCGCCGGTGCGGTCGCCGGGCGCGGTGTGGTCTCGGTGCTCCACGCAGACGGTCTGATCTCCACCTACGAGCCGGTGCAGGCGTCCGTGCAGCAGGGGCAGGAGGTGGATGCCGGCGACGTGCTGGGCACCATCGCCCCCGAGTCCGCCACGGGGTCCCACTGCACGGAGGTGCTGTGCCTGCATCTCGGGGCCCGTCGCGGGCAGGAGTATCTCGATCCGCTGCTGCTCCTCGGCGAGCGCGGCCCGAGCGTGCTCCTGCCATGGACCGACGGTGACGCGAGCGATCGGACCGGGAGCGCGGTCCCAGACGGGCTCGGAACGTCGGCCGCACGTACTGAGCCGGTGCACTCCGGGAGCTCAGACCCGGTGCCCCCGGTGGAGCGACCTCGGACCGCAGCCTCGGGTCACTCGCGTTCGCGGCCAGGATCTGGTGCGCCGCGGCCCGCTGTGTCGTCGGAACCCCGGCCGGCGCTGCTCGCCTGACCACTGACTTCCCTGGCGCTTGTCGCGCCCTGTACGCCTCGCGGCTCGTCTCTCGAGCGTGGACGGGCGCCTCCGGGAGCGGTTCAGGCCCGTGGGTGCGCCTGGTCGACGGTGCGGCGCAGGCGGTCGGCGCTGACGTGCGTGTAGATCTGGGTGGTGGCGAGGGACGAGTGCCCCAGGAAGTCCTGGATGCTGCGCAGGTCGGCACCGCCCTCGACGAGGTGGGTGGCGGCGCTGTGGCGGAGCGTGTGCGGGGAGATGTGCTTGGCGATGCCCGCCTCCGCCGCGTGCTTGTCCAGCAGGGTGCGCACGGCGCGGTCGCCGAGGCGGCCGCCCCGCACTCCGAGGAACAGTGCCCGCGCACCCGCTGCTGTCGTCCCGGAGGCGGCGAGGACCGGCCTGCCCTCCTGCTCCCAACGCTCGATCGCTTCCAGCGCCGGCACGCCCACGGGGACGATGCGCTCCTTGTCCCCCTTGCCCCGCACCCGCACTGTCGACTGCGCGCGATCGATCCCGTGCAGGTCCAGGGCGACCAGCTCGGAGACGCGCAGCCCGGACGAGTAGAGCAGCTCGAGCACGGCGGAGTCGCGCAGGAGCACCGCGCGCTGCACGGGATCGAGCTCCGGCGCAGGCCCCTGAGAGGGCGTCCCGTCCAGGAGCTGCGCAGCCTGCTGTCCGGAGAGCACGGCCGGGAGATGGCGGCCGCGGCGCGGGGCCCGAAGCCTCCCGCCCACGTCATGCGGGATGCGCCCGGTGCTCGCCAGCCAGGTCGTGAAAGTACGCGCCGCAGCCGCGGAGCGGGCGAGAGTGCTCGCCCCGGCCCCGGTCTCCGAGCGTGCTGCGAGCCAGGAGCGCAGCGCCGCGACGTCGAGCTCCTCCACCGGGATCCGTTCGACCTCCCTCAGGTGGGCGAGCAGGTTCGCGGCTTCGCGGGAATAGGCGCGGACGGTGTGCTCCGAACGGCTCCTGCCCAGGCGGAGATGGGCGCAGAAGTCATCGACCAGCTGTTCGTCGGTGGTCCCCGGATCGCGGTTCATTCCCCCAGTCTCCCGCACCGGGACGGGAGACAGCCGATTCACCGGGCGCTGCGGGCGCGCCGCGCGAGCTCTCCGGTCATCTCCACGAGGCCGAGCAGGCAGAGCCGCGCCAGCGCCGCCTCGACCTCGGCCGGGTCGAAGCCGATCTCTGCCGCGATCCGGGCTCTGGACAGGCTCGAGCGCGGCGGCACGGCGTCCAGCACCCGCCGATCTGCGGGGCTCAGCAGGTCCAGCTCGTCCTGCACGGCATATCCGCTCTCGCCCGACGCGGGCCCACCCGGGAGCAGATCCAGGATGTCCGCTGGCTCGGTGATGAGCACGGCTCCTCGCTCGCGGATCAGCCGGTGGCAGCCCGCGCTGGCCGCTGAGCCGATCGGACCCGGCACGGCGCCGACCGGTCGGGAGAGCTCATCGGCCAGACGGGCGGTCGACAGCGCCCCGGACCGCCAGGAAGCCTCCACCACGACCACTGCCTGGGACAGTGCCGCGATCAGTCGGTTCCGGGCCAGGAATCTCCATCGGGTGGGGGCAGTCCCCGGAGGGGCCTCGCTCACCAGCAGATGCCGTTCCCGGATGCGTTCGAGCAGCTCGGTGTTCCCGCGCGGGTACAGGCGGTCCAGCCCTCCGGCGAGCACGGCGATCGTCGCGCCGTCCGGGACGGCGAGTGCGCCACGGTGGGCCGCGGCATCGATCCCGTAGGCCCCGCCGGAGACCACCGTTCCACCGCGTACGGCGACGTCCGCACCGAAGCTTCCTGCGGCGTCCTCACCGTACGGGGTCGAGGCCCGCGAGCCGACGAGGGCTATGGATCGGTCGGCGACCAGCGTGCCCAGCGTCCCAGGGCCCTGGAGCCACAGGCAGTGGGGTGCGGTCGCCTGGAGGTCGTCCAGGGGCATCGGCCATTCGCCATCAGCCGGGGTGATGATGCGGATCCGTCGGCGCCCTGCCTCTTCCAGCACCGCCTCGACGTCGACGCTGGCCAGCCGCGCGCGCCACCGCCCCAGTGCGCGACGGGCGCGAAGGGTCTGTGTGCCGGGGCTCGGGGCGGCGGCGTCCGCGGGGAGCGTGCCGCCCAGCCGGGAGAGCAGGTCGCTGTCGGTGCCCTCGCGGGCCAGCGACAGGGCCTCAGCGGGGCCGCAGACGCTGCGAGCCATGAGCGCGACGGAGTCGCCCGGCTCGGCGATCAGCGACCAGGTGATGCGGGCCCGGCGGTCCTCGTCGGGTGCGTCGGTGAGCTGGTCGCTCGGCGACGCGGAGGCAGGGCCCGTGCGCTCCGGCCGAGCGGGCCGCCCAGGGTGCTTCGGATCGGGAGGAATGGTCATCGAAGATCTCCTTCGCGCAGGGTGAGTGCCAGGCCGATGTGCTCGGCACCGGGTCGGGGTGACCCGTCGAGGTCGGCGAGGGTCCAGGCCAGTCGCAGCACCCGGTCATGGCCGCGCAGGGTCAGCCGGCCCTGGGCGACGGCATGATCCAGCAGTCGCAGATCGGACGCGGCCGGAGCGTACGCGCGTCGCAGTTCCGGTCCGGGCACGTGGGAGTTCGTGCTCCAGGGCAACCCCTCGTAGCGGTCCTGCTGCCGCTCTCGGGCGATGCGCACCCGCTCGGCGATCGTGTCGCTGGTGTCGCCGTCCTCAGCGCGATGGATGTCGACGGGGCCCACCCTGACCCGGATGTCCACGCGGTCCAGCACCGGTCCGGAGAGCCGGGCGGAGTAGCGCCGTTTCTGCATCGGCGTGCAGGTGCACGACTCCCCCTTGCCCGAGCCGTTCCCGCACGGGCACGGGTTCGCGGCGAGCACCAGTTGGAAGCGCGCCGGGTATCGGGTGACGGTGCGCGCTCGGTGCAGGGTGATGTCCCCGGTCTCCAGCGGTTCGCGAAGGGCCTCGAGCACCCGGGCGGGGAACTCGGGCGCCTCATCGAGGAAGAGCACGCCGGCATGGGCTCGGGAGATCGCACCGGGACGTGCGGTCCCGGTCCCTCCCCCGACCATCGCGGCGGTGGTCGCGGTGTGGTGAGGGCTCTCGAACGGGGCGGTTCGGGGCAGCCCGGCGCGGGCGTCGACGCCGCCGGCGAGCGAGTGGATCGCCGCGACGGTCAGCGAGTCATGGACGTCGAGCGGGGGCAGGATGCCCGGGATCCGGGAGGCGATCATGGTCTTGCCCGCGCCGGGAGGCCCGGTGAGGAGAAGATGATGCCCGCCGGCCGCGGCGACCTCAGCGGCACGCCGAGCCTGTGCCTGCCCGATCACGTCGGCGAAGTCTCCGCGCCGCTCGACCTCGCTCTGCGCGGGATCAGGAGCACCCGGGGCGAGGTCGAGCGCCTGGCGCACCGGGGAGGGAGGCACGTCCGCTCCGAAGCGATGCAGCAGGCCGGTCAGGTCGGCGGCGGCGTCGACCTCCAGGCCGTGCACCAGCCGTGCCTCCTGCAGGTTCTGCTCGGGCACGATCGCGCGGGTGATCCCCAGGGACCGGGCGGCGAGCAGGGCGGGGAGCACGCCCGGGATGGGCCGCACCCTGCCGTCCAGACCCAGCTCTCCCAGCAGCACGGTGTCCCCGGGGACATGCGCGGGCAGTTCGCCCTGGGCATCCAGGATCGCCACCGCGATCGCGAGGTCGAAGCCTGACCCGTGCTTGGGCCTCCAGGCCGGGGTCATGTTGACGGTGATCCGGCGCGGGGCCAGGCGGAGCCCGCTGCGGGCGGCCGCCGCGCGGACCCGATCTCGCGCCTGCAGCATCGACGGATCGGGAAGGCCGACGAGGGAGAAGGCAGGCAGCCCTGCGGAGACGTCCGCCTCCACCTCGACCAGCGTCCCCTCGAGCCCGGTGAGACTGATGGACAGCGTCCGTGCGTGCCCCATGCTCAGACCGCTTCGAGGTGCTCGAGGGAGAAGGTGCCGTCGAGGTGGGCGTGGACGGCGACCACGTCGATCCGCACGTCCCGGTGGGGTGTGGAGCGCTCCATGAGGTACTCGCCCGCCAGGCGCCGCAGCCTGCGCAGCTTCGACGGCGTCACTGCCGCCTGCGGGACGCCGGCGACGAAGGTGCGACGTGTCTTGACCTCGACGAAGACGAGGGTGGTGTGCGCGAGCGCGACGATGTCGAGCTCACCCTGGCTCAGGCGCAGGTTGCGTTCGATGATCTGCCAGCCGCAGGCGACCAGATGCTCGGCGGCGAGGTCCTCCCCCGCGCTGCCGAGCTCCGAGGTGGTCATCTCCGCGACCCGTCGGCGACGGGGCGGAGCGGCGGGGCCCTGCAGGGGCGGTTCAGCGGCGGCGCCGATCACCCGCGCGGCTCCGCGGGAGCCCTCCTGGCGGGAAGCGTGCGGTGTGGGACCCTGCCAACTGGGACCTTGCCGTGGAGCGGAGGGCTGAGGTGCGGAGGTGAGGGTGTTCATGCGAGCCAGCGTGGCCCGCCGGCCCTCTCACGAGCGCGTCGGACAGGATCCTGGGGACAGGCACCCTGTGTGGAGGAAAGGTCGCGGGCCGTCGGGCGGCCCTCAGCAGCTCCCTGCGCGCCCGCAGCATCCCGCCGGCGGCGACTCGCGCACGCTCGCGCAGCCCGCACTGCGGCGGGATGGCCCGATCAGGGCAGGGAGATGTCCTGCTTGTTGAGCTCCTCGATGTTGACGTCCTTGAACGTCACCACGCGCACCGAGCGCACGAAGCGGTTGGAGCGGTAGATGTCCCAGACCCAGACGTCGGCCAGGCGGAGCTCGTAGAAGACCTCCCCGCCGCCGGAGCGCACCTGCAGGTCGACCTGGTTGGCGAGGTAGAAACGACGCTCCGTCTCGATCACGTAGGTGAAGAGGCTGACCACGTCGCGATACTCGCGGAACAGCTGGAGTTCGAGGTCGGATTCGTAGTTCTCGAGATCCTGCGCGCTCACCGACGCTCCTCCTTCGGCTGGGGTTCCCACTGGTCGCCCCACAGTACGCCAGCATGGCTGAGCGTCGGGAGCGGGTCCGGTGCCGGCGCGGGCGCGGGCGTCGGGTTCGCGACCGGCGCGGGCGCCTGGGGCGAGGAGCGCTTCGGGACGGTCCCGGCACCAGAGCCCAGGCGCCAGCTGCGACGGTGGTGCTCGTGGGTCCCGTGGCGGTCGATCGCCTCCCGGTGCACGGCGGCGCCGTACCCCTTGTTCTGTGCCCACGAGTACTCCGGGGCCAGGGCGTCGAGCTCGACCATGTACGCATCACGGGCGACCTTCGCGAGGATGCTCGCCGCCGATACGCTCGCGCAGTCGCGGTCCGCCGCGACCCGCAGCTCGACCAGTGGAGCGGGCCGCTCCGCCGAGCCGAGCTCGGCCGAGAGCACGTCGACGTTGCCGTCGAGCAGGATGGCATCGATCTCCACCTCGAGCGCCTCGAGCGCTCTCAGGGCGGCACGGGTCAGTGCGGGGACGATGCCGATCTCGTCGATCTCTGCGGCGCTGGCCCAGCCCACGGAGCCGGCATGAGCTGTGTCGAGGATCGGGTCTACGAGCGCCGCGCGACGCAGCGCAGAGAGCTTCTTGGAGTCGCGCACGCCCTCGGGCAGGGCCGCGACGCGCCCGTCGACGACCTCGATCGCGCAGGCTCCCATGGCGACCGGTCCGGCGAGGGCGCCGCGCCCCACCTCATCGATGCCCACCACGACCCGGCGCCCGGGCCCGCACCGTGCGGCCAGGGAGAGCTCGGCGTCGAGGGTGGGGGCGACGATGCTCACGGGTGATCGGGGACGTCGACGAAGGTGTCCTGTCCGTCGCCGAGGCCGTCCCAACGGCCGATCGGCCAGAAGATGACCTGGGCCTTGCCGGTGATGTCATCCTCGGGCACGAAGGCGCTCTCGCCCTGGTCCTCGTGGTACGCGGAGTCCGCGGAGGCGAAGCGGTTATCGCCCATCACCCAGACATTGCCCTCGGGCACGGTGACGTCGAAGGCGACCTGGCAGGCCGCGGTGGCCTGATTGATGTAGGGCTCGTCGAGCTCCACACCGTTCACCTCGAGCGACGCGCCCCGCTCTGGGCACACCACGTGATCACCGGGGAGACCGATCAGGCGCTTGACCAGGTGGTCCTGGGCTGGGTCGGGTGCCAGGCCGACGGTGCTGAGCACGGCCATCAGGCGCATCCGCGGCGTGGACTCCGTGGTCGTCTCGCCGCCGATCCAGTCGTCGGGGTCCTCGAAGACGATCACGTCGCCACGGTGCAGATCGAACACTCCGGGCGTCAGCTTCGACACCAGGATCTTGTCGTTCTCGACCAGGGTCGGGTTCATCGATGCCGAGGGGATGTAGAAGGGCTGGATCAGGAAGGTCTTCACGAGCACGGCGATGACCAGGGCGACCGCCATGGTCACCAGCGTGTCTAGCCAGAGCGGCATCCGTGCTCCGCGGCGAGTGCCCGCGCCTCCGCGGGACCTGGTCGAGGGGTCCTCGCCGGGTGCGGCACCCTCCGGATCGGGCACAGCACTGCGGGTTTCCTCGGACGCGTTCATCGCTTGGATACTATCTGGCGAACCTGCGTGTCAGAGCGCACCGGCGCGAGGCAGTGGCCACACGCGTCGGTCGACCTCCCCCACCACGCGCTCCACGGGGATCATCCCGCCTCCCGGAGCGCCGAGCAGATGCCGGGAATCGGTGGAGTCGCCGCGGTTGTCGCCGAGGACGAACATGCGGCCCTCGGGCACCACCAGATCGAAGTCGATCTCACTGGGCACCGTGCCCTCGGGCAGATACGGCTCCTCGAGCGGATCGCCGTTCACGGTGAGCTCCCCCGCGCTCGTGCAGCACTGCACGTGATCGCCGCCCACGCCGATGACCCGCTTGACCCAGTACCGGTCGCCGTCGGCCGCGGACGGTGCGAAATAGCCGGAGCCGTCGAAGACGACGATCGCGCCACGGTGGGCCGTGCCGTGCTCGGAGCGATCGGCGAGGATCACGTCGCCGGGCGCGAGCACCGGTTCCATCGAGGCCGACGGGACGCGGAACGGCTGGGCCACGAAGTGCCGCAGTGCGACCGCGGCCACCAGCAGCAGCACGACGCAGACGGCGGCGGCCACCACGGAGTGGGGCCGCCGCCGTCCAGACGCGGAATCGCGGATCATTCCTGGATCAGGAGTGGTTGCGCTTCTCCTTGATGCGGGCCTTCTTGCCCGTGAGGTTGCGCAGGTAGTAGAGCTTCGCGCGACGCACGTCACCGCGGGTGACGACCTCGATTTTGTCGACGGTCGGGGCGTGCACCGGGAACACACGCTCCACGCCGACGCCGAACGAGATCTTGCGGATGCGGAACGTCTCGCCGATGCCGTGGCCCTGGCGGCCGATGACGTAGCCCTGGAAGATCTGGATACGAGAGCGGTTGCCCTCGATGACCTTCACGTGCACCTTGACGTTGTCGCCGGCGCGGAAATCGGGGACGTCCTCGCGCAGGGACGCCTTGTCGAGCTCATCGAGCTTCTGCATGATGGTTCTCCAGCCCTCCGCCTCAGGTCGGACAGCTTCGTTCGTGGGGCTTCCCGAGAATCGGGATGCCCCTCATGAACTGTCGATCCGGCGAGGAGCGAGCTCCTCGTGCCGGTGTGCTGGGCCTCTGGCGGCGACTCCCGTCGCCACGGACCTGCCCGACCGCTTGGTGCGCCCCTCCCCTGAGGCAGAGGAGCGCGCGGTGTGCACAAGGGGTCATTCTTCCAGTGGGGACCGGCCGTGGCAAGCCCTCATCGACATGTCAGCGCTGGTCACAGCTCACCGATCTGTCGGCTCCGTCACGCGGCTGCGTCGCGGGGCGGCATCACCGCGCCGCGTCGGGCCCCTCGAGCAGATCGGGACGGCGTTCGCCCGTGCGCTGCACGGACTGCGCATGGCGCCAGGCGGCGATCCTGCCGTGATCACCCGAGAGCAGGACCGGCGGCGCCTCGCGGACCACTCCGGCAGGATCGGTCCAGCTCGCCGGGCGCGTGTACAGCGGGTACTCGAGCAGACCGTCGGAGTGGGACTCCTCGACCAGGGACTCGGCATTGCCGACCACGCCGGGGACCAAGCGCACCACGGCCTCGGTGATCGCCAGCACGGCGACCTCGCCGCCGTTGAGCACGTAGTCGCCCAGCGACGCGAGAGCGACCTCGTAGCCGACCTCCGCGAGATGCTCGTATACCCGCTCATCGATGCCCTCGTAGCGCCCGCAGGCGAAGATGATCCATTCGCACTGGGACCATTCCTGTGCGGTGGCCTGCGCGAAGGGCTCGCCCGCCGGGTTCGGGAAGACGATCAGCGGTTCGACGTCCGCGCCGAGCGCATCCTGACCGGCGGCGCGCACTGCCGCGAACGCGCCGGCCCACGGCTCGGGCTTCATGACCATGCCGGCCCCGCCGCCCAGCGGGGTGTCGTCCACCGTGCGATGGCGGTCGTGGGTCCAGCTGCGCAGGTCGTGCACCTGCAGGTCGATCAGGCCCTCGCGGCGGGCCTTGCCGATCAGCGAGAGCTCGAGCGGAGTGAGGTACTCCGGGAAGATCGTGAGGACGTCGATGCGCATCGCGCGCTCAGCCCTTCGATCGCGAGGACGGCGCGGACGTCTCGGGCTCCGGGCCCTGCTCGTCCTCGGGCAGCGCGTCGAACAGCCCGGCGGGCGGGTTCGCGGTGACGATGCCGGCCTCGAGATCGATCTCGGGCACGAGCTGCTCCACCAGCGGCAGCTGGACGCGGCGACGGTCCGAGGTGCGCACCACGAGCAGATCCTGAGCCGGATAGTGGTCGATCCCCTGCACGATGCCGAGGTCCCGACCGTCGATGTGGCGCACGGGGAGCCCCTTGAGCTGGCTGAGGTACCAGGCGTCGGGGTCCTCGTCGGCCTCTTCCTCGGCGTCCACCGCCATCGTGAGCTCGACGCCCCGCAGCGATTCGGCGTCGCTGCGGTCGGTGACCTCCTCGAAGGAGACGTACCAGCGATCCTGCTGGAGCCGGGTGCCGTGCACGGTCAGGGTGCGTCGGCCGGTGGGGGCATCGACCGCGAACGACGCGCCGCGCTGGAACCGCTCCTCGGGCTGGTCGGTGCGCAGGATCAGCGCGACCTCGCCGCGCAGCCCGTGGGCCCTGCCGATGGTGGCGACGATGACGTCGAGAGTGCTCATACCAGTCCTTCAGTGTCGTCAGCGGCGTCGCCGCTCGCGATTTCGCCGGCGGCGGGCGAGGAGTGTCCGATGGCGTCCCCGGCCGTCTCCCCGAGGGCGCGGGCACCGGGCGCCGGCGCCGCTCCGAGGGCGGGGGCACTGCCGAGCACACGTGGTGGTCCCGCCGTGCTCGATGACCTCCGGGCATGCCAGGAGCGGCACCGCACGGGCATGTCTGCTGTCGCAGTCATGCCGGCGATGCCGCTCCGAGGGATCGTACGAGGCAACTCAGCGCCGGTCGACGTCGACGATGTCGACGCGCACGTCATCATCCGAGAGGGCCGCGGTGACCGTACGCAGTGCACGGGCGGTGCGACCGGATCGGCCGATGACGCGACCGAGATCGGCGGCGCCGACCCGGACCTCGAGCAACGGGCCGCGGCGCGTGTCCTTCTCGGTCACGCTCACGGCCTCGGGATCGTCCACGATGCCGCGGACGAGATGATCGAGTGCTTCGGCGCGAGAGCTCATCTCAGGCCTCGTCGGTCGCTGCGGCCTCGGCGTCCTCAGGAGCCTCGCCCTCGGCGGGGACCTCCTCGGAGCCCGCCTCGACCTCGGCGGCCTTGGACTCCTTGGCCTTCTTCGCGCCGTCGCGGGACTCGGCGGCGGCCTTGTCGGCCTCCGCGATGAGCTCCTCGGCGGTCTTCTTCGTCTCGGCGGACTTCAGGGAGCCGGCGGCGGTGGTCTCGCCCTTGGCCTTCTGCCAGTCACCGGTGACCTTGAGCAGAGCGGCGACCTGCTCGGTCGGCTGCGCGCCGACACCGAGCCAGTACTGGGCGCGCTCGGACTCGACCTGGATGACCGACGGGTCCTCTGTCGGGTGGTACAGGCCGATCTCCTCGATCACGGCGCCGTCGCGCTTCTTGCGCGAGTCGGCGACGACGATGCGGTAGAACGGTGCACGGATCTTGCCCATGCGCTTCAGACGGATCTTGACAGCCACGTGGGTGGACTCTCCTTCAGGGATGTTCGGGTGAGTTCCGCCGCAGCCTGTGGGGTCATGCCGGCGCTGACGGTCCTCGGGGTGTCGCGCACGGACGGGTAGAGGGCCGGCCCATGCGCATACAGGGAACGAGTATGCCAGGGATCGGCGCCGATGCACCACCCGGGCGCATGTGCACCGGCGCACATGTGCTCCGGCAGACCGCTCGCACGCCGAGTGCCGGGACGATGAATCCCCGTCGCCCAGCAGTTCTCCAGCTCCCCGGCTCCCCCGCTACCCGCTCCCCCAGCTCCCATCCCAGCCGGGTCCCGCCTCGCCCGGGCATCGCCGTCACGCTGTGATGCCGTTTCGCCGTCACGCCGTCACGCCGTCACGCGACGATCCGTCCGCCCAGCACGACGTGCGTGCGATGGCGCAGCAGCCGATGGTCGGAGCGCGGGTCCCCGGGCACCACCAGCAGATCGGCCGGGGCGCCGTCCTCGAGCGCCGGCACGCCCAGGAAGCGTCGGGGAGCCCACGTGGCGGCATCGAGGACCGCCGCGCCGTCCAGCCCCGCGCGCGACAGCTCATCGAGCTCGTCATGGATGATGCCGTGCCCGAGCACTCCCCCGGAGTCGGTTCCCACCAGCAGCTGCACCCCCGCGTCGTGCGCGTCCCGGGTGCGCTCGTAGCGGCCCGCACGCAGTCGGCGCATGTGCTCGGCGTACGCCGGGAACTTCTTCTCGCCCTGCTGCGCGTAGGTCTCGAACTCGTCGACGTTGACCAGCGTGGTCACGACGGGAATGCCGGCATCGGCCGCCCGGGCGATGGTCTCGTCCGTCAGGCCCGTCGCATGCTCGAGGCAGTCGAAGCCGGCGTCCAGCGCGAGCGGCAGCGTGGCCTCGTCGAACGTGTGAGTCGTGATCCGTGCCCCGGCCTCGTGGGCGGCGCGGGCCGCGGCCGCGAAGTCCTCCGCGCCCCAGCAGGGGGTGAGGTCGCCGGCGGTCCGGTCGATCCAGTCCCCCACCAGCTTCACCCAGCCGTCGCCGCGGCCGGCCTCCCGCGTCACCGCAGCGGGGAGGTCCTCGGGCTCGACCTCATCGGCGTAGCCGATCAGGTAACGGCGGGTGCGGGCGAGGTGGCGGCCGCACCGGATCAGCCGCGGAAGGTCGTGCTGCTGCTGGAGGGGTGAGCTGTCGATGATCGATCCCGCGTCGCGGATCAGCAGCACCCCCGTGTCGCGGTCGGTGAGGGCCTGCTGCCGGGCGGTCTCCAGGGTGGTGCCTTCGCCGCCGTCGCCGATGCCGAGATGGCAGTGGAGGTCCGCCAGTCCCGGGACGACGACGCCGTCGATCTCCTGGATCTCCGTGCCGGCGGCCAGCTCGGGCCGCTGATGATGGATGCGGCCCTCCGCCACCCAGGCCTCGGAGAGCTCCTGCTCGGGGCCCAGCAGGATCGGGCCCCTCAGGTGCAGCACGGGCGAGGTGCGGGGGTCAGCAGTCGTGGCGCTCATGGCCCGAGCGTACCCACGCCGGCGCGGCCGCCCGCACCGGCCTCACTTCCCGCCGAACAGCTTCTGCATCTCCGGCGGCAGCTGATGGGGATCGAAGTCCGACAGGTCCGGCGTGCCGGACTGCGTCGCTCCGCCGCCGAACGCGGAGCCTCCGGTCGACTCGCCCGCTGCGGCCTTCCGATCCAGCTCCGCCTGCTCGCGCGCGGCCTTGGCCGGGTTCTTCGACTTCGAGGTCTTCTTCTTGCCCTTCTGGGGGGCCTGCCGGCCCCGCGACTTCTTGCCCATGCCCATCCCGGGCCCGCCGGGCATGGCGGGCATGCCGCCGCCGGCCATGCCCTTGCCCATCGTGCGCATCATCTGCTGGGCCTGCTTGAAGCGCTCGAGCAGCTGATTGATCTGCTGGACGGTCGTGCCGGAGCCGCGGGCGATGCGGCTGCGACGCGAACCGTTGATGACCTTGGGGTTGTTGCGCTCCTCGGGGGTCATCGAGCGGATGATCGCCTCGATGCGCCCGATCTCGGACTCGTCGAAGTTCTCCAGCGCGTCGCGGTGCTGGCCCATGTTCGGCAGCATCCCGAGCATCTTCTTGATGTTGCCCATGTTCTTGAGCTGCTGCATCTGGCTGAGGAAGTCGTCGAGCGTGAAGTCTTCGCCCGAGGCGATCTTCTTCGCGGCCTTCTCGGCTTCCTTCTGATCGAAGGCCTTTTCGGCCTGCTCGATCAGGGAGAGCACGTCGCCCATGTCGAGGATGCGGTTGGCCATGCGATCCGGGTGGAAGCGTTCGAACTCGTCGAGGCTCTCACCGGTGGAGGCGAAGAGGATCGGGCGCTGGGTGACACCGGTGATCGACAGGGCGGCACCGCCCCGGGCATCGCCGTCGAGCTTGGACAGCACCACGCCGGTGAAGCCCACGCCGTCGCGGAAGGCCTCGGCCACACGGGCGGCGTCCTGGCCGATCATCGCGTCGACGACGAACAGGGTCTCGTGAGGGTCGACGGCGTCGCGGATGTCCCGCGCCTGCTGCATCATGTCCTCGTCGATGCCCAGGCGACCGGCCGTATCGACGATGACCACGTCGTGCTGCTGGAACTGCGCCGTGGAGACGCCGTTCATCGCCACCAGCACGGGGTCGCCCACGCCGTTGCCGGGCTCGGGCGCGAACACCGGCACCCCGGCGCGGTCCCCGACGATCTGCAGCTGGTTGACCGCGTTGGGCCGCTGGAGGTCGGCGGCGACGAGCAGCGGCGTGTGGCCCTCGGACTTCATCCACTTCGCGAGCTTGCCAGCGAGTGTCGTCTTGCCAGCGCCCTGGAGGCCGGCCAGCATGATCACGGTGGGCGGGTTCTTCGCCCAGTGCAGCTCGCCGGTCGCGCCGCCGAGCACCTCCACCAGCTCGTCGTTGACGATCTTGACGACCTGCTGGGCGGGATTGAGCGCCTTGGAGACCTCTTCGCCCAGTGCGCGCTCGCGCACCCTCCCGGTGAACTCGCGCACCACGGAGACGGCGACGTCGGCGTCGAGCAGGGCACGACGGATCTCGCGGATCGTCTTGTCGACGTCCGCTTCGGTCAGGCGGCCTTGGCCGCGCAGACCCTTCAGCGACGCTGTGATGCGATCGGAGAGGTTGTTGAACACGAAGCGCTTCCCCTTGGTCGGACGGACCGCCTCAGTGTAGTGGCCGCTCCCTGATCCGAGCACACCGGGGCGCCGTCGCCGAGGCGAAGGGCACGTAGGGCGGCCCGGCTCAGGTGGCTGCGGCGTCCATCAGCGCGGTCACGATCCGGCCGACGGTCGGCGGGTCCAGGCCGCGCCCGTGCTGATCGGTGAGGTAGAGGACGTCCACCGCGCGGCGGCCCAGGGTCAGCACATGCGCGCTGCGCACCTGCAGGCGGTGCACGGTGATCACCTCGGCGACGTCGGCCAGCAGACTGGGACGGTTGCGGGCGTTGACCTGGACCACGGTCGCCTCGCGGGAGGCGCCGGGCAGCAGCGTCACCACCGGGGTGTCCTCGGTGGTGCGGGGCGGCGGGGCCGGGGGCAGCTCGAGCACGCGGGCGTCGGGACGGTCGCGGACGGCGAGCTCGCGGTCCAGCGCGCTGCGCAGCACCGAGGGGTGCGGCAGATCCGCCGGGGCCGCGGCGACCCACCAGGTGTTCACGGCGACCCCGTCCTGGGTGCCCACCACGGCACTGTGCACGTCCAGTCGCAGACGCACCAGCACACGCGCCATGGCGGCGAAGACGCCGTCGCCGTCGGGGGCGCCGACGCAGATCTGCGAGATCGGTTCGTCCTCGGTGTGCGCGGGATAGACGACCTGCGCGCTCCCGGTGCGCTGCACGGCGGTCCGGACCGCATCCTGCACGGAGCGCTGCGGCGAGAGCACGATGCGCGGAGCGGGGGCGGTGCCGCTGAGGGCATCCCGGGCCAGATCGGTGAGGTGGTCGACGAGATCCGCCCGCCAGGTGGACCAGGCCGCGGGTCCGGCCGCCACCGCGTCAGCCTCGGTGAGCGCTCTCAGCAGCTCGAGCACCTCGGGGTCGTGGTCGATCGCGTCGAGCAGATCGCGCAGGGTGGCGGGATCGGCGAGGTCGCGTCCGGTCGCCAGGCGGATGAGCGTCAGGTGCTCCCGCACCAGCAGGGCGATCGCGCGTGAATCCGCTTTGTCGAAGCCCAGATGACGGGCCGCGGTCTCGGCGAGCGGTGCCCCCTCGGCGGCGTGATCGCGCGCACCCGAGCGCTTGCCGAGGTCGTGGAGCAGGGCGGCGACCAGCAGCAGGTCGGGCCTGCCCACCCGTGCCAGGAACCTCTGCGACTCCAGGACGGTCTCCACCAGGTGGCGGTCCACGGTGAAGCGGTGCACGGCGGAGCGCTGGGGGCGGTTGCGCACCTCGGCCCATCCTGGGACCCAGCGGGCGAAGATTCCCTTCACGTCGAGCGCCTCGTAGACCTGCGCGAAGTGCTCCCCCGCCAGGGAGTCCACGAGCACGTCCCGCTGAGCGGGGACCAGCGGTGCGGTGTCCGCGTCGGCCATCCGGGCGAGCGTGGCGTCCGCGAGCGGGAGTCCCGTGGTCGCGGCGTGGCGGACGGCCGCCAGGTCGCGCAGCAGGTCCCGCGTGGACGGGTCCACCGAAACCTCTCCGGCCTGGACCAGGACGCCGTGGGGCAGGCGGGTCAGCGCCGGCCGGCGGTCGCTGCCGGTGCCTCGAGTGGCGCTCCCGCCGGGGGCGAGAGCGGCCTCGGCGGCGCGGACCGTGCGGTGCAGCTCCCAGGACACGGCGCGTGCGGCCTCGGCGAGCACGGCGTGATGGTCGTCGGCGGTGGCGTGACCGGTCAGCGCCGCGACCGAGTCCTGATCGGCCCGGCCCAGTCGGGTGCCGGCTGTGCCGGTGACGGCCTGCAGGGCGTCGCGAGCATCGCCGAGCGTCCGGGCGGCCGCATCGACCACCTCGTGATCGTGGTCGGCCAGCCAGCTCTCGGCAAGGGCACGGATGACCGTCACATCCCGCAGCCCGCCGCGGTCGGACTTGAGGTTCGGCTCGGAGGAGTGGGCGAGCGACCCGTAGCGGTGACCCCGGTCCATGGCCAGGTCGACCAGGTCCGAGACCCGCCTGCGGGCCTCCCGGCGCCAGCGCATGCGCACCCGGTGCGCGGTGTCCTCGACGAGGTCGGAGTCGCCCGCGATGACGCGCAGGTCAAGCAGGGAGATCGCCGCTCGCAGGTCGTCGCGGGCAACCTGGTCGCATTCCTCGGGGCTCCTCACGGCATGGTCCAGCGACGTCCCCGAATCCCAGATCGGGTACCACAGGGCGTTCGCGAGCCGGTTGGTCTCCGCCTGGTCGAGACGGTCGGGGTCGATCAGCAGGACCAGGTCGAGGTCGCTGGCCGGCCCCAGGTCCCGGCGTCCCAGCGATCCGATGGCGCCGAGCGCGGCCCCGGAGGCCGGCCCGCCGGCCCCTGCCCAGAGCTCGGTCAGCCAGCCGTCCACGAGGGCGGCCTGCTCGAGCCTGCGGCGGGGGCCGGCGGAAGAGTCCGCGAAGCCCTCCTGGAGCACCTGCGTGATCCGTCGTGCGGAGAGGCCCTCAGAGGGCATCCGCGTCCCGTTCGCCGGTGCGGACACGGACGACGTCGTGGACCTCGGTGGTCCAGACCTTGCCGTCACCGATCCGCCCGCTGCGCGAGGCGGCGATGACCAGGTCGATGATCGCGGATTCGTCGGCATCCTCCGCGAGCACCTCGACCTTGATCTTCGGGATGGTGTCGATGGTGTACTCCGCGCCGCGGTACACCTCGGTGTGGCCGCCCTGGCGCCCGTACCCGGCGACCTCGGTGATGGTCAGTCCGCTGACCCCGTACTCTCGCAGCGCATCGGTGACGGCCCGCAGGGCGTGCGGCTGGATGATCGCGGTGACGAGCTTCATCGGGGCTCTCCTGTGGTGACGGTGCGGACGTCCTCGGCCGTGGGATCGGTCGGGGCGGCGGGCTCTTCTGCGCCCGGCGCCGGATTCCGGGGCTCCGACGTCGATCCGCCGGCCGGGGAGACCGGGAAGGAACCGGCGCCGAGGGGTGTCGGACGTTCCCGCCGAGAGGCGAGGGCACCGGCGAGATCGTATCCGGACTCGGCGTGATGGGCGATATCGATGCCGGCACGTTCGTCGGACTCGCTCACCCTCCACCCCATCGTGTACTTCAGGGCCAGGGCGATCACCGTCGTGAGCACCCCGGAGACGATGATCGCGGACACAGCCACGAGCACCTGCACCACCAGCAGGCTCACGCCGCCCCCGAACAGCAGGCCGCCGTCCGCGGCCAGCACGCCGATGAGGATGGTGCCGACGAGCCCGCCGACGAGGTGGACTCCGACGACGTCGAGGGAGTCGTCGAACCCGAACCGGTGCTTCAGGCCCACGGCGAGGGCGCAGCACGCTCCGGCGATCAGACCCAGCACGATCGAGGTGATCGGGGTCAGCGCCGCGGCGGCGGGGGTGATCGCGACCAGGCCGGCGACCACGCCGGAGGCGGCGCCGAGGCTGGTGACATGCCGATCTCGCAGTCGCTCCACGAGCGCCCAGCCGAGCATCGCGGCGGCCGTCGCGACGGTGGTGTTCACCCAGGCGAGCCCCGCGGTGGCATCCGCCGTGCCGGCCGACCCGGCATTGAACCCGAACCAGCCGAACCACAGCAGAGCCGCACCGAGCATGACCAGCGGCAGGTTGTGCGGCTTCATCGGGTCCGTGCCGAAGCCCTTGCGAGCGCCCACCACGAGCGCCAGGACGAGCCCGGCGACGCCGGCGTTGAGGTGCACCACGGTGCCGCCGGCGAAGTCCACCGGCTCGGCCAGCGCCGCGAAGGGTCCGTCGGCGCCGAGCAGTCCTCCGCCCCAGACCATGTGCGCGAGCGGCGCGTAGACCACGAGCACCCACACCGCGGCGAAGACCATCCAGGTGCCGAGCTTGACGCGGTCGGCGATGGCCCCGGAGATCAGGGCGGTGGAGATGATCGCGAAGGTCATCTGGAATCCGGCGGCGACGAGGAAGGGCACGCCGGACTCGGCGAGGAGGGACTGCTCATCGGTGCCTGCCAGCCCGATGTGTTCCAGAGGGTTCCCGAGCACGCCGCCGACGTCCGTTCCGAAGGCGATCGAGTATCCGCCGATCGTCCAGGCGATGGCGACCACGGCCATGGCCGTGAAGGACATCAGCATCATGTTCAGGACGGTGCGGGCGCGCACCATCCCGCCGTAGAAGAGCGAGAGTCCGGGGGTCATGAGCAGCACGAGTGCGGCGCTCACGAGGATCCAGGCGGTCGCCCCAGTGTCGAGGGTGAAGGGCTCCATGGTGTCTCCGAACAGGAGTGGGGCCGGCCCCGGATCGCCTCAGTGATCCGAGGTCCGCGCGGCCCGGTGGGTCGCGCTCACATCGTGCGGGGATCCTGCCCGTGCGCCTAGGGCGGAGAGGTGCCGTGATCATTCCGTGACCCGCCGTCCCGGTCGACGGACGTCCTCGAGGCGAGAGCCCCTCGAGGACGACGACCGCCCTCGGGCGACGACCCCCTCCGGCCGCATCTGCCCCGGACGCAGCGCGCCCCCGTCCCCGACATGGGGACGGGGGCGATCACGCGACGGCCCGACGACCGCGCCGCGCAGCGCGGCCTCAGTCGCCCAGGAGCGCATCCACGAAGCCGTGGGGGTCGAACGGGGTGAGGTCGTCCATGCCCTCGCCGAGACCCACCATCTTGACCGGCACGCCCAGCTCGCGCTGGACCTTCACGACGATGCCGCCCTTCGCGGTGCCGTCGAGCTTGGTGAGCACGATGCCGGTGATCTGCACGGCCTCGGAGAACACCCGGGCCTGCTGCAGGCCGTTCTGGCCGGTCGTGGCGTCGATGACCAGGAGCACCTCGGCCACAGTGTCGCCATGCAGGCCCTTCTCCGCCACCCGGCGCACCTTGCCGAGCTCGTCCATCAGACCCTTCTTGTTCTGCAGACGGCCGGCGGTGTCGATGATGACCACGTCGCTCCCCTGCGCGATGCCCTCCTTCACGGCTTCGAAGGCCACTGCGGCGGGATCCGCGCCGTCGCGGTCCGCGCGCACCGTCTCGACACCCACGCGGGACCCCCAGGTCTCGAGCTGGTCGGCGGCGGCGGCGCGGAAGGTGTCGGCGGCACCGAGGACGACGCTGCGGTCGGCGGCGACGAGCACGCGTGCGAGTTTGCCCACGGTGGTGGTCTTGCCGGTGCCGTTGACGCCGACCATGAGCAGCACGGAGGGCAGCTCGGTGCCGTCGGCGGCGTCGCGGCGGCTGGCGGCGAGGCGGCGGTCCAGCTCGGGGTCGATCAGAGCGATGAGCTCCTCGCGCAGCACCTCGCGCACGGCGGCGGGATCGTCCGTGCCGAGCACCTGGATGCGTCGGCGCAGGCTGTCCAACAGCTCGTCGGTGGCGTCGGGGCCGAGGTCCGCCAGGAGCAGGGTCTCCTCGATCTCGTCCCAGGTGTCTTCGTCCACGCTGCCGCGGGTGAGCAGGCCGAGGATGCCGCGACCGATCGCCCCGGAACGGGCGAGACGGTCCCGCAGGCGCACCATGCGGTCCGCAGGAGCTTCGGGGGTGTCCAGGACGGGCGCGCCGGCGAGGGTCGCCTCGTCGGTGACGTCGACCGATTCTTCGGCCTCAGCAGGCACCGCGGGCTCGACGGTCGCCTCGGCGTCGGCGGAGGCGGTGGAGTCGGCGGGCGGGGCAGGAGCTGCCGGCTGAGCGGTCCTCGCGTCATCGGCCGGCGCGGCGGGCCCGACGGGATCCGCGGTGCCGGGTTCCGTGGCGGTCTCGTCGGCCACGGTGGTCTCGGCGGCATCCTCGGCGCCCTGCTCGGGCTCCGTCGTGGGCGCCTGCTCGGACCGTTCGGGCTCTGTCGTGGGGGCCTGCTCGGTTCGCTCGGGCTTCGCCGTGGGGGCGGAGAGGGTGTCGGCCCAGCTGGGGGCGGCCGGTCGCTCCTTGACGGCGGTCGTGCTCTGCGCCGTCGAGCCGGTGGAAGCGGACGTGCTGCTGGTGCTCTCACCTCGGCGTCCGGTCGTGTCTCCGGAGTCCTTCCGCTTTCCGCGACTGCGGACGAAGGCCCAGGCCCCCGCACCGATGACGAGGATGCTGCCGCCGCCACCAGCGATCAGGGCAAGGATGTCATTGGGATCCACGGGTCACCTCCGGGGTCGGGGAAGCCGACGATGCGGCGCGGCCAACGGCCAGTGTAGGCCGCTCATGGGAGGTGCCCGCCTGTCAGGAGGCGATCTGGAGGAGCCGGCGCTGCGGAGGCGCACGCGCTGTGGAGGACCGTCGGCCCCTGCGCCCCGGAGGACAATCCTCCGTGTGGGACACGAACGGTCAGCGGCGAGTGCGAGAAGTGTGCCTCGGATCGCGCTGCGCACCGTCGTCCTGCCCGGTCCGATCCCGCTCACGCAGGTGCGGAGCCGCGACCGCAGCGAGGATCCCGATCGCGACCAGGACGGCGAGGCCCAGGAAGACGATGGTGACGACGGGAAGTTCCATGACCATATTGTGCACGCCGCACCGTCCGATGTGCACAATCTGACGGTGCGGCGCGTCTCACGTGGTCGTACTGGCCGTACGGGGTGTGATCAGCCCAGTTCGGGGAACCAGATGCTGATCTCGCGGGCTGCGGACTCCTCGGAGTCGGAGCCGTGCACGAGGTTCTGGATCACGGGGAGGTCCCACTCGCGGGCCAGGTCGCCGCGGATGGTGCCGGGGGCGGCCTCGGTCGGGTTGGTGGCACCCGCGAGGGAACGGAAGCCGGGGATCACGCTCTCGCCCTCGGCGACGATCGCGACCAGGGGGCCGGCGCCCATGTACTCGACCAGTCCGGGGTAGAAGGGCTTGCCCTCGTGCTCGGCGTAGTGCGCGGCCAGCTCCTCCGCCGTAGCGGTGCGCTGGGCCAGGGCGACGATGTCGTAGCCCTTCGTCTCGAGCCGACGGATGATCTCCCCACGCAGTCCGCGCTGGACGGCATCGGGCTTGAGCAGGACAAGGGTTCGCTGTGCGGTCATGGCACCAGGGTACCCAGGACCAGCGGCGGAAACGGACCGGACGCGTCGGGCCTCAGCCCTCGCCCTGAGGTCCCTCTCCCCGAGCTGCCAGCACCCGGGTGTCGATCGCATCCTTCTCCCGGTCCAGCTGATGCCCCTTGAACGCGCCGTAGACGAAGAGCGCGGCGAAGGCCGCTCCCACCAGCCACATGGCGGTGACCTGGAGGCCCAGCAGGATCGTCGGGATCTGCAGGGCCATGCCCAGCCAGTAGGGCCAGGCACCGCGCTTGAGCATCCCCGAGCACGCCACCAGGGCGAGCACGGTGAGCAGGCCCCAGATCCAGGTCGTCACGCGTTCCCCCGGGGCCAGCTGATGCGCGACGAGCACGGCGAAGAAGACCACGAAGGCCTCCACCACGAGGGTGGTCGCCGAGATCATGCGCTGCGCGCCGTGGGCACGCGTAGAGGGTGTCAGGTCCATGGACGAAGACATGGTCAGTCCTCCTCCGGGACGCCGAGCAGGTCGCGCACCTCGGCCGCGAGGGTCACCGAACCCGCCACCACGATCCCGCCGAACTGATCGCCGCCGACCTCGGAGAGGTTCACGGCGGCCTGGATCGCATCGGGCAGGCTGCCGTGCTCCAGCACGCGATCCTCGTCGTCGAAGATCTCCCGCGCCAGATCGGCCAGGACATCAGCGGGGATCGCACGGGGCGAGGACGACTGGGAGATCACGACCTCGTCCAGGAGCGGCTCGAGGACCGTGAGGATCTCCTCGGCGTCCTTCTCCTGGAGGATCCCGACCAGGCCGATGGTGCGGGTGAAGCGGAAGTTCTCGCGCACCGTCTCGACGAGCTTCTGGGCACCGGCGGGGTTGTGGGCGGCGTCGAGCAGGATCGTCGGAGATTGGCGCACCACCTCGGCGCGCCCCGGCGAGGTGACGGTCGACAGCGCTGCGGAGAGCAGCTCGCCGTCCAGCGGCGCGGTCCCGTTGCCGAGCAGCGCTTCGGCGGCGGCGACCGCGAGCAGGGCGTTGCTCGCCTGATGCTCGCCGAGCAGGGAGAGGAACACCTCCTCGTAGCGGCCGGCGATACCCTGCAGGGTGAGCATCTGACCGCCCACGCCCGGCGTGCGGGCGAGCACGCCGATCTGCTGGTCCTCGACGGCGGCCTCCGCGCCGAGCTCCATGATCCGATCGCGCAGCACGTCGGCGGCGTCCTCGAAGGGCTGGGAGGCGAGGATCGCGGTGGCCTCCGCGGTGAGGATGCCCGCCTTCTCGCCGGCGATCTCCGCGATCGTGTCCCCCAGGTAGTCCATGTGGTCCATGGAGATGGGGGTGATGACGGTGACGTCGGGGTCGACGACCCCGGTCGCGTCCCAGGTGCCGCCGAGCCCGGTCTCGACCACGGCGACGTCGACCGGCGCGGAGGC
The DNA here is from genome assembly GCF_003335205.1 of Brachybacterium sp. JB7. NCBI lineage: Bacteria > Bacillati > Actinomycetota > Actinomycetes > Micrococcales > Dermabacteraceae > Brachybacterium > Brachybacterium sp. JB7. Next base: position 41,765 of record NZ_QPGN01000014.1, on the reverse strand, counting down.
GAAGGCCTGGAAGGCCATCGCGGTGAGGTACTCGAAGTAGGTCAGCCGCACTCCCCCGGCGGCCTCCTGCTCGGCGTCGACGATCGCCGCGAAGGGCTCGACGTCCTGATAGGCCTGGAGGAAGCCCTCCTCGTCGATGGGGACGCCGTCGATCGCGATCCGTTCGACCGGGGAGTGCAGGTGCGGGCTGGTGGTGCGCCCGGTGCGCAGGCCCGCCTCGCGCAGGATCCGCTCGAGAATGCGCGCGGTGGTGGTCTTGCCGTTGGTGCCGGCGATCCGGATCGACCGGTACGCCTGCTGAGGGTCCCCCATGAGCTCCATGACCCGGGTGACGCGCGAGAGGTCCGGTTCGATCCGGTTCTCCGGCGCCCGCTCGAGCAGTGCGGAATAGACCTCTCGCAGCTCGGGCGACATGGCCGGACGGGACGTGCCCGGACGAGGAGAACTCGGCACAGGGGCTCCTGGGGTTCGTGGGGCGGATGGACCATTGATCAGTGTACGAGCCGCGCCTGGGGACCAGCGGTCCGCAGGAGGGTGTCCTTCCTCCCCACGGGGCGGTCGTCCACACGTGCAGGCGGCCCCTTTGTCGTGCGCGCCCCCGTCCCTAGCCTTCGAGCATCATCTGCGCCGGTGCATCCGGCTCGACGCCGCCAGGAGGGCTGCGATGTCACCGCTCGGAGCCGGTTCGGAGCACGCCGCCCGTCGATCCGCCGCGTGCTCCGACCGGCCGTCGCCCCGGAGCCTCGCGAGGGTCTGCTCGCAGGGGGCGGGTCGACGATGACCGGCTTCCGGGGGATGGACACCGACGCGGCGCGCGCTCACGGCGAGCGCCTCCGCAGCGCCTCGGGCGAGGTCGAGGATCTGCGCGGCCTGCTCGGCGTCACGGTCCACGGGGCGCAGTGGGCCGGACCCGACGCAGACTCCTTCCGCGCACTCTGGAGCGAGCTCGCCGCAGCATCTCTCGCGTCCCTGTGCGAGGACCTGCTCGCGGCCGGGGAGCGGGTCCTGGGTGAGGCCGACGAGCAGGACATCGTCTCGGAGCAGGACGGGTCCGAGCTCGGGCCTGCGGGAGGGCCCAGCACGATTCCCGACGCCCCGGTGGAGAACTCCGCGAGCGGCTATCTCCGAGACGATCTCCCGTGGGCGCCTAACTGGTGGGAGCAGCCGATCGAGCACGCCTTCTCCGACGTCGCCCGGGCAGCGTCCGACAGGGTCGGTCGGGGCCTGGACAACGGGATCGACCGGCTCGAGTCCGGTCTCGCCCACCTCGGCGTGCGGACCGACGGGATCGCGCAGTTCCAGCGCGATGCCGACCACTTCGGCGCGATCCTCCAGGACTGGGCCACCGGCGATCGCGTCCCGACCTACGCCGAGCTCGGCGCAGCCGCCGCCGTGACGGCGGGGTCGGCCGGCGTGGGCGTGTACGAAGCGTCCACCGGCGAGGACACCGTGCTCCTGGACGACCGCCCAGGAGGTCACGTGCTCGGGGTGGAGACCGACGTGAGCACCACCCGCTCCCCTCAGGATCTTCGGGACCTCATCACCGACAACGATGCGCTGCGCGGGCGGTCGCTGGAGTCCGGCCGGATCGGGATCCAGGAAGTCCGGGCGGCGGGTGGCGCGGAGCCGTCGTACATCGTGCAGGTCCCGCCCACCGAGGGGGCGCTGTTCACCGATGTCCCCGCGGCCTACGGGGGCCAGGGGAACTCCCGGGACTGGGGATCGAATCTGCGCCTGGTGGCCGGTCAGCACCCGGCCGCGATGGACGATGTGCGTGCCGCACTCATCGCTGCGGACGTCCCCGCCGGGGCGAACGTCCTGATCGTCGGCCACAGCCAGGGCGGGATCATCGCGAACCATCTCGCCGCGGATCCGAGCTTCAACAGCCCGACCGGGGCGACCGGGACCTACAACGTCACCCACACGTTCTCGGTCGGCTCACCGGTCCAGACCGTGATCCCGGCTCAGGCCTCCACACAGTCGGTGAACGTCAACCATGAGGCCGCCGTCGGCACCGGAGGATTCAGCGGCGATCTGATCGCCGCAGCGGACCTGGACGGGGCGCAGCCCGGAGGCACGCACCTGAGCGCGCCCACCCGGCACGAGGTGACGCTCGCCCCCTCGCCAGGAGCGGATGTCGATCTCATCGCGGTGCTCGAATCCGAGCACAACTCGGTGGGGCCGGGTCACGACCCCACAGGCGGCTACGCGGGCTCGGTGGCTCGCGCCACCGCCGGCGATCCCACACTCTCCGCACTGGAGGATGATCTGACGGGCACCTACCTGGGCGAGGGCACCTACGTCTCCCGCTCGGAGGTCGTGAGCGTCGGGCGGGGAGCGGCGTGAACTCGCCAGGATCGGCGCCTTCGGCGAGGTCCCGCCAGGGCGCCACCGACCGCAGCGCAGCGGGGCGGGGCACCGCTGCTGCGACACCCCGCCCTCCTGCGGCTCCTCCCGGATCTGCCGGGCCGGTCGGCTCAGACCTTCGCGACAGACACCGTCACGGTGCCCCCGGAGACCTTCTCGCTCGCGCTGTGCGCTCCCGCGCCGGGGGCGGCCGGGACCTCGAGCTCCACGGCCAGCACCTCGGCGGCGACCAGCTCGCGGTGGGTCGAGACGGCGGCGACGACCTGCTCGTCGCCGTCCACGGTGAGACGGATGCGATCGGAGACATCGAACCCGGCTCCACGACGCGCGGACTGGATCGCCCGCACCACATCGCGTGCAGTGCCCTCGGCCTCGAGCTCGGGACTCACCCGGGTGTCGAGCGCGACGAAGTCACCACCGCGCAGCACGCCGACGGCGCGACCCTCCATCGCGGACGTCTCCCCCGCCACGAGGTCCAGCGAGTACTCGCCCGCTGCCAGCTCGATGCCGCCGGAGGTGACCACGCCCGCCTCGTCGAGCGACCAGTCGCCGCTCTTCGCGCCCTTGATGACCGTCTGGACCTGCTTGCCCAGACGCGGGCCCGCAGCACGGGCGTTCACGCTCAGACGCTGCTCGACGCCCATGCCCTGGGCCTCCTGGCTCGCCACGTCCAGCAGACGCACGGACTTGACGTTGAGCTCGTCGGCGATGAGCGCCGAGAAGGCCTCGAGCCCGGTCGGATCGTGATGGACCACGGTGAGCTCCGCGAGCGGCAGGCGTGCACGCAGCTGCTCCTTCTTGCGCAGGGAGTTGCCGACGCCGGCGATCTGGCGCACGGCATCCATCCGGGCCACCAGCTCCTCGTCGCGGGGGAAGAGATCGGCATCGGGCCAGTCGGTGAGGTGCACCGAGCGGCCGCCGGTCAGCTGCTTCCAGATCTCCTCGGTGACCATGGGCAGCAGCGGTGCGGCCACCTGGCAGAGCGTCTCCAGGCAGGTGGAGAGCACGTCGATGGCCTGCTCGTCCCCCTCCCAGAAGCGGTCCCGCGAGCGGCGCACGTACCAGTTGGTGAGCATGTCCAGGTAGTCCTGGATCAGCTCGGCCGCGTCCGCGATCGCGAGCGCGGTCATGGAGTCCTTGACGTCCCGCACCAGGTCGCCGGTGCGTGCCAGGAGGTAGGTGTCCATGACGTCGGTGGACTCGTAGCGGGTCCGACCCCGGTAGCCCGTCGGCCGCCCCTGTGCGTCCTTCTCCCCCGCCGCGTTGGCGTACAGCCCCAGGAAGTACCAGACGTTCCACAGCGGCAGCACCACATGGCGTGTGGCGTCGCGGATCTTCGGCTCGTCGACGATGAGGTTGCCGCCGCGCAGGATGGGCGAGCTCATGAGGAACCAGCGCAGTGCGTCCGCCCCGTACTTGTCGTACATCTCGCGCACGTCGGGGTAGTTGCGCAGCGACTTGGACATCTTCTGCCCGTCCTCGCCGAGCACGATGCCGTGGCAGATCACCGACTTGAACGCCGGGCGATCGAACAGCGCGGTGGAGAGCACGTGCATGACGTAGAACCAGCCGCGGGTCTGACCGATGTACTCCACGATGAAGTCCGCCGGGTTGTGGCTCTCGAACCAGTCGGTGTTCTCGAAGGGGTAGTGCACCTGCGCGTAGGGCATCGAGCCGGAGTCGAACCAGACGTCGAAGACCTCCTCGACGCGGCGCATGGTCGAGCTCCCGGTGGGATCGTCCGGGTTCGGCCGGGTGAGCTCGTCGATGTACGGGCGGTGGAGGTTGACCTCGCCGTGCTCATCGCGCGGGAGGGTGCCGAAGGCCTCCTCGAGCTCGGCCAGAGAGCCGTACACGTCGACGCGGGGATGGTTCGGATCGTCGCTCTTCCACACCGGGATCGGGGAGCCCCAGTAGCGGTTGCGGGAGATCGCCCAGTCGCGGGCACCCTCGAGCCAGCGCCCGAACTGCCCGTCCTTCACGTTGCCGGGGACCCAGTCGATCTGCTCGTTCAGCTCGAGCATGCGCTGGCGCTGATCGGCGACCTTCACGTACCAGGAGCTGACGGCCTTGTAGATCAGCGGGTTCCGGCAGCGCCAGCAGTGCGGGTAGGAGTGCACATAGCTGGCCTCGCGCAGCAGGCGGCCGGCGCGCTGGAGATTGCGGATGATCGGACGGTTCGCCTCGAACACCTGGACCCCGGCGATCTCGTCGAGTCCCGTGCCGGCGAAGTAGTCCAGGAACTGGGCGCCTTCGTCCACCGAGACGATCACGGGGATGCCGTACTCGGCGTTGACCTGCTGGTCGATCTCACCGTAGGCGGTGGCCTGATGGACGACGCCGGTGCCGTCGTCGGTGGAGACGTAGTCCGCGACCGTGACGATCCAGGCGTTCTGCGTTCCCCACTTCTCGCGGTCCTCGGAGTAGATGGTCCACAGTGGCTCGTACTGGACGTGCTCGAGCAGCTCGCCGGTGATCCTGCGCCCGTCGAGCGCGGCCACGGCGTCCTCAGCGCTCTCGTAGCCGAGCTCCTTGGCGTAGGAGCCGACGAGCGACGTGGCCATCAGGAAGCGGCCCTCCCCGGCGGCGGTGCCGTCGGCCGCGCCGAGCGGACCGGCGGCGACCACCGAGTACTCGAGCTCGGGGCCCACAGCGAGCGAGAAGTTCGTCGGCAGGGTCCACGGTGTCGTGGTCCAGGCGAGGGCCTTGACACCCTCGAGGTCCAGCTCACGAGCCTTCTCGCCCACGAACGGGAAGGTGACCGTGACGGTCTGGTCCTGGCGCTCCTGATAGACGTCGTCGTCCATGCGCAGCTCGTGCGCGCTCAGCGGTGTCTGGTCCTTCCAGCAGTAGGGCAGCACGTAATAGCCCTCGTAGGCGCGGCCCTTGTCGTGGAGGGTCTTGAACGCCCACAGCACGGACTCCATGAACGTGACGTCGAGGGTCTTGTAGTCGTTCTCGAAGTCGACCCAGCGGGCCTGGCGGGTGACGTAGTCCTCCCACTCCTTCGTGTACTTCAGCACCGAGTTGCGCGCGGCGTTGTTGAAGGCCTGCAGGCCCATCTCCTCGATCTCGGACTTCTCGGTCATGCCGAGCTCTCGCATCGCCTCGAGCTCGGCGGGCAGGCCGTGGGTGTCCCAGCCGAAGCGGCGATCGACCTTGTCGCCGCACATCGTGCGGAAACGCGGGATGACGTCCTTGACGAAACCGGTCAGCAGGTGGCCGTAGTGGGGCAGACCGTTGGCGAAGGGAGGGCCGTCGTAGAAGACGAACTCCTCGGCGCCCTCGCGCTGGGCGATCGAGGCGCGGAAGGTGTCGTCGGTCCGCCAGAACTCCTGGATGGCGTTCTCGAGCGCGGGCAGGTTCGGCGAGGGGACGAGCGGGTCTCCGCTGACCGGGTAGACCATGGGACGGACCTCCGAGGAAGAACAGGGGACGACGGCTGGGACATCACGATGTCCGAGGACGCTCTCCGGCGCAGGGCCGGTGGCGCGGTACCACCTCGGTTGACGCCTGGTCCGCACCGGCGGACCGATGCAGGGGCGCCCCCTTGTTCCTCAGCGATGACGGGCTGGTCCCGGCGGGTTCTACTGGACCTGCGCCCGCGAGCGGGCGACGGGCTGTTCTTCCCGCGGCTCTCCGGTGATGGCCGGGTCGATGCCGATGCGGGCCAGTGTACGCGGCGGCTGCTGCGTGGTCATCCGCCCGCGAGCGGAAGAGACACGGTGAACACGGTGCGACCGGGCGAGGAGCTGAGGTCGATGGTGCCGTGGTGCGCCTCGGCGATCGCCCGGACGATGGACAGCCCCAGGCCCGTCGTGCCCTCGGCACCGGAGCGGGCGCGGTCGGCACGGGTGAACCGCGAGAACACCTCGGGGACCAGCGCAGGGTCGATGCCGGGTCCTGCATCGAGGACCGTCAGCTCCGCCCGTCCCTCCTGCGAGCGCAGCTTCACCTCGATCTCGGTGCCCTCCGGGGTGTGCTTGCGCGCGTTGGACAGCAGGTTCGCGACGACCTGGCTGAGCTGACGGGGATCCCCGAGCACCACGACGGGCTCGTCGGGCACGCGCACGTCCACCGGGTGGTCCTGGGCGGCGGCGCGGGCGTCCATCACGGCCTCCAGGGCGATCTCGCCGAGGTCCACCTCGTCCTGGACCTGCGGAGCTCGGTCGTCGAGCCGGGTCAGGAGCAGCAGGTCCTCCACGAGCGAGGTCATCCGGGCGGACTGCACCTCGAGCCGGTCCACGGACTGCTGGCCGCGCTCGCCGAGGTCCTCGGTCAGCCGCAGCATCTCGGTGTAGCCGCGGATCGCGGTCAGCGGCGTGCGCAGCTCGTGGGAGGCGTCCGCGATGAAACGGCGCATCCCGTCCTCGCTGCGCTGGCGCACCTCGATCGCCTCCTCCACGTTGTCCAGCAGGAGGTTCAGAGCCCGGCCGACGTCCCCCACCTCGGTCCCCGGGGTCGAGTGCTCGACGGGCACGCGACCGTCGATGCTCACGGTCCCGCTGCCCAGCGGTGTGCGGGCCACATCGGAGGCGAGATCGGCGACGCCTTCGAGCGGGCGCAGGGTGCGACGGATGATGAGTGACCCGCCGATGCCGGTCACGGCGAGCGCGACGGCCCCGGCGGCCAGCAGGGTGAGGTCCAGGCGCAGCAGCGTCGAGCGCAGGGAATCGGTCGGCAGCCCGGTGACGACGACGGCGCCCTGGTCGACCGGGCGCACGACCACCCGGTACGTGCCGAGGGAGAGGGACACCGGCGCCGCCCCAGCGCGCTCGGCCTCCGCCATCACCCCCTCGAGCTCACGGAGGTCCGCGGCGGGGAGCTCGCGCACCTCACCGTCCTGATCGCGCCAGACGGCCGAGTCGAGCGTGCCGCCGCTCCCGCCCTTGCGCTCGCCACGGGCGGTGAGCTCGAACTCTCCGCTGTCCGGGCCCTCGCCGGACGGCGGCCCGTGCGGGTCCGGTGCTTCGGTGGGACCAGCGTCCTGCAGCTGCTCGCGGCCGACGGCACGATCGGCGGCGCGCTGCAGCTGGGCATCGAGCTCCGCGTCGAGCTGGTTGCTGAGGCTCGCGTGGGTCAGCAGGCCCAGCGCCAGGCACACCACGGCGACCGTCACGACCAGTAGGGCCACCAGCGTGGTCCGCAGCCCGGCTCGCCGACGGCCGGGGAGAGCGTCGGGGGCGGAGCCCTCCGTCGACGACGGGACGGTGCTCACCGTATGCCCCTCAGAAAGCCGGCTTGAGCACATAACCGGCACCGCGCACGGTATGGATCATCGGCTCGCGGCCGAGATCGATCCGCTTGCGCAGGTAGGAGATGTACAGCTCGACGATGTTGGCCTGGCCGCCGAAGTCGTAGTTCCACACCGCCTCGAGGATCTGCGTCTTGGACAGCACCTTCTGCGGGTTCTCCATGAGGTAGTGCAGCAGCTGGAACTGGGTGGCGGTCAGCGCGACGGCCTCCCCGCTGCGGGAGACCTCGTGGGTGTCGAGGTTCATCACCAGATCCCCGCCCACGAGCTCGTTGCTGCCCTGCGCCACCGCGCCGGAGCGCTGGACCAGGCGATGCAGGCGCAGCAGCACCTCCTCGATCGTGAACGGCTTGGTCACGTAGTCGTCGGCGCCGGCAGCGAGACCATCGATGCGATCGGAGGGGGCGTCCATGGCGGTCAGCAGCAGGGCAGGGATGTCGGGCTGCATCGCACGGATCCGACGCAGCACCTCGACCCCGTCGATCCCCGGCAGCATCCGATCGAGGACGAGGACGTCGGGCATCCGTTCCCGTGCCAGTCGCACCGCGGCCAGCCCGTCGCCGCTCAGCGTCACCTCCCAGCCCACCATCTGCAGCGGGAACCGCAGCAGATCGGCGATGGTCGGCTCGTCCTCGACCACGAGCACCCGGACGGGGCTGCCGTCGGGGTGCGCGAGCGCGGGCAGTGCGGCGAGAGCGGACTTCGCGGAGTCGGACACTGGCGGGCTCCTGGTGAGGGATCGGTGAACGGCGATGACGGATGTCGTGTCGACACTAGCCCCGCAGGCACGCTCGACCACGCGTTGCGGGGTCCGGGCGGCCATGTCACAGAGAACCCGGTCCGCACGCACAGGGTGAGCACAGGTCGAGGATCTGAGATGGGGGCATCGGCAGAGAGCCGGCAGGCCCCGGAGAAGGAGCTGACATGGACGACGAACGCCGCGGTGCACACCGCCCGCCGACAGAGCCCTCCACGTCCGACCGCGCCTCGGAGGCATTCGAGACGACGTCCCGCCGCGAGATCGTGCCCCAGCCCGCATCGCGCCTGGGCCGTCGGGCCACCGCCGGCGCCGCAGCGCTCGGCGCCTCCGCCCTGCTGGTACTGACCTTCGGGCCGGCCGCGCTCGCCCTCGATCCCTCGCCGCCCGGCACCCGGACGGACGAGGACAGCATGTGGAGCCTCCCGCTCGAGATCGGCCCGGCCATCGGCCCCGAGGGGTCGACGGACGCGGACTGACCCGTCCTCCGAGACCTGGTGGATCCGCGCCGTCCCGCGACCTGCCGCTCCGAAGTGAGGCAGGCCTCACTCCCGGCTCGTGCCGCCCCCGTGGGAAACTGGACGTCCCACGGTTGTGCCCCACGGGGCGATCGACGCAGAAGGAGCGAGATGTCGCTGTTCGGAGAGCCGTTCACCGCCAAGTGCCTCAAGTCCGGGATGACGGTCGAGGTCGAGGAGGGCCAATCCCTCCTGCAGGCTCTGCTCGACGCCGGCATCGACATGGACTACTCCTGCGAAGGAGGCGTGTGCGGGACCTGCGTGGTCCCGCTGGTCTCGGGCGAGGTCGAGCACATGGACGAGTTCCTCATGGACGACGAGCACGAGGACCAGATGATCACGTGCGTGTCGCGCGGCGAGGGCGAGATCGAGATCGACATCTGATCGATCGACATCTGGTCGATCGACATCTGGTCGATCGGCATCAGCTCGGGAGATCGTGACGTCCGTCCCCGTACCGACGAGCCCACGTCGTCGGTAGCTGCGCCCTCACCCGCGAAGAGTCCCCTCTCCGCCTGGTCAGCCGGCCCGGTCGGTCCGGCAGCTCAGAGCCGCGGGCCCGCGACCACCCAGGCGAAGGCGACCAGACCCATCAGCCCGGCCGCCGCACCGATCGACACCGGCACCCCGAGGCTGGGACCGGCGATGAGCAGGCCCATCACGCCGAGCGCAGCGAAGCCCAGCAGCAGGACGAAGAGCGACGGGCGGCCGACCGCCGGCTTGCCCCGGCGCCGTGCGCGCGACGGGCTGTGCAGCTGCGTCGTCGTCATCCTGCTGTCCTTCCTCCGTGGTGGGCACCGGCCGCCGAACGGGAGGCCGTGCCGAGTCCCGCTCGATTCCCTGCTCCAGCCGGGTCTCTGCTCGCAGGCGTCTGCTCGAACACTCCGAGAATCCTCTCCCGGCGGCGAGCCGCGCACATCCCGCGGGAGGCGGACATCCCCGTGCTCTCCCCCCGCCTTTCGTCGTAGACGCGCCCGACATCATCGTCGACAGCGCCGGCATGGTCATCGACCGGCCCGGCGCGATCGTCAACGCCGCCGGTGCGATCGTCGACCGGCCCGGCGCGGTCGTCGGCGCTGCCGATGCGATCGTCGACAGGCCCGGCGACGTCAGGTCCCAGGCTCCAGCACCGGCGGCACCGGCGCGTCGTCCTCCTGGTCCGAGTCCTGCGCTGCGAGCTGCGCGAACACTCCCCCGCGGGTGACCAGCTCGTCGTAGGTCCCGCGCTCGACGATCTGCCCGTGCGACATGACCAGGATCTGGTCGGCGCGGCGCACGGTCGAGAGGCGGTGCGCGATCGAGATCGTGGTCCGTCCCCGCGCGACGGCGTCCAGCGCACCGGACATCGCCCGCTCGGTCGCGACGTCGAGCGCTGAGGTCGCCTCATCCAGCAGGAGCACGGGCGGGTCGCGGAGGATCGTGCGGGCCAGCGCGAGTCGCTGCTTCTCACCGCCGGAGAAGCGGTAGCCGCGCTCCCCCACCACCGTGGCGTAGCCCTCGGGGAGGCCGACGACGTGGTCATGGATCTGCGCGATCCGGCAGGCCCGCTCCACCTCCTCGTCGCTGGCGTCGGGACGGGCGAACCGCAGGTTCTCGGCGATCGTGGCGTGCAGCAGGTAGGTCTCCTGGGTGACGACTCCGAGGCTGTCCGCCAGGGAGCTGCGGGTGATCTTCCGCAGATCGTGGCCGTCCAGGGTGATCCGTCCGGAGTAGGGGTCGTACAGCCGCGCCATGAGATAGCCGGTGCTGGTCTTGCCCGAGCCGGTGGCCCCCACCAGCGCTGTGTGCTTCCCCGCCGGCGCTACCAGATCCACGTCGTCCAGCGCAGGGGCATCGGCGCCGGGATAGGCGAAGGTGACGCCCTCGAAGCGGATCTCACCGCGCACCTCGTCGGCGTCGAGGGCGACCGCGTCGGGCGCATCCTGGATGCTCACCGGGATGTCGAGGTATTCGAAGACCCGGGTGAACAGGGCGAGCGAGCTGTTGACCTGGGTGGCGACCCGCAGCAGACCGTTGATCTGGGGGAACAGCCCGGACTGCAGGGCGATGAAGGCGACCAGGGTGCCGATGGTGACGCCGCTGCCGCTGGGGTCGGCGTACAGGAGGTGGCCGCCCAGCAGGTACGTCAGCGCCGGGAACAGGGCCATCAGCGTGGTGAAGACAGCCATCTGCCAGCGACCGGCCATCTCCGAGCGCACCTCGAGATCGGCGAGACCCCGGGAGTCGTCGGTGAAGGCCTCGGTGAGGGCCTGCGAGCGCCCCATGGTCAGACCCAGGAGGATCCCCGAGACCGACAGCGACTCCTGGATGCCCGCGGAGAGGTCTGCGGCCTTCTCCTGGCGAGTGCGCACGATCTCGCGTCGGCGTCGGCCCACCCGTCGGTTCATCCACACCGCGAGCGGCAGGGCGACGAGGGAGAACAGCGTGAGGCGCCAGTCGAGGGCGACCATCGCCACCAGTGCCATCAGCACGCCGGCCGCGGAGGAGACGATCTGGGTCATCACCGAGGTGACCACGGCCTGCATGGATCCGATGTCGGAGAAGATGCGGGACTGGATCTCGCCGGTGCGGGTGCGCGTGAAGAATCCCAGCCCGATGCGCTGCAGGTGCGCGTAGACGGAGACGCGCAGATCGTGCATGACCGCCTGGCCCACCCGGGTCGACAGCATCGCCTGGCTGACGCCGAGGGCGCTGGAGACCACGGTCACCGCGACCAGTCCGCCGACGGACCAGCCGAGCACGTCCGCCCGCTGCTCCGGCAGGGCGACGTCGACGATCTCCCGGATCAGGAACGGGGAGACGACCCCGGCCGCGGCGCCGAGGGCGATGAGGGCGAGCACCACGAGCAGAGTGCCGCGGTAGGGGGCGAACAGGGAGAGCACGCGACGTGTGTCCGGTCGCTGACCAGGCTCGAGCTTCTGCTGCGGGCCCCGCGGTCCGCCACCGCGCATCCCTCCGCCCATGCCGCCTGCGGGCCCCATGCCCCCGGCCGTCATCAGACCCCTTGGTGACGGGCGACGCGGTGCGCGGCAGCCTGTGCCAGCGGTCGGACGGTGACCAGATCGAGGTTCACGTGGTGCGGAGCGCCCAACGCGTACGAGATGACGTCGGCGCAGTCCTCCGCGGTCAGCGGTCGCTCGACACCGTCGTAGACCTTATCCGCCGCATCCTGGTCCCCGAGCCGCACGAGCGAGAACTCCTCGGTGCGCACCATGCCAGGGGCGATCTCGATGACCCGGATCGGCTCGCCGTTCAGCTCGAGCCGCAGGGCATTGGCCAGCATGTGTTCCCCGGCCTTGGCCGCGTTGTACCCGGAACCGCCCGGGTAGGCCTCCTGCGCGGCGACGGAGGTGACGAACAGCAGGTCCCCGCGCCGGCTCTCCCGGATCGCGGGCAGCAGCGCGCGGGTGACCCGGACCGCACCGAGCACGTTGATGTCGTACATGCGCTGCCACTTCTCGAGGTCCGCGTCGGCCGCGTGCTCGACGCCGAGGGCCCCTCCCGCGACGTGGACGACCGCGTTCAGGGAGCCGCCGAACAGCTCCTCGGTGCGGGCCACGAGCCCCTGGACGGACTCGTCCGAGGTGACGTCCACCGCGAGCACCTCGCAGCCGGTGTCGGCGGCGAGCTGCTCGAGCTTCTCCTCGCGGCGGGCGACCGCCAGCACCCGCCATCCGTCGGCGACCAGGCGGGCGGCGGTGGCGCGGCCGATGCCCGAGGAGGCTCCCGTGACGACAGCGGTCAGCGCATCCGCGGACGGTGCGCCCGGAGCGGACGACGACGCGGACGAGGAGGCGGAATCTGCTGCAGAAGAGGTCATGACCTCAGGGTACGCGGGCGGGCCGGGCCCGGGACGGCAGAGTTCACCACCCGGCGCTCACCACCCGATCTCGAGGCAGCCGTGGTGATCGGTCGGCTCCGTCTGCACCGTGGCATGGGCGATGCCATGCCGGGATTCGAGCAGCTCCTGGGCGGCATCGAGCACGGGGTGGGGATCCACACCGGGGGCGACGACGAGATGCACGGTGGCGACCTCCATCCCCGAGGTGAGGGTCCACAGGTGCAGGTCGTGCACGTCGGCGACCCCGTCGATCTCCTCGAGCTCGGACTGCACCCGACTCGGATCGATGTCGCGGGGAGCGGACTGACCGAGCACGCCCAGCACCTCCTTCGCCAGGATCACGGCGCGCACCGCGATGAACGCACCCACGGCGAGCGCCACCGCCGTGTCGATCCAGGTCGCTCCCGTCCACCTGATCAGCAGCGCCGCCACCACCACGCCGACGGAGCCGACGGTGTCCGCCAGGACCTCGAGGTAGGCGCCCTTGACGTTGAGGCTCTCTCCCGCCCCGCCCTGGAGCATCCGCAGCACGATGAGGTTCACGATCAGGCCGAGCACACCCACGACGAGCATGGGCCCGGTGTCGATCTCGACCGCGCTGCCGATGCGCCCGATCCCGCCGATCACGACGAAGAGCGCGACGCCGAGCATGATCAGCACCGCGAGCAGCGAGGCGAACACCTCCAGGCGATAGTTGCCGAAGGTGCGACGGCCGCTGCGATCGGGTCGGGCGGCGAGGACCGTCGCGCTGAGCGCCGCTGCCAGGGTCACGACGTCGGCCGCCATGTGGCCGGCGTCCGAGATGAGCGCGAGGGATCCGGACAGCAGCCCGGCGATCAGCTCGACGACGAAGAAGACACCGATGAGCGCGACGGCGACGGCGAGGCGCCAGCGATGGGCAGCGCCGGCGTGCCCGGCGGCCGGGACCGAGCCATGACCGTGCGTCATGACGCCTCCTGCTCTCCCAGCTCCCTCGACTCCTCCGGCTCCCGTTCCGGGTGCTGCATGTCGCTGTGGGCGGCGTGGGAGATCGCGAGCTCCAGCAGCAGCCGCACATGCGGATCGTCGAGCCGGTAGAACGCCCTCCTGCCGGCGCGGCGCACAGCGACGATGCGGTGCGCGCGCAGCAGCTTGAGCGCATGGGAGACCGAGGACTCGGAGTGCTGGGTGACCTGTGCGAGGTCGCTCACGCACAGCTCCTCCTCGAGCAGCGCGATCAGCAGTCCCAACCGCGACGGGTCGCCGAGCAGGGAGAAGACATCAGCCACGTCGGCCATCGCGGACGGCCCCGGGAGCCTGCCGCGCACCTCCTCGAGATGCTCGGCGAGGCGGGAGGCGGCGCTGATCGCCGTGGCCGGTTCGACCCGTGCGTGGGTGTCGAGCGGGCCGGATGCGATCGCCTCACGCACATCTGAAGAAGTGTTCATATGTTCAGTGTCGCATAGATCGTCGGCACTGCGGGAGAGCTCAGACGCCCTGCAACTGCGACTCACCCGCCACCTCGAGGTCGCCGGAGACGCGCCCCTTCGACAGTTTCGTCATCACCGCGGCGATCGCTCCGTCGCCGGTGACATTGGTGGCGGTGCCGAAGGAATCGATCGCGATGTACGCCGCGATCATGAGACCGACGGCGGCTTCGCCGAACCCGAGGATCGAGGCCAGCACGCCTGCTGCCGCCATGATCGCGCCACCCGGCACGCCCGGCGCCGCGATCATCACCACACCCAGCATGAACACGAAGCCCACCAGGGCGCCCACGTTCAGCGGCATACCGGTGACGATCATGATCGCCACGGCGAAGGTGGTGATCTTCAGCGTCGACCCGGCCAAGTGGATCGTGGCGCACAGCGGCACCACGAAGTCGGCGATCGCATCGGGGATCCCGTTGCGCTTCGCGCACTCCGTGGTCACTGGGATCGTCGCCGCCGACGAACTGGTGCCCAGCGCCGTCATGTACGCCGGGAGCATGGTCCAGAGCATCTTGAGCGGATTGCGGCCCATCGCCCAGCCGGCCACGCCGTACTGCGCCAGGAGCACCACCACGGTCATGGCGAACACCAGCAGGATCACGGCGAGGAAGGTGCCGATCACAGTCCAGATCTGACCGTTCATGGTCAGCCCGAGGAACATGCCGAAGATGTAGATCGGCAGCAGCGGGATGATGATCGCCTCGATGATCCGCACGATGATGGTGCGCAGCTGCTCGAAGGACTCCTGCAGCGCACCTCGCTTCACCAGGGTCAGGCCGATCCCCAGGCAGAAGGACAGGATCAGCGCCGTCATCACGTCGAACACCGGCGGGACCTCGATCTCGAAGTACGCCGCGATCGCAGAATCCTCCGGGTTCTCGAGCGAGCCGATGCTCTCTCCGCTCAGCATCTTCGGCAGCAGGAGCAGCGACAGGCCGAGCGCGAACATGCCGCACAGGATGGTCGACAGGTACGCGATCCCAGCGGTCGCAGCCAGCATCTTCCCCGCACCGCTGCCGAGCTCGCCGATCGCTGGCGTCACCAGCCCCACGATGATCAGCGGGATGAGGAACCCGAGGAATCCGGAGAACAGCCCGTTGAAGGTCGTGAAGACCCGGGCGACGGCCTCGGGCATCACGAGCCCGAGCAGGATCCCGAGCACGATGGCCACGAGGATTCGCGGCAGGAGCCCGAAACGGGGACGGCGAGGGACGGGAGCAGCGCTGGTCGCGCGCTCACCGTCCAGAGATCGGGCAGCGCTGTTCATGGGGGTCCGGTTCCTGTACGGGGGCGGGGACCGCCACAGCGTAGACGGATCGGAGGCCGCGCCGCGCCGCAGCGCCTCGAACCGGGCCGGGCGAGCCGCCCGATCAGGCCGCCCGCACCGTCGGCCCGGCCTGCTGACCCGACCGCCACGACCCACCCTGGCCTCGGGCTTTCATCGTTGAGGTGTCCGAGGGGTGGGTCGTGATGGGTGAAGGTGCTCCTGACCTGGAAGAATAGGGCTTGTCTAAGGTCCATTTCACGCCAGTTCAGGGAGCACCTTCAGGGTGAATGCTACCGGGTTGTATCCACGTCCTCATGTTGATGTCGCGCCGGTGTCTGCGGTCGGTCAGGCCGGTGGTGTGTTGCTGACCGAGACCGTCCGCGCGACGGGCCTGGCCGTCGAGCTTTCGAGGGCGCTGGCGCCGTGGCGGAAGCCGTTCTCGCGGCATGATCCGGGGAAGATCCTCACCGATCTCGCGCTCATGTTGGCGGTCGGTGGGGATTGCCTGGCTGACGTCGCCACGCTCCGAGCGGAGCCTGATGTGTATGGGTCCGTGGCCTCGGATCCGACGATCTCTCGCCTGCTGACGACCCTCGCGGCTGACGCCCGGGCGGTCGAGAATGCGATCAGTGCCGCCCGCCGGAAAGCACGCAGTCGAGCCTGGGCCCTGGCCGGCGAGTATGCTCCCAGCGCGGGGGTCACGGCGAAGAGCCCGCTGGTCATCGACCTGGACGCTTCGCTGGTGACCTCTCACAGCGAGAAGGAGTTCGCGCGGCCGACGTTTAAGAAGGGCTTCGGATTCCATCCGTTGCTCGCGTTCGTCGACCACGGCACCGGCGGGTCCGGAGAGATGTTGGCCTGTCTCCTGCGCCCCGGGAACGCCGGCTCGAACACCGCAGCGGACCATAAGAGCGTGATCGCCGATGCGCTGGCCCAAGTCGGGATGGGATCCCGGCCGGGGCGGAAGGTGCTGGTCCGGATCGACGGGGCCGGCGGCACGAAGAAGACGCTGCAGGAGTTGGTGAAGCGGCGGGTCTCGTACTCGGTCGGGTTCACCCTGCCCGCGAATACGCCGGAGCTGTTCGGCCTGATCCCGAAGCACGTCTGGGAACCCGCCTATAACTCTGATGGCGAGGTGCGGGAGGGAGCGGACGTCGCGGAGCTGACGGGGCTGCTCGGCCTCGATGAGGACTGGCCGGACGGGATGCGTGTCATCGTCCGTCGCGAGCGCCCTCATCCCGGTGCGCAACTGCGGTTCGATGACGTCGATGGCTACCGCCTGACGGCGTTCGCGACCAACACCACGCAGGGTCAGCTCGCGGACCTCGAGTTCCGTCACCGTCGCCGTGCTCGCTGCGAGGACCGGATCCGCGTGGCGAAGGACATGGGCCTGCGGAACCTGCCCCTGACGTCGTTCGCGCAGAACCGGATCTGGTGCCAGATCGTGGCCCTGGCCAGCGAGATTACTGCTTGGATGGGGATGCTCGGCTATGCCGGCCAGCCCGCAAGGAGGTGGGAGCCTAAACGCGCCCGGCACCGCTTGTTCCAGATCCCCGCGACTATCGCGCGCCATGCTCGACAGCAGGTCCTGCACTTCTCGGAGCGGTCGATCTGGGCTCGGATCGTCCAGGCCGGCCACGCCCGCCTCGCCCAGTTGCCCGCCCCCGCTGGATAGCCCACGGCCCTGTCACTGACCGCACTCTCTGAAGGACCCACGGCCCTGGACGCCCGACCACCGCGACCGACACGCGGCGGACCGTCACACCCTCATGCCAGAATGAGTCCGCAAAGATCGGCAACGACGCCGACCGAGCGGACCTACCGACCCCATGAAAGATCGAGGCTGGCACACATGTCGCGACCTTTCCTCCACACATACGGGTTATCCACACCTTTCCCCGAATCAGCCCAAAGTCTTGTTCCCGCGAGGCCCACGCTATAGAATCGAGAGACATCAGAGGGCGCCGCTCAGATGCTTATTTGGTACTCATCAGAATGCTCTGAGTCGCGTCGAACATCCGTGAGGCTGATCGATAAGGAGGTGAGGATAATTTCTGCAGAGCGCCCTGCCGCATCACGGTCCGCCCCCGTCGACGACTCAGCATCCCGCACGCCCTCATCTGCCGCATCACCCGTCGGCCCGATCGACACCTCCGCCCCCGCACCGACCTTCAGCACGGGCCGCGATCCGCGTGGCACCGCACGGCGCACGACGACTCGCCGCGCTCCTCGCCGCCCGGTCAACGCCCGCACTCGACTGACCAGAGAATCACTGGTCAAGCGTGGCAAGCTCACGTCCAGGCCAGTCGCGGCCGCATCTGCAGAGCGTCTGTTGGAGATGCAGCGTGCCGCATCACGGGACCGAGCCGCCCTGCTCGCCCAGGCCTCGGCCTTCTGGGTCGATCGTGACGATGACGGCCTGGCAGACGACCGAGCCGAATCGGATCTCGCCGTCGCGATCGCCCTGCGCACCACCACGCCCCGAGCCACGCGCCTGCTGCAGGATGCCCATCTCGCCGTCGACGGGCTTCCGGCCACTTTCGCCCGCCTCTCCCAGGGCGACATTCCGACGGAATGGTTCGACCGGATTATCCGCAATGCGCGAGAGCTGACGATCGACCAACGTTCTGAATTCGACGAAATCATTTCCGAATGGGACTTGTCGTCCATTCCCGCGGAGCGGTTCTACGACGAATTGCGTCTGCTGCGCTCCTGGTACGACGCCGACGGGGCACGCACCCGCCCCGAGGAGACGCGCGACGTGGCGCTGGAATGCTCTCCCGTCGATGACGGCACGGCCTGCCTCCGCATCACCGGACCGATCCCCGAGATCCACGCCCTCGCCCAGCGTCTGGACGCTGCGGCAAGAGCCGTCCAGGCGCAGCAGCGCCACGCGCTCGAGGATGGCACTCCGATCCCGTTCGACCTCGATGGCGACGTCGCCCGTGAACTGTCCGCGATGACACTGGCGGAACTGCGATACGCCGTGATCACCCGGTCCGTCCTGGACACCGGCGGCGTGCATGTCCCGGCACCGGCGCACCGCATCAACGTGGTCGTGCCGGTGCTCACCCTGATGGGACTCTCCGATGCCCCTGCCACCTATGACGGCGTGGTCCCCCTGCCGGCCGACATGGCTCGGAAGCTCGCTGCGCAGGAGAGCGTCTGGTTTCGGGTGCTGACCGATCCGACGCGGGGCGAGTTCCTCCCCCTACCTGCTGATCAATACCGGCCCACCGTCGCGATGGTCGAGCACCTGAGGCTTCGGGATCCCGTCTGCGCCGTGCCGACCTGCACGCGAAGAACCAGCAGTGACGCCGAGAACGACCACATCGAGGAGTTCGACCACGCCCATCCCGCGCGAGGCGGACCGACCAGCATCAGGAATCTTCATCGACTCCACTGGGGCCATCACGATGACAAGACCCGTCGACTGATAGACCCCGAGCGGAACGATGACGGCTCGACCAGCTGGACCATCGGCACGCCGGTGCGCGCCCGGATCACGACCGCGCCACGACGGGACCTGCTCACGCCGTTCATCTCCACGGCCCTGGCTGATTCCTGGGACCGCTATCAATGGTTCCTCGAGCTGGATGCCCTGGACCGATCGGGATTCATCGACCAGTTCCTCCGCGAGGGCGGACCGGAAGATCCCGCACTCGACGACGCTCCTCCCCCGCCCGAGGACCTCGGGGACCCGCCCTTCTGACAGACAGCAGCCCTTGCCGAACCGCTCGATCCCGGCGATCGCAGACCTTGTGAAGCACTTCTCAGCCCACTAAGCTCGCGCGAGTGCCTACGTACTGGTCGATCGCCTCGGCATCATTCCGCCAGTACTCGACCTACCGGATGGCGACCGCTGCAGGGGTCTTCACCAACACCGTCTTCGGGTTCATCCGGGCCTCGATCATGTTCGCGGCGATCACCAGTGCCGGCGGCGAGCTCAACGGGTACACGATCGCGCAGGCCGCGACCTATGTCTGGCTCGGTCAGGCGCTGCTGGCCCCGATCGAGGCCTTCGGCACCCGCGAGGTCTCCCAGCGTGTCCACCAGGGCGATGTGGCGATCGACCTGCTGCGTCCCACGTCATTCCTCGGCCTCTACTACGCACAGAAGCTGGGTCGCTCCGGATTCCTGCTGCTGGGACGGGGCATCCCTCCCCTGGTCGTCGGAGCACTCGTCACCGGTCTCGCCCTGCCCGAGAGCCCGCTGTCCTACCTCCTCGGCGCTTTCTCCCTGCTGCTGGCGATCACCGTGGCGTTCCTGGCGGACATGATGGTGAACCTCGCGGCGTTCTGGCTGCTGGAGACCCGCGGTCTCACCATCGTCTACAACGCCGTGATGAACCTGCTCTCGGGCTTCCTCATCCCGATCCTGTGGTTCCCCGACTGGCTGCTGACGATCGCCCGCGCCACGCCGTTCCCCTCCATGATCCAGACCCCGATCGACACCCTCTCCGGCAGAGTCCCTCCGCTCGAGGCGCTCCCGCTGGTGGCGACCCAGGCGGGCTGGCTGATCGTCCTCGCCCTCATGGCTCACCTGATGCTGCGGGCCGGCGTGCGGAGCGTGGAGGTGCAGGGTGGCTGAGCGTTCCCGACGCCCCGATCCGGCGGATCGTCAGGTGTCCAGCGCCAGGATGGTGGCGACCCTCTACGGGTCGCGGATCCGGTCCCAGGCCACGTTCCGCACCAGCTTCGTCACCGACGTCGCGGGGCAGGTGCTCATCGTGGCCACCGAGTTCCTCGAGCTGTGGGTGATCCTCTCGCAGGTCGGCACGCTGGGCGGGATGACCCTCGCCCAGGTCGCCGTGGTCTACGGTCTCGGAGCCCTGGCCTTCGGCATCGGAGACCTCCTCTTCGGGGAGATCGACAACCTGTCCTCATACATCAGATCCGGGAAGCTCGAGACCCTGATGATCCGCCCGGTGCCGCTGCTCCTGCAGATCTCGAGCCTGGACCTGTCGCTGCGCCGGATCGGACGCATCGTGGTGGGACTCGCGATGTACGGGACCGCCCTCGCGATCGCCGGCTTCTCCCCGACGCCGTCGGCCCTCGCGCTCGCCGTGCTCGCTCCCCTCGCCGGCGCGCTGCTGTTCGGAGCCCTCTTCACGATGGCCGGCGCCCTGCAGTTCTGGCTCGTGGACGGACGCGAGTTCGCCAATGCCTTCACCTACGGCAGCAACTACGTCGCCACCACACCCGGCGCCGTCTTCGCCCTGCCGATGCGCGCCTTCTTCACCTTCGTCGTACCGGCGACGCTGATCGCCTACGCCCCCACCCTCGCGCTGCTGGAGATGCCCGGGCCTGCGCTGGTCCCGTCCTGGGCCGGCTGGATGGGTCTGCCCGCCGCGGTCCTCGTCTGGATCGTGGCCGGCCTGCTCTGGCGCGCGGGGGTCCGCAGATATACAGGAGCAGGTGGATGACCATGCCCAGCACGACGCCCGAGAACCCTGCCGAGGCAACGTCCGGCGGACGCGCATCAGCCGACGGCCCCGCATCAGCCGACGGCCGCGCGCCGACCGAAGGCCCCGCACCTGCCGACGGCCCCGTGATCGAGCTCCGCGGCCTGCGTCGCGACTACGTCGTGCGCGCTCCCGTCCCCGGGGCCCGTCGTCGACGCCGGCAGACAGTGCGAGCAGTCGACGAGATCTCGTTGGCGATCGCCCCCGGTGAGGCGGTGGGCTTCGTCGGCGCGAACGGTGCCGGGAAGTCGACGACGATCAAGATGATGACCGGGATCCTCCGGCCCAGCTCCGGCAGCCTGCGTGTGCTGGGCAGGGACCCCGTCCCCGAACGGCGCCACCTGGCTCGGGAGATCGGGGTGGTCTTCGGCCAGCGCTCACAGCTCTGGTGGGACCTCCCACTGCGCGACAGCTACAGGATCCTCGGCTCGATGCACCGCCTCACCGATCGCCGGCGCGACGAGCGGCTGGCACGCCTCGTCGACGGCCTGGACCTCGGGCCGTTCCTGGGGCGGCCGGTGCGCCAGCTCTCGCTCGGCCAGCGCATGCGCGGCGAGGTCGCGGCCGCACTGCTGCACTCCCCGCGCCTGGTCGTGCTCGATGAGCCGACGATCGGGCTCGACATGGTCTCCAAGGAAGGGCTGCGCCGCTTCCTGCGCGAGGATCGCGCCGAGCGGGGGACGACGCTCTTCCTCACGACGCACGACATGAACGACGTGGAACGACTGTGCGAGCGGATCGTCGTGGTCAACTCCGGGACGGTCGCGTACGACGGCGCCCTGGAGACGTTCCGGCAGCATCTCGGCGCGCCCCGCGAGCTGATCGTGGACCTGGCCGAACCGGTCGACATGCTGACCCTGCCCGGCGCCTCGACCACCTCGGTGAGCGAGGCCGACGGGATCCGTCACCGGATCCGCTTCGCGGGTGCCGAGCTGACCGTCCCGACGCTGCTGTCCGCGATCAGCTCCGAGGCGGACGTGCGGGACCTCTCCCTCACCGAGCCCGCGATCGAGGACCTGGTGCGGCAGATCTACACGCACGGGGCACGCCCGGGACGGGCATAGCCCCTCGCATCTCGCAGTGCGACACGCCCGCCAGTCCCTACCTGCGGTGATGACCGACCTGGGCGAGTGATAATGGCCGACTATCGCGCACCCGGAACCGTGTCTTGCCCACCGGTCGGAACGGAGGATCATGGCCCGCTCGTACGCCACCGTCGGCCAGATGCTGACCTACGCCGTGGACCGATCGATGAGCTCCCCGGACCTCGAGGCCTCCGCCGAGCAGCACACCCGGGTCGAGGTGATCCTGCGCAACATGCTCGAATTCGTCCTGATGTCCCCGCGCAGCCGTGATGCCTTCCTGCACACCATCGCCCGCACCGACCACACCACCGGCAGCATCGTGGCCTCGCCGCGGCTGCGCCGGGTCTCCCCCGATCTGCTCGCGGAGATGCTGCCCACCAGCTCCGAATCCGATGACAGCGCCAGCCTCGCTGTCGCCCTGCGAGTGGGCGGGCCGTTCAGCACCAAGGAGCTGCGGGCCATGCGCGGCGCCCTCGGCACCTCCCCGCACCACCTCCTCCTCGCGGTCTCGCGCCGCAGCGATTACTCAGACCTCGATGGGCAGGTGCCCGAGGGGGTCGTGGTCACCAGCTGGAGACGGCTGGGCCGACGGATGCCCAAGGCGGATCCGGGACATGCGCACCTGTGGGCGACGATCGGCGAGGTGGGCGAGAACGCAGGCCGACCGCTCGTGCAGTTCCCCGTCGAGCCCAAACGTCTGCTCACCAAGACCCGCACCGCCCGCGAGTTCCGCGCCCACCTCGACGTGCTCCACCAGGCCAGCCGTACCGTGCTCGGCGCGAGCCCCCGCTTCTCCACCCGTCGTGGCCAGACCGAGGCCCATCTCCAGGCCGGGGTCAGCCGGACTCGCACGGGCCTCGAGTTCAGCGAGGTCGAGCACGGCTCCCCCGTGCACCTGGTGCGCACCGGGTCGACACCGATCCCACTGGGGATCGGTCTGCTCGAGAGCGAGGAGGAGCTCGACGCCGCCCGCGAGCGTCTCGCCGTTCTCGATCGCCGCAGCGCCTGGCGCAGTGAGAACTCCGGCCTGCCCGATCTGGGCGAGCTGATCGGCACGGCGGCCTCCCCCGAGGTCGAGGGGGCGCGCCTGCTGCTGTGGGCGATCTTCAACCCCCTGCTGCTGCGGGATTGCGGCTTCGATCTGGCCGCGGCCCGGCGCCAGCCCGCCTTGTCCTCGACCACTCTGAGCCTGCGCCTGCAGCGCCGCGGGGACGACAGCGGCACGCTGTACCGGATCTGGGTGGGCGGTGACCGCGACTGGAGCAACCTCATCCCGCGCGTCACCCGCGAAGCCTCCACGGACCGTTCCGAGGAGACCTACGCGGTCGCACCACGCAAGAGCCAGTCGACAGCGGACTTCGTGTGGGAGGTCCACCGCGCGCTGCGGTCGCTGACCATCGTATGAGGTGAGCGCCCTTGAGCGTTCGCGCACTCCCAGATCGTTCACGCACTCCCAGAGCGTTCGTGCACTCCCAGATCGTTCGTGCACGCCCAGAGTGTTCGTGCACTCCCAGATCGCTCGTGCACTCCCGGATCGCTCACGCACCTCGTCGTGGGGGAAGATGGTCCCATGGCGGAGACGAACGAGAACACGAACCAGCATCCGAACGAGAACACCGTCATGCACGGCGAGTACAAGGTGCGCGGAGGGAAGCTGGTCGCGGTCGACGTCACGGTCCAGGACGATCGGATCGCGACCGCCCACGTGTTCGGTGACTTCTTCCTCGAACCCGATGACGCTCTCGAGGAGCTCAATGCCGCCCTGAACGGTATGGCGACAGAGGCCACCGCCGCGGAGCTCGCCTCCGCGCTCACCACACGGATCGAGTCCCTCCCCTATCCCGTGCAGCTGATCGGCTTCGACGCCGAGGCCGTCGCGATCGCCACCCGCCGGGCGTTGGGTCATGCCTCCAGCTGGGACGACCTCACCTTCGATGTGATCGGTCCGCAGGTGCTGCCGCCGGTCATGCATGTCGCCCTGGACGAGGTGCTGCCGCTCGAGGTGATCGCCGGCCGCCGACGCCCGCACTTCCGGATCTGGGACTGGGACACTCCGCTGGTGGTGATCGGCTCCTACCAGTCGGTGCGCAACGAGATCGATGCCGAGGGGGCGGCGAAGCACGACATCGGGGTGGTGCGTCGGATCACCGGAGGTGGCGCGATGTTCATGGAGCACGGCAACTGCATCACCTATTCGCTGGTGGTCCCCACTTCCCTGGTCGAGGGCCTCAGCTTCGAGCAGGCGTACGCCTATCTCGATGACTGGGTGATGGGCGCTCTCGCGGAGATCGGCGTGAAGGCCCGCTACGTGCCGCTCAACGACATCGCCTCCGAGCAGGGCAAGATCGGAGGCGCCGCCCAGCGCCGCTTCGCCGGCGGTGTGCTGCTGCACCACGTCACGATGAGCTACGACATCGACGCCGACAAGATGGGCGAGGTGCTGCGGATCGGTCGAGAGAAGCTCTCCGACAAGGGCACTCGCAGCGCGAACAAGCGCGTGGACCCGATCCGTTCACAGACCGGTCTGCCCCGCGACCAGATCATCGAGGGGTTCCTGGACTACTTCCGCTCCCGCTACGACACCGTGGACTCCGGCTACACCGAGGACGAGCTCACGAAGGCCCGCGAGCTGGTGGCGACCAAGTTCAGCACCGAGGAGTGGACCCACCGCGTGCCCTGACCCGGCTCCCGCAGCCACCGGCCATCGGTGGTCGGCCGTCGGTGGTCGGCCGTCGGTCATCGGTGGTCGGTCATCAGTCGTCGGCCGTCGGTCATCGGTCATCGGCCGTCGGTGCGGAGATGCGTTGGTGCGTCGGTGCGGCAGCGCGAGCCCCGTCACCGCAGTCCGACCTGGGCGTGGAGGCCGCGGTAGACCCCGGTGCGCAGCTCGATCGCGTAGGCCTGGATCTCCCGAGCCGGCATCCCGGAGGCGGCCGCTGCCTCGATCTCCGCCTCGGCGTCGTAGCTCACCCGGACGAACTGGATCCCGAAGGGGTCCTGGACGTCCCCCGCGGGGCCCCCTTCCAGGATCACGTAGGAGGGCGTCGGCTCGTCGAGCGGGTTGCCCACGCTGCCGACGTTCACGAGCGTGGCGCCGGGCTGCGCCGAGAGGAAGGCGTCATGGATGTCGCCGTAGGCGACGACGTCGGCCCGCCCTGCTTCACCGGTGAAGGGTGTCGGCTCGAACATCATCGCGAACGTCTCGTCGTCGGGCTCGCGGTGCACTCGGGTGAACTCGTCGATCGGCGAGGCGTGGACCAGGCGCACCCGTCGGCCCGAGAGCCGCAGGTCGAGGCTGCCGGGGAGGGCATGGAGCCACGCACGGTCCTGCGCCGTGAGCTCGGCCCGCCACCATCGCAGCCCGTCGCCGGACAGCTCTCCGTCCCCGGCGAGGAAGGCCTCCCAGTTCCCGCGCACGGTGCTCTCGCAGCGCTCGCGGGTCAGCGCCGTGCAGGCCGAGCCGCGCGGCCCCTTGCCCACGACATCGCCCAGGTTGATCACGCGACGGATACCGCGAGCCGCGATATCGGCGAGGACGGCCTCGTAGGCGGTGAGGTTCCCGTGCACATCCGAGACCACGGCGATGCGTTCGACAGGCATGCCGTCACGGTACGTCGATCCCGCGGCGGCACGCGAGGGCGCTCACACTGCTGACGTCTGCGTTGCACTGAGACGAAGACCTGGAAGAATGAGCTCCATGACCGATATCGCGCCGCGCCCTGACTCCACGATCCCCGACCGTCCCTCCCTCGAGGGTCTGGAGGAGAAGTGGGACGGTGTATGGAGCGAGCGGAAGCTCTACGCCTTCGAGTCCGACACCACGCGCGAGCAGGTCTTCAGCATCGACACCCCGCCGCCGACGGCCTCCGGCTCCCTGCACGTGGGTCACGTGTTCGGCTACTCCCAGGCCGACATGATCGCCCGCTACCAGCGCATGCGCGGGAAGAACGTCTTCTACCCGCTGGGCTGGGACGACAATGGCCTGCCCACCGAGCGCCGGGTGCAGAACTACTTCGGGGTGCGCTGCGATCCCTCGCTCCCCTACGACGCCGACTTCACGCCCCCGCAGGAGGGCGGCGACAACAAGTCCTCGAAGGCCGCGAACCAGCTGCCGGTCTCACGACGCAACTTCATCGAGCTGTGCGAGCGACTCACCGAGATCGACGAGAAGTCCTTCGAGGACGTCTTCCGCACGCTCGGGCTGTCCGTGGACTGGAATCACAGCTACCAGACCATCAACGCTCACTCCCGGGCCACCAGCCAGCGCGCCTTCCTCGAGAACCTCGAGGCCGGCCAGGCGTACCAGGCCGAGGCCCCCACCATGTGGGACGTCACCTACCGCACTGCGGTGGCCCAGGCCGAGCAGGAGGACCGCGACCGCGAGGGCGCCTACCATCGCCTCGGCTTCACCCGCACCGACGGGACCGGCGAGAAGGTCGTCATCGCCACCACCCGTCCCGAGCTGCTGCCGGCGTGCGTCGCGCTCGTCGCCCACCCGGACGACGAGCGGTACCAGGCCCTGTTCGGCACCACCGTCACCTCGCCCCTGTTCGACGTCGAGGTGCCGGTGCTCGCGCATTCCCTCGCCCAGCCCGACAAGGGCGCGGGCATCGCCATGATCTGCACCTTCGGCGATGCGAACGACGTCACCTGGTGGCGCGAGCTCGAACTGCCCACGCGCTCCGTGGTGGGCCGTGACGGCCGCTTCCTGCCCGAGGCACCGTGGATCTCCACCCCGGAGGGCCAGGAGCGCTATGCGGAGCTGGCCGGGCTGACCGTGTTCAGCGCGCAGAAGCGCGTGGTGGAGATGGCCACCGAATCCGGCGACCTCACCGGCGAGATCGAGAAGATCAGCCACCCGGTGAAGTTCTACGAGAACGGCGACAAGCCGCTCGAGTTCGTCACCTCCCGCCAGTGGTACCTCACCAACGGCGGCCGCGACCAGTCCGAGGGCGGTCTGCGCGATGCGCTCATCGAGCGCGGACGCGAGCTGACCTGGCACCCCGCGTACATGGAGTCCCGCTACCGCAACTGGGTCGAGGGCCTGGCCGGCGACTGGCTGATCTCCCGCCAGCGCTTCTTCGGCGTGCCCTTCCCGGTCTGGTACGCGGTGGGCGAGGGCGGCGAGACGGACTACGGCACTGTGCTCACCCCGGGCCTGGAGGAGCTCCCGATCGATCCCACGATCGACGTGCCCGCCGGATTCACCGAGGAGCAGCGGAACCGGCCGGGCGGCTTCGTCGCCGACCCCGACATCCTCGACACCTGGGCCACCTCCTCGCTGACCCCGCAGCTCGCGGGCGGCTGGAACTCGGACCCGGGCCTCTTCGACACCGTGTACCCGATGGATGTGCGGCCGCAGGGCCACGACATCATCCGCACCTGGCTGTTCTCCACCATCGTGCGCTCCCACCTCCAGCAGGACTCCCTGCCGTGGAAGCACGCCTCGATCAACGGCTGGATCCTGGACCCGGACCGCAAGAAGATGTCCAAGTCCAAGGGCAACGTGGTCACCCCGATCGGGCTGCTCGAGCAGCACGGCTCCGACGGCGTGCGCTACTGGGCGGGCCGTGCCCGCCAGGGCGTGGACACCGCCTTCGACGAGGGCCAGATGAAGATCGGCCGACGCCTCGCGATCAAGATCCTCAACGCCTCGAAGTTCGCCTTCGGCTTCGGTCAGGCGCCCGCCGATCCCGCCGGTCGTCTGGCCGCGGATCCGGCCGCGGTCACCGAGCCCTTAGACCGCGCCCTCCTGGCCCAGCTCGGGAAGGTCGTCGAGCAGGCCACGGTCGCCTTCGACGACATGGACTACGCCCGTGCGCTCGAGGTCACCGAGCCCTTCTTCTGGGCGTTCTGCGATGACTACATCGAGCTGGTCAAGGAGCGCGCCCACGGCAACTCGCCCTCGGGCGAGGCCGGCGCGGCCTCGGCCCGCGCAGCGCTGTCCATCTCGCTGGAGGTGCTGCTGCGCCTGTTCGCCCCGGTGATCGTGTTCGCGACCGAAGAGGTGTGGTCGTGGTGGCGCGAGGGCAGCGTGCACACGCAGCCCTGGCCGGTCGCCGAGCCGCTGTTCGACGCGGCCGCCGGGCAGGACGCCTCGTTGGCGGACTCCGTCGCCCAGGCCGCGATCTCCGTGCGCCGCATCAAGTCCGACGCGAAGGTCTCGCAGAAGACCCCGATCCTGCGGGTCAAGGTCGTCGCCTCGGCGCCCGTGCTCGCGCATCTCGAAGCGGCCTCGGCCGATCTCACGGCGCTCGGGCGGATCGAGTCGCTCGAGCTCGTTGCTGCGGAGACCGACGAGATCCTCACCGAGGACGTCGAGCTGGGCGAGCCGCCCGTGAAGACCCCGCGCGCGAAGGGCTGAGGCGCAGGGGCCGACGGCTCGTCGGTGTCAGCGCACGATCTCCCGGTGCCCGGCGTCCACGCGCCGGGTCCACCCGCGCGCATCGAGATGCTCGAGCAGCGGGATCATGACCCGGCGCGTGGTGCCGAGGGCCTGCCGGGCCTGGGAGGCCGTGAACGGCGGGGGCAGGCGAGCGAGTTCCCGCATGGCGAGGGCGGGCGCGCTCGGCAGGAGGATCACCTCCCCGTCCAGGCGCAGCACGCGTCCCTGACGGGCCGCCGCGGCGAGCTCGCGAGCGCCCAGCCGCAGCTGCACCAGGTCGTCGGCCTCCGGAGCCCGGAAGGGCCCGTCCCCCAGACGCCGTTCCAGCTCGGCGATGCCGGTCTCCGCAGCGCCGAGGCCGGAGGTCTCCTGCGCGTCCTGCACGCGGCCGTCCCAGAACCGCAGGTCGGCGGCGCCCACCACGGCGTCCAGCAGCACCGGATCGGGCAGGTCGAGCGCGTCGATCGCGGCCTTCCTCGGCACGCCGGGCGAGAGGGCGTCGGCTCGACGGTCGGCCTCCACCTGTGCTCGCAGCCCAGCAGCCCAATCCTCCAGCGCCGCGGCGTCGACGAGCCAGTCCCCGGCGGCGCGCACGCTCGTCGGCAGCTGCGAGGGCACGTGGATCCCGGTGCGCGCGAGATGCTCGCGTCGCAGCGCTCCCCGGCGGGAGACCTCGATGCCGACGTCGCCGGTGGCCGGCATCGCCTCGAGGGTGCGGATGCGCCGTGTCCCGTCGCCGCGACGTTCCAGGCGCGGAGGGCCCAGGTCCAGCACCTGCACACCGCTGCGGACCGATGCGCTCCCGCTGCCACGCAGCACCATCCGATCGCCCACCCGCAGTGGCAGCGCACGGGACAGGGTGAGGCGGGCGTGACCCTCCCCGAGAGGCCGCACCCGGGCGGGGACGGCTGCGGTGCCGATGTGCACCGTGAGCTCCGCGGGCGCGTCGGCGAGCCCCGCGCCGCCCACCCGGCGCACGTCGAGCAGGGAGGACGTGGCCCAGGAACCGGGTGTGAGCAGTGCGTCCCCGCGGCCGATCTCGTCGGTGCCGATCCCGCGCAGGTTCACGGCGACCCTGTTCACGGGGCCGATCGACTCCACCGCGTCGCCCCGGGTCTGCAGCCCGCGCACGGTGACCTCGCCGCCGCGCTGCTCGCCGCACAGCTCCAGACGGTGGCCCCGGGTGAGGGTCCCGGCGGCGAGGGTCCCGGTCACCACGGTGCCCGCGCCTCCGATCGTGAAGGACCGGTCCACCCACAGCCTCACCCGTTCCTGCGCGGACGGTTCGCGTGCGGTGGCGACCAGAGCGTCCAGCGTGTCCCGGAGCGCATCCAGACCCTCCCCGGTGGTGCTGGCGACCCCGACGGCGGGAGCATCCTCGAGGCCGGTCCCGGCGAGCTCGCGACGGGCCTCGGCGAGGACCTCCCCGACCCCGTCGGGAGCCAGGTCCAGGCGGGTGATCACGAGGATCCCCTGGTCGATGCCGAGGGCCGCGATCGCGTCGCGGTGGTCGGAGGACTGCGCGCTCCAGCCCTCGTCGGCCGCGATCACGAAGCACACGATCGGGGCAGGGCCCAGCCCGGCGAGCATGTTGCCCAGGAACCGCTCATGGCCCGGGACGTCGACGAAGGACACCTCGCGTCCCGAGGGCAGCGCGGTCCAGGCGAAGCCGAGATCGATGGTCAGCCCGCGCTGCTTCTCCTCCGCGAACCGGTCGGGATCGCTCCCGGTCAGCGCTCTGATCAGGGTGGACTTCCCGTGGTCGACGTGACCGGCGGTGGCGATCACCTGCCTCATCGGCGGTCCGGCTCCCCCGGCGCCGCGAGAACCGCGCGCGCCGAGTCCACGGCCGCGACGAGGCGATCGTCCTGCTCGGGCGGGACGGTGCGCAGGTCCAGCAGGCAGTCGCCGTCGCGCACGGTGGCCACGACGGCGAGGTCCCCGGTGCGCAAGGGAGCAGCGAGCTCGGCCTCGAGGGCGACGGCCCAGCCGGGCAACGGCACCTCGGCGCCTCCTCCCCCGCCCACGCGGCCGTCATGCGGGATGAGCCGGCCCCCGAGCCGCTCGGCGAGCCGAGCGGTCCGCTCGTGCAGCTGGTCCGGGTCCGCATGCAGGGAGTCGATCACCGGCGGGGCGGTTCCGGTCAGGGTGGCCTCGAGAGCGGCCAGGGCGAGCTTGTCCGCGCGCACGGCCCGCGCCAGGGGGTGGCGGGCCAGGCGGGCGATCACGTCGGCCCTGCCCAGCAGGATGCCGGCCTGGGGACCGCCGAGCAGCTTGTCCCCGCTGGCGATCACCAGATCCGCGCCGTCCCGGAGTGCGGAGGCCGCATCGGGCTCCTCCGGCAGGTGCACGTCGGGCGCGAGCAGTCCGCTGCCGAGGTCCGCGAGCAGCGGCACTCCGGCCGCGCGGCACGGCTCGGCGAGCTCAGCGATCCCGACCTCGCTGGTGAAGCCGATGATGCGGTAGTTGCTGGTGTGGATGCGCAGCACGCAGCCGGTCCGCTCTCCGAGCGCTTCCGTGTAATCGGCCAGATGGGTGCGGTTGGTGGTGCCGACCTCGTGGATCCGGGCACCGGCCGAGGCGATCAGGTCCGGGAGACGGAAGCCCGCCCCGATCTCGATCAGCTCGCCGCGGCTGATCACGACGTCCGCCGTCCCCGCCAGCGCGGTGGTGGCGAGCACGAGGGCTGCGGCACCGTTGTTCACCACGAGCGCGTCCTCCGCCTCCGGGCAGGCGGCGAGCAGGGCGGCCCGGGCGCCGGCGCCGCGGCGAGCCCGAGCACCCGTGGCGAGGTCGAACTCGACGTCGGTGTATCCGGCGGCGTCCAGGACGGCCTCCCGCGCCGCGGCCGACAGCGGTGCCCGACCGAGGTTGGTGTGCACGATGACCCCGGTGGCGTTGAGCACCGGGCGCAGGGAGGAGGACGGGCGGTCCCCGATCGCGGCACGCACATCATCCAGCACCTGCTCCGGGGCGATCTCACCGGCTCGTGCACGGGCCTGCGCGGCGCGCACGATGTCCCGCACCACCCGGTCGCTCATCGTCGCGCTCGCACGGGCGACCTGCGGATGCGCGAGCAGGAGGTCGGTGCGCGGGATGCGACGGCGGGGGTCCTCGACCGCCTCCGGGCGCTCCACGGACTCGGGCACGGGAACCTCCTCGTTCGGGCCGACGGCGGCGGTTCGCCGCTCCCGCGGCGGCATCAGGCGGGTGGCGGAGGCGGACGGGAATCGAACCCGCCAGACCGAGATGCTCGGTCTCACCGGTTTTGAAGACCGGGGCGCCCACCAGGACACGTACGCCTCCACGGGTCAAGGTATCACCGCCCCACCAGGTGCTCCGCACTGAGGACGGCGCTGAGGACAGTGCTGAGGAGAGTGCTGGGGACGGTACTCGGACCAGCGCTGGGGAGAGTGCCGGGAGAATGCCGGCCTGTCCGCCGGAATCCGGCCGAGAACCCGTCGAGGGACGGCCGAGATCCGGCCGAGAGCCCGCTGGGATCAGGTCGAGAACGGCATGCGGATGGGTAGGCTCCGAGCATGAGCGACTCCCCGATCTCTCCTGTCAGCACGCCCTCCGCCACGACTCCGACGATCCGCCTGACGACGATGGCGCACGGCGGTGGCTGCGCCTCGAAGATCCCGCCCGGCGAGCTCGAGGAGGTCGTCGCGGCCCTGTCCGGCCAGCAGTACGACTCGGTGATCGTGGGGCTGGACGACGGCGACGACGCCGCGGCCGTGCGCATCGACGGCGGGACCGCTGTGCTCTCCACCGCTGATTTCTTCACGCCGGTGGTCGATGACCCCTTCGACTGGGGCCGCATCGCCGCCGCGAACGCCCTGTCGGACATCTACGCCATGGGCGGGGACCCCGTGGTGGCGATCAACCTGGTGGGCTGGCCGCGCGGCGTGCTGTCCTTCGACCTGCTCCGCGAGGTCCTCGCGGGCGGTCTGCAGGTCGCGAAAGAGGCTGGCGTACCGGTGATCGGCGGGCACTCGGTCGATGATCCCGAGCCCAAGTACGGCATGGCTGTCACCGGCACCGCGGATCCGGACCGTCTGCTGCGCAACGACGCCGCCCGGGCCGGGCTGCCGATCACGCTGACCAAGCCGATCGGCGTGGGCCTGCTGAACAACCGGATGAAGGCGACCGGCGACGTCTCCCAGGCCGCGATCGCGAGCATGACTTCCCTGAACCGGGAGGCCTCGAAAGCGGCTCTGGCCACCGGGGCCCGCGCCGCGACGGACGTGACCGGCTTCGGTCTGCTCGGGCACCTGCACAAGATGGCACGCGCCTCCGGCGTGGGCGTCGTGCTCGACCGCGCCTCCGTGCCGCTGATCGACGGTGCGGCCGACGCCCTGCGCGACGGCTACGTCTCCGGCGGGACCCGTCGCAATCTCGACTGGGTGCGCGAGAGCGTGCGCCCCGGAGCGGGCATCACGGAGGACGATCTGCTGCTGCTCGCGGATGCCCAGACGTCCGGCGGGCTGCTCGTGGTCGGCGAGGTCCCGGGGTACCCGATCATCGGCGAGACCGTGGAGGGTGCGGGGATCGACGTGCGCTGAGCCGTCCCCGCGCGCTGACCGGCGCGGCCAGCGGTCCCGGAGCTCCGACGCGAGATTCCTCGGAGCCCACCCCATCGGTGCCCACCCCTTCGAGACCCACTCCTTCGGGTACTACTCCATCGGTGCTGCCGACCCCGGCACCTGCGACTCGGAGTCCGATCCGGCCTGCTCCGGAGCTGCCGGGCGGGGGCCGGTGGTGATCGAGTCGTCGGTGATGCCGGCGGCACGGCGCTTCTCGAGGCGCTCGCGCTGCGGTTCGATGACGCGGCGCGGATCCTTGACCGATTCCAGCCCGGCCTCGAGCACCCCGAAGCGGGTCAGCGCCGAGGCCGAGGCGAGCGCGAGGCCGCTGAGGGCCGCGATCCCCCGGTGGCGTCCTCCCAGGAGCGTGCCGAGACCGCCCGCGATCGCGAGGCCCTCGGAGAGGCGGAGCTTCCACCCTGCGCTGCCGGACTCGAGCGGTTCGGCTTCCAGCGGATGCATCTGCTCCTTCGTGAAGCGCATCCCGATCAGGTCCCCCGCGACGCCGAGCACGGCCAGGGTTCGGGCAGGTCCGGCCTCCGCCGTCGGGGTCGTGATCATGGCTGCGCCGCCTGCGGCCATCCCGGCCGAGGACACGAACACATAGGCCAGACCCTTGCGCGAGGCAGCCCAGGTCGGCACCGCAGTATCGCCCAACAGGACGGCCGTGTACGCCGCCAGCGGCGCGCCGAGCACGGCGGCGCCTGCACCGCCCGCGCCCTCCGCGACGCGCAGCAGAGGTCGGAGCCGGCCCAGCGGCAGCCGCTCCCCCGTCATCCGGTCCATCTCACCTGCGGCGGCGACACCGGCAGCGGTGCCGAAGGCCGAGAGCAGCCAGGTGCCCATGCTCATCGGCGAGGTCGGCTTGAACACGCGCAGCATGTTCAAGAACCGCTCCGGGCGCCCGAGGTCCATGACCAGTGCCGGCAGGCCCACCCCGACGGCGCCGACGGCGGTGAGGCGTGCCGTGCGGCGCAGCCCGGCACGGCCGGTCAGGGATCCGCCGGCGCCGAGCAGCGCGGAACCGCCCGCCAGCCCGCCGACGAAGAGGTACAGGCCGATCGGCCACTCCCACGGCGGAGCCTTGACGACGGGACGGCCGTAGTAGGAGCTGAACTCGACGTCCTCGACCATCGGCATCTCGCGCGAGCCGTCGCCACCACCGGCCTGGCCGGGGCGGCCCGGCCGTCCGGAGCGGCTGCCGAGACCCCCGCCGCGTCGACGCCTGCGCCGGGGCGGCTCCGGGGGCCGGTAGGAGTCGTACTCGGAATGGGCTGCGTGCGTCACCGACGCCCTCCGAGGAAGGCGAGGGCGGTCGCGGCGACCATCCCGAGAGCGGCGACGCCGGCGGTCCGGTACATCTGAGGGAGCTCCTTCGTGGGCACCTGGGGGTCCGGCGGCAGGCCGTAGACCTCCGGCTCGTCCAGCAGCAGGAACACCGAGCCGATCCCGCCCACGCCGTCGTGCGGGTTAGCGCCGTACAGGCGCGCCTCGGTCATGCCCTGGGAGTGCAGCTGCTGCACACGCTCCTCGGCGCTGTCGACCATGTCCTCGCGGTCGCCGAACTTGATCGAGGTGGTCGGGCAGGTCTGCGCGCACGCGGGGGTCTCGCCGACGACGAGCCGGTCGTAGCAGAGCGTGCACTTGTTGGCGGTCCCGTGGTCGGGATCCTTCTGCTCCCCCTCGTCGCGGGAGGAGCGCGGGGAGATGGTGCCGTC
Organism: Brachybacterium sp. JB7; assembly: GCF_003335205.1. NCBI lineage: Bacteria > Bacillati > Actinomycetota > Actinomycetes > Micrococcales > Dermabacteraceae > Brachybacterium > Brachybacterium sp. JB7. The sequence continues at coordinate 7,054 of NZ_QPGN01000014.1, read as the reverse complement.
GTCCCGACGCTCGATCACGCCGAACGGGCAGCCGCCCACGCAGGTCCCGCAGCCGTTGCAGACGTCCTGCTGCACCACGACGGTGCCGAACTCGGTGCGGTGCAGCGCGCCGGTCGGGCACACGTCCAGGCAGCCGGCGTTGGTGCAGTGCTTGCAGACGTCCGAGGACATCAGCCAGCGGAACTCGGGGGTGTCCGGCGGGGTGGTGTCCTCATCGGTCAGGTCATCGCCAGGACGGCCGCCCGGGGTGGAGGGGGCACCGGGGCGCGGTCCGCTGGAGCGGGGGCCCACCGTGGGCATGCCCAGGCTGACGAGGCGTCGGCCCGACTCCTTGGCCTCTTCGATGCGCTCGGAGTCCTGCTCCACGAAGGCCACGTGGCGCCACGTGTTCGCACCCAGCTCCCCGGTGTTGTCGAAGGAGGAGCCGAGCAGCTCGAGGTCCCCGTCGGTCGGGTTCTGGTTCCATTCCTTGCAGGCCACCTCGCAGGCCTTGCAGCCGATGCAGATGGAGGTGTCGGTGAAGAACCCCTTGCGCGGATGCTCGTGCTCCCAGCCGGAATCGGCGCCCGGGCGTCCTGCGGATTCGATCAGCGATCCCATCAGTGCTCCTCTCCAGAGGCGGTGTCGGCCCCTCGGGGGTCGTCGACCGCGAGCTCAGCGGACGGCTCAGCCGTGGTCGGACCGATGTCCAGCGTGCTCTCCGCCGTCGTCGGACTGATCCCGGCCCGATCCTGGAAGTCTGCCACCAGATCACGCAGGGCGGGCCCGCGCGGACGACGGCCGGGGCGCAGGGCGCACGCGATCACCTTGGAGTTCTGGATCTGCGTGTTGGCATCGAGGTTCATCCCGATCAGGTCGTTGACCGCGTCACCGGAGACCACCGCCTCGGTGCCCTGCGCCCAGTGGTACGGGATCCCGATCTGGTGCACCGTGCGGCCGGCCGCCTGGAGCGGCCTCATGCGTCGGGTGACCAGCACCCGGGCCTCGATCGCGGACCGCGGGGTGACCACCGTCGCCCAGCCGTTCTGCTCCAGCCCGACCTCCTCGGCGAGCTCCGGAGAGACCTCGCAGAACAGCTCGGGCTGCAGCTCGGCCAGGTACGGCAGGAAGCGGCTCATCCCGCCGGCGGTGTGGTGCTCGGTGAGGCGGTAGGTGGTGAACACGTACGGGTAGACCTCGCCCTCGGCCGCCGTACCGGTGATGCCCGGGGCGTTCATGTTGTCGCGATCCGTGATGGTCATCTGGGTGGGGTTCGCCTGCTGGCCGTACAGCGGGTTCGGGATCGCCGACTCGACCGTCTCGTAGTGCGTGGGGAGAGGACCGTCGACCATGCCCGAGGGCGCGAACAGCCAGCCGCGGCCGTCGGCCTGCATGACGAATGCGTCGTTTCCGGCGAGGGCGGCAGCGCCGCCCTTGTCCGCGTCCCCGAGGTCGTGCGGGTGCTTGTCCGCCGGGAAGTCCGGGATGTCCTTGCCGGTCCACCGCTGGGTGTCCTCGTCCCACCACACATACTTCTTGCGCTCGCTCCAGGGCTTGCCGTCGGCGTCGGCGGACGCGCGGTTGTAGAGGATCCGACGGTTCGCGGGCCAGGCCCACGCCCACTCGGCCGCGGTGCTGTCCTGCTCGCTGCCGGGCTTGCGCCGGGCAGCCTGGTTGACCCCGTCCGCATAGACGCCGGTATAGATCCAGCAGCCCCCCGCGGTGGTGCCGTCGGCCGTCATCTGGGTGTAGGACGACAGGGGCACGCCGTCCTGCTCGCCGCCGACGTGATAGCCGTTGATCTCCTTGAGCACGGACTCCGGATCGGGCTCACCGTGCTCATCGGTCGGGTAGTCCCAGGTGAGGTCGAGCAGCGGCCGGTCTCGGGGGTCGGTCGAATCCCGCAGGCGCTCGCGGAGGCGCTGGCCGAGCTCGAACATGAACGCCAGCTCGCTGCGGCAGTCCCCCGGCGGGGTGACGGCCTGCTGGCGCCACTGCACCAGGCGCTGGGTCTGGGTGAACGATCCGGCCTTCTCGGTGTGGTTCGCGGCGGGCAGGAAGAACATCTCGGTGGCGATGTCCTCGGTCTTCAGCTCGCCCGACTCGATCTCCGGCCCCTCCTTCCACCAGGTGGCAGATTCGATCATGGAGAAGTCGCGCACCACCATCCACTTCAGGTGCGACATGCCCAGGCGCTGCATGCGGCCGTTGGCGGAGCCCACCGCCGGGTTCTGACCCAGCAGGAAGAATCCGTCGAGCCCGTCCTCGAGCATCCGCATCGTGGTCTGGTACGTGCCGTGGGCGCCGGTCAGGCGCGGCAGGTAGTCGAACGCCCAGTCGTTCTCCGCCGTCGCGGCATCGCCCCACCAAGCCTTCAGCAGGTTCACCGCGTACGCCTCGGACTCCGCCCAGAAGCCCTTCTGGGACTTCGAGCCGATCGAGTCGACGTAGTCCTCGAACGAATCATGGGCGCCGGCCTTGGGCATGGGCAGGTATCCGGGCAGGAGGTTGAACAGGGTGGGGATGTCCGTGGAGCCCTGGATCGTGGCGTGGCCGCGCAGGGCCATGATGCCGCCGCCGGGGCGGCCCATGTTGCCCAGCAGCAGCTGCAGCACTCCGGCGGCGCGGATGAACTGCGCACCGCCGACGTGCTGCGTCCAGCCCACGGCATAGGCGAAGCAGGTGGTGCGCTCCGGTCCGGAGTTGTCCGTCATCGAGCGCGCCAGGTACTCGAAGTCCGCGCGGGAGATGCCGCACGCCTCCTCGACCATCTCGGCGGTGTAGCGGGCGTAGTGGCGCTTCAGGATCTGGAAGACGCACCGGGGGTCCTGCAGCGTCTCGTCGCGGGCCGGCTCCCCGTGCTCGAGCTGCGGGCCACCGGACCCGTGGGACTCTCCGTGGGATTCGCCGTGGGGCACGCCGGTAGCCGTCGAGGCACCGTGCCCTCCGTCGGCTCCGTCAGCTCCGTCGGCAGAGGCATCGGCGTACTGCCACGAGGCGTTGTCGTAGGTGCCCGTCGCGGGGTCGAAACCGGAGAAGAGCCCGTCGAGGTCCTCGGAGTCGGCGAAGTCGCCCTCGATGATCGAGGAGGCGTTGGTGAACGCCTTGACGTAGTCCGTGAACCAGAGGTCATTCGCGATCACGTGGTTGATGAGCGCGCCGAGCAGCACGATGTCCGTTCCCGCTCGGATCGGCAGGTGCTTGTCAGCGTTGGCGCTGGTGCGCGAGAACCGCGGATCGACATGGATCACCCGAGCACCGCGCGAGCGCGCCTCCATCACCCACTGGTAGCCCACCGGATGGGCCTCGGCCATGTTGGAGCCCTGGATGACGATGCAATCGGCGTTGGCCATGTCCTGCAGGTACTGCGTGGCCCCACCGCGTCCGAACGAGGTCCCCAGACCGGGGACCGTGGCGGAGTGTCAAATGCGGGCCTGGTTCTCCATCTGGATGGCACCGGCCGCGGTGAACAGCTTCTTCGCGAGGTAGTTCTCCTCGTTGTCGATGGTCGCGCCGCCCAGCGACGCGATGCCCATCGCCCGCCTCAGCGGGTGCCCCTTCTCGTCCTCGTCCTCCCAGTGGTTGCGGCGCGCCTCGAGGAAGCGGTCCGCGATCATGTCCATGGCGGTGTCGAGGTCGAGATCCTGCCAGTCCGTGGCGTACGGGGGGCGGTAGCGGACGGTCGTGATGCGGCGCGTGGAGTTGACCAGCTGCTCGCTCGCGGCGCCCTTGGGGCACAGCCGACCGCGTGAGATCGGCGAATCAGGGTCGCCCTCGATCTGGATGACCCGGTTGTCCTTGGCGAAGACCTTCTGACCGCAGCCCACGGCGCAGTACGGGCACACGCTCTGCACCACGGTGTCCGCCTCGCTGGTGCGGGGCGCAGTGCTCCGCGTGGCCTTCGAGGTGACCGCAGCTCCCCGGCCGAGTCGATCGGCGCCGCGAAGCTGCCGGATCACCGGCCATTCGAGGAACTGGAAGCTTGTCACGCGACTCACATTACCAGTCGGCGGGGGCGTCAGGCATGGGAGGGGCCCTCGTCGCGGATCCGCTCGTGATGGCGGATCACCTCGGTGACGATGAAGCGCATGAACGCCTCGGCGAAGACCGGATCCAGGCCCGCGTCATGGGCGAGGGTGCGCAGGCGGGCGATCTGCTCCTGCTCGCGGGATGGATCCGCCGGGGGCAGTCCGTAGGTCGCCTTGAGGACGCCCACCCGCTGGGTGTGCGCGAAGCGCTCGGCGAGCAGGTGCACGAGGGCGGCGTCGATGTTGTCGATGCTGCGACGTTCCTCGACGAGGATCTCGCGCGCACGATCGACGGGATCCTCGCCGACCGTGGCGCTGCGCGGGGGCTGGCTCATCAGGCGGACCGCTCCTGTCGCGGCTCCTGGACCTCGCGGTCGGAGTCCTTGCCGGTGACCATCAGCGGCGCCCGCCCGTCGGTGATCACACCCGGCGTGATGACCACCTTGACGATGTCCTCCCGGGAGGGCACGTCGAACATGACCTCCTGGAGGGAGTCCTCGAGGATGGCGCGCAGGCCGCGGGCACCGGTCCCGCGCTCGATCGCACGGTCGGCGACCGCCTCCAGCGCGCTCCGCTCGAAATCGAGTTCCACGCCGTCGAGCTCGAACATCTTCTGGAACTGGCGGACCAGGGCGTTGCGCGGCTCGGTGAGGATCTGGATCAGGGCATCGCGGTCCAGGTTCGACACGCTCGTGATGATCGGCAGACGGCCGATGAACTCGGGGATCAGACCGAACTTGAGCAGGTCCTCCGGGACCAGCTTCGCGTACAGGGCCTCCTGCTCGAGCGGGGTGTGCAGGTCGGCACCGAAGCCGATGCCGCGCTTGCCGATCCGGGAACCGATGATGTCCTCGATGCCCGCGAACGCCCCGGCCACGATGAACAGCACGTTCGTCGTGTCGATCTGGATGAACTCCTGATGGGGGTGCTTGCGCCCGCCCTGCGGCGGCACCGCGGCGACCGTGCCTTCGAGGATCTTCAGCAGCGCCTGCTGCACGCCCTCCCCCGAGACGTCGCGGGTGATCGACGGGTTCTCGGACTTGCGGCCGATCTTGTCGATCTCGTCGATGTAGATGATGCCGCGCTCGGCCTTCTGGACGTCGTAGTCCGCGGCCTGAAGGAGCTTCAGCAGGATGTTCTCGACGTCCTCGCCGACGTAGCCGGCCTCGGTGAGCGCTGTGGCATCGGCCATCGCGAAGGGCACGTCGAGCATGCGGGCGAGGGTCTGGGCCAGATAGGTCTTGCCGCAACCGGTGGGACCCACCAGCATCACGTTGGACTTGGCGATCTCGATGGCGGAGCTGTCCGACGCGCTCGCGCCGCCAGAGTTGCCGGAGCCGCCCGCACTGCCCGAGGTGCCAGAGCTGCCCGAATCAGCCTCTTCCGCGAGCGCGGCGGCGGCGCTCTTCGCCGTGGGGCCGGCGGAGTCCGCCTCCTGGGCGCGCACCCGCTTGTAATGGTTGTAGACGGCGACGGCCAGCGCGCGCTTGGCGGGCTCCTGGCCGACGACGTAGTCCTCGAGGAACGCGAAGATCTCCTGCGGGGTGGGCAGCGCGGCCTGCTCCTCGGAGGCGGGCTGTGCGGCCTGGATCTCCTCGGCGATGATCTCGTTGCACAGTTCGATGCACTCTTCGCAGATGAACACCCCGGGACCGGAGATCAGCCGTTCGACCTGCTTCTGCGACTTCCCGCAGAACGAGCATTTGAACACGTCGGCCCCGTCGCTCGTGCGCGCCATGCTCCGTGTCCTTTCGTCAGGCCCTCACCATGTCATCCGTCCATGCCCGGGATCCGAAACCGGATCTGCGGACCGCACCACGGTACCCCGGCGTGCGCCGGGGACGCGGGAGGCTGGGCCTCGGATCCTGCTGCGTCGGACGGCCGGGCGGGCCGCCCTGGAGGCGACGTCGTCGGCCCCGCGGAATGCGGTGCGCACCCACGGGGCCGACGACGTCTTCCCGGTCAGCGGGAGAGCTGCGCGCGGGGCTCCTTGCGGGATTCCAGCACCTGGTCGATCAGCCCGTAATCGAGGGCCGACTTCGCGGTGAGGATCTTGTCGCGCTCGATGTCCTTGCTGACCTGCTCCTTGGTGCGGCCGGTGTGGTCGGCGAGCGTCTCCTCGAGCCATTCGCGCATGCGCATGATCTCGTTGGCCTGGATCTCGAGGTCCGAGGCCTGGCCGCCGCCGCCCTCGCCGCCCATGGCGGGCTGGTGGATGAGGATGCGCGCGTTGGGCAGCGCGAGGCGCTTGCCCGGGGCGCCCGCGGCCAGCAGCACCGCGGCGGCGGACGCCGCCTGGCCGAGGCACACCGTGGTGATGTCCGGCTTGACGTACTGCATCGTGTCGTAGATGGCCGTGAGGGCCGTGAACGAGCCGCCGGGGCTGTTGATGTAGAGGGTGATGTCGCGGTCAGGGTCCTGGGATTCCAGGACGAGCAGCTGGGCCATGACATCGTCCGCCGAGGCGTCGTCGACCTGGACGCCCAGGAAGATGATGCGGTCCTCGAACAGCTTGGTGTACGGGTCCTGGCGCTTCATGCCGTACGCCGTGCGCTCCTCGTACTGCGGCAGCACGTAGCGCGAGGTGGGCATCCCGCCGGCCTGGGCGGTCGGCATGGCGCCGATGGTGCGGGGATCGAAAGTCACGGGGTCTCCTTGCGTGAGAGGTGTCTGAGGGTGCCGGGAGGGACGGTCAGTCGTCGGTTCCGCCGCCGCCCGTGACGTCGCTCGCCCCGGTCACGATCTTGTCGATGAAGCCGTACTCGAGGGCCTCGGTCGCCGTGAACCAGCGGTCGCGGTCGGAGTCCTCGGTGATCTGCTCGACGCTCTTGTCGGTCTGCTCGGCGATCAGCTCGGCCAGCTGCTTCTTCATCGAGAGGATGAGATCGGCCTGGATCTTGATGTCGGTCGCGGTGCCGCCGAGGCCGCCCAGCGGCTGGTGCATGAGCACGCGCGTGTGCGGGGTCGCGAAGCGCTTGCCCTTGGTGCCCGAGGACAGCAGGAACTGCCCCATCGACGCCGCCATGCCCATCGCGACCGTGACCACG